>JACNJD010000195.1 GCA_014382715.1 Candidatus Desulfacyla euxinica | reverse complement strand
TTTTCTTGAGAAGCTTCATCTCCCCGTTATTCAAATGCACTCCATGGGCCGCAATAAGGGAGGGGTCTATCAGACCCAATTGATCTAAGTAGTGAGTTGGCCTTTTACCATACCTCTTGATGATTTCATGGACCTCTTCAGCGGTTTCAGACAGATGAATTTGTATTGGAAGTTGATATTGTTTAGAGATATCTAATGCTTTGCTTAAAGTTTGTGAAGAGCAGGTCAAAGGGCTGTGACAAAAAATTCCCGGGATGATCAGGTCGGAGAAGCCTATCCATCTATCTATGAATTCCCGGGCGGTTTTTATATTTTCTCCGGGGTCGGGGATGCCGGGGGCAGGGAAATCTATGACTCCCTGTGCAATCAGTCCCCTGAGTCCGGCTTCATGTGCAGCGCGAACTGTTTGGTCCTGAAAGAAATAGCCGTCCGCAAAACAGGTGGTACCCGATGCTATCATTTCAAGACATCCGAGGAGTGCGCCCCAGTATACCGTTTCAGGGTTGAGAAATCTTGCCTCTGCCGGGAAGATCTTTTCAAAAAACCACTGTTTCAGAGGGAGGTCGTCAGCCATTCCCCTGAAAAGGGTCATGGCCGAGTGGGTATGTGTATTAATCAGTCCGGGCATTATAATAGCATCCCGGGCGTCTATGATTTCAAACCGGCCATCTGACGGGATCCTTACCTCGTCCGTCTTGCCTATATCAATGATTCGCCCCTTAGACACTAATACTCTTGCCTCGGGGATCGGTGCCTCGTCTTTTGCCATTGTAATGGCCAATCCCCCTTTGATCAGGATACTCACATCTTTATCCCGGCTGAGGGTCTCACAGCGATGCTCATTCAATGAAGCCATTGACAAGGACTCCCACGATTAAATTTACTTGACACATATTACCTTCTGAGAGAGATTACATCCTTGCGTTTGAGGGCAGACCACGATAATTTGGTTCGACTAAGGAGTAAAACATGGCGATTGTTGCCCCTTTCAAAGGTCTAACATATAATTTCCAGCAAAGAGAAGACATTTCCCGTCTTGTCGCTCCTCCATATGATGTAATTTCACAAGAAGAACAGGAGGCATATTATCAGGCAGACCCCCACAATGTCATCCGATTAATTTTAGGCAAAAAAAAGACCGGCGACTCGGATTGGGATAATGTGTACACCAGGGCAGCGGATTGTTTTGAGAGATGGCAATCTGAAGGAAGTCTTATCCGAGAGAAGGAACCCTCCCTTTACGTAACTGCAATGACGTACGATCCTGGTAATGGCGCCCCTGAAAGAACCAGGTGGGGCATCATTGTCTTAGTGAAGATAGAGGACGAGAAATCCGGTGTTATTCTTCCTCATGAGCGGACCTTCTCGGCCCATAAAGATGACCGTCTGAAGCTTTACAGGGCTTGTAACGCCCAGTTCAGCCAGATATTCGGACTTTATGAAGATCCCGGGAACAGTATGCTTATTGCATGCGATGAGGCGTTGAGCTACGCCCCTCAAATGGACTTTAGCCTTGAGGACGGGACCAGACATCGTCTGTGGATGCTCAAAAACGACAGCCTATTCAAAAAAATATCTGATGCCATGGTTAACAAGGCGATCTTTATCGCTGATGGTCATCATCGTTATGAGACATCAAGGAATTACAGGAATATTATGAGGGCGAGGTATGGGGAGAGACCTGCGAACAGGTCTTATGAGTTTGTTATGATGTACCTCTCTAACATGAGTGACGAGGGCCTGACAATTCTTCCTTCCCACAGGCTCATAAAGAACGCTCCCGGGTTTCAGGCCAGGCCTTTCCTCAAAAAAGCGGGTAAATGGTTTGATATAGTCGAGTTACCCCTTGCAGGCCGAACCCTTTCCCGGGAATGGGCTGACCTTAAACAGAGACTTGAAAAGGCAGGGCAACAAAGGACAGCTTTTGGTTTCTATACCCATGATGACGATCGATGGCGCGTCTTTTCGCTGAAACCTGGGGCAAGGGCGGAGATGGGTGATGATCTTCACCCTTCACTTAAGGAGCTTGATGTGCTTGTTCTGTCCCGGTTTGTCTTTCAGAAAGGGCTCGGATTCAGCAAAGAGGATCTGGATGATGAAGAGATATTTCAGTATCAGAGCAACACAGAGTCGGCTGTGGCAGAGGTGGAGTCAGGAAAATACCAGATGGTTTTTCTTCTGAATCCCACCAAGATGGATCATGTGAAGGAGGTGGCAGGGAACTCCCTTGTAATGCCGAGGAAATCTACCTATTTTTATCCCAAGGTATTAACGGGGATGGTATTTAACAAGATAGACCCCCATGAAATCATACAACTCCCTTGAAATCAAACTGCGGCCTGACGAGTGTGTGGACCATTTCTTAGAAGGTCGGTTGAGGCTGATTCAATCCAAGGATGGCTACAGGTTTTCCATCGATGCTATTCTTCTTTCCGAATTTGCGACCATAAGGGCGGGGGATGTTGTTATAGATCTCGGTACAGGGTGCGGGGTAATCCTTCTCAGCCTGCTGCTCAAGAGGCCCGTGGGTCATGCGTTTGGGATAGAGATCCAAGAAGGGTTGGCTTCACAGGCGATGCGGAATGCCTTGCTGAACGGATTTGGCGACAGGATGGGGGTCATTCTCGGTGATACCAGGTTCCCCCCAATGGCCGATGAATCGGCCGATGTCATTATATGCAACCCCCCGTATCGCAAGGTCAGAAGCGGCCGCGTGAATCCAGACCCGCGAAGGGCTATCGCAAGGCACGAAATCCTGGCATCGATTGATGATGTCCTGCGTGCTGCCAGGTCTCTTCTGAGGAAAAAGGGGCGATTAGCCCTGATCTATCCATCGGTTCGTCTCGTAGATATTCTGGTCCGTCTGAGGCGTTTCGGCTTAGAGCCTAAACGTGTCCAGTTAAATTATCCAGACCTGAAATCGGGCGCCAAATTAGCATTGATAGAGGCATCATTAGGAGGCCGTCCAGGGTTAGAGATCCTCCCTCCTCTCCTCGGTCAAGGGGATTTTTCTATCTCGAGCCGACCCTGAATTCTATCTTGTCAACGGCGTATCTGCCTAATTTATCGTTTAGTTTTTCCTTTATAGTGCTCTCATGAAATTTGAGTTCCTGAAGGGAGATGGAGTTAGACACAGTGACCCTCAAACACTTGTCCCTGATCCCTGAAGGCCGTGTAGTGCCGGAAAAAGATTCACCGACCACATCATCCCATACGTTCCAGATATCCACATCATCCGGATTGAATGGCAGGGTTCCGTCGCTCAGCAGACCGGAGATAATATCTCCTAATGGGGTCAGTTCTTTTCGGGATTTCCCCATGAGTTACCGTCGATTTTTAGAGTTTTTCCATGGAGCAGGCATTTGCTCATTTGCAAATGTCCTTGGCCACGGAAGCACGTTCCATATGTAGCAAACAAACAAATTTATCATATGGTTCCTTTAAGAAACTGTCAACTCCATAAAGAAGCCTTCCCGCTTCTCTATTGCTTGACTATACATGTTTGGGATTCTGTCTTATAATCCTTGATTTTGGTTCTGGAGTTGTTAACTTTTTTAGTTATGATCTGAAAGAGAAAAATATCTTCAATGAAACAGATCAAAGGTTTAAAGGTAACAGAAATGATACACCATGCGCATATCGCTGGAACAGGTTCATCCATGCCTGAGAGAATATTATACAATAAGGATCTTGAAAGCATAGTTGATACGTCCGATGAATGGATTGTACGTCGCAGCGGTATTAGAGAGCGGCGCATTTCATCCACTGAAAGAGATGAAAGTACGACCGATTTATCTACCCGGGCATCAACAAAGGCTTTAGAGATGGCAGGGGTTTCCGCAGAAGAGCTGGATATGATCGTGGTCGGCACTGTGACATCGGACCGTCAATTTCCCTCTACCGCATGTATGGTTCAAGAAGCCCTGGATGCAAGGAACGGTGTGGCATTTGACGTGTCAGCCGGGTGTTCGGGATTTCTGTATGCGCTGAATGTGGTAAATAATGCGATTCAATGCGGGACAAGCAGGACGGCGCTGGTGGTGGGAGTGGATCGTCTTTCGAGTGTTATAAACTGGCAGGATCGTGGCACATGCGTCCTTCTGGCGGACGGGGCCGGGGCAGTCGTCGTCTCTTCCAGTCCGAATGAGGGAGGGATACTTTCCACTCATTTGAAAACGGATGGCAGGTTGTGGAAGCTCCTTTATTCTTCGGATGGAAACGCCTATACACCCGATATTCTTCAAGGCCTGGCCAAAATCCCCTTCCATCTGAAGATGAGTGGAAGCAGGCTTTTTAAGAAGGCGATTGAATGCCTTTCTTCAATTTCCAGGGATGCGCTGAAACACAACTCCCTTTCCAGCGATGAAATTGACCTTGTTGTCCCTCATCAGGCTAATATCCGGATCATTCAAGCCCTCGCAAATAACCTGCATATTCCTATGGATAAGGTGTATACGAATATTCATAAATACGGGAATACTTCTTCTGCCACAATACCGATTGCCTTAGATGAGGCCAACAGGGAAGGGCGGCTGAACAAGGGGGACCACGTGCTCCTCATGACCTTTGGAGCGGGTTTAACCTGGGGGGCCTCAATATTGAAGTGGTCTATATAGTGTCTGAACGAAAACTGTCTTTGCGCCCATACTTGATGGTCCTGTAAAAAGTCTCCAAGTCTGTCACTCCCGCGAACGCGGGAGTCTAGAACTGGTTGGTTTTACTGGATTCCAGCGTTCGCGGGAATGACGAAAACGGGTCAGTGACTTTTTACGGGTTTGTCATACTTGCGTCACATAAGTTATGCCCAGTGAGAAATGATGCAACAATTCCCAAATAAAAAAGGACTTGCCAGTATTGGCTAAGTCCTTGGAATTATTGGAGGCGGCAATCGGATTCGAACCGATGAATAACGGTTTTGCAGACCGCTGCCTTAGCCTCTTGGCTATGCCGCCTTTTATGGAGCGGGAAACGGGACTTGAACCCGCGACAATCACGTTGGCAACGTGAGGCTCTACCAGCTGAGCTATTCCCG
>JACNJD010000067.1 GCA_014382715.1 Candidatus Desulfacyla euxinica | reverse complement strand
CCCCATCCTTAGATTTTTTGCGTTTAAGCCTGTATACGATCTGGTAAGGTTTTGTATGTTCCAGTTTTCTATGAAACCGGAACAATGAGGGAGAAAAATTTTCCTCACTTACTTTCACTTCAATCATGCAGATGGGTCTGTTGTCGATAACAGGCAGGAAATCAACTTCATGTTTTTCTTTGTCTCTGAGGTAATGAAGCGCCACTCTGCTGCCGGTTGTGTCTTCAATAAGGTGGAGATCGCGCAGCAGCGCGCAGGCCACTGTATTTTCAAGCTTTGCGCCCAGATTTCCTTCTACGGCCCCGGTATCATACAAGTAATATTTTGACTCCTTTAAAAGGCTGCGGGCGATATTCTTGTGGTAAGGCCTGACCGGGAAAATGATATACAGGTTTTCCAAAATCTGCAGCCAGTGTTTAACCGTGTGAATGGATACCTGAAGATCATTTGCAAGCGCGGTGTAGGAGGTGGTTGATCCGACACGGGTTCTCAATAGGTCAATTAGAATTTCGATGGATTTGATATCCCGCACTCTTTCCAGATCCAGAAGATCTTCTCTGACAATCGTATCAGTATGAATTCTACGGAACCGTTTTGCAAATGTTTCACTGTCTTTTAAATACGGTTCCGGAAATCCGCCGAGTTTAACCAATTTATCCAATGCTGTTTCAGATTTTTCGCCAAGGGTGCTACAGATCTCTTTAACCGTCAATGGATACAGCCGATAATAGAAAAAACGCCCAGCCAAAGATTCCCCTCCTTTTCTATAGGTATCCAATCTGGCCGAGCCCGTAACAAGTAGAGATGGGGAAATGCCCTCGGTATCATAAACCCCTTTGATCCATGATTTCCATTTTTTCATTTTGTGGAGTTCATCAAAAATCACCAGTTCAGCGTCTCTGTCCCATTCCTGGGCATGAATGATTTGCCGGTCTGAAGAAGCGTCGTAATTCAAATAAACCCGGTGAGTTGTCAATTGCTTTGACAAGGTTGTTTTTCCAACTTGTCTCGGCCCGGAAAGAAGCACGATTTTTTCTTCAAGATCTTTCCGGATAAATTCTTCCAAATACCGTTCCATGTGACCATTATGAATAAAACTTCAAAAAAGTCAAGACTATTATGAGCTTGACTTCATTATAGTCATAGGCCAGCGGAACGCCTTTCAAATTCTAAGTTGATAGGAAATCGGGAAGGTGATATATGAGAATTCATGCCATAATCATCCCGACTGTACAGCCGTCTGCCCCAGCGCCTGTAAGGCGGCTGATGGCGGAAATGGGCCTTGCACACCCCAAACCGGGAGGGAACCAGGATGACAGAAACAACGAAGCCTCGAATCAGAAAGCTCGCGGGACTCAAAAAAGAGCATTTTGGGGGGATATTCAGACAGGTCTTTTTTTCCCCCGAGACCACCGGGAACCGCTATCTCAAGATGGCGTATATCGACGTGCCGCCAGGTGCCACGGGGACACCCCACGTTCATCTCGGAGAGGAACTGGTTTATACCATCAAGGGAAAGGCCGCCCTCACCATTGACGGAAAGGATCATTTGCTCGAGGAAGGTACCTGCTTTTTGATCCCCCCGGACGTGGAGCACCCGGCCAGGGTAGTGGGGCCTGAGAACTGGGTGGCGGTGGCCGCCTACTGCAATGAATGCCCGGTGTTGAAAAAGGCCTTGAACAAGGAACATGTCCATTACCCTCTGTCCACCGGAAAGGAATGACGGGACAGGCTTAAGAAGGAGGAAAGCGTCATGAACATACTCAATCTCTATTTTTCATCCACCGGAAACACGGAAAAGGTGGCATTGAGAATCGAAAAGACCATTCAAGACCTGGGCGAGCGGGTGGATACCTTGAAAATAACCCGGAAAGATATGGAAATAGATATCCTTGAATATGATTTCATATTTGCCGGGTCAGGGGTTTACGCCCAGCTGCCTGGGGAACCGGTGATGAGTCTTTTCAGAAGCCTTATTCAGAAATATGCCCTGAAGGGGGAGGTCATCCCGTGCTCTCCGCGACGACCCGCCGCCAACGCGGTGGTTTACTGCACCTACGGGGGGACGCACACCGGCATCAACGAGGCCATTCCGGCAGTCAAATACATGGGGCAGCTCTTTGACCACCTGGGTTACGCCATAGTCGGAGAATGGTATGTTGTCGGGGAATACCACCCGGAAAAAATGCGCCATTACTCTGTTTCTGGAAGATTGGGCGACATTCGGGGAAGACCCGGTGAACTGGACCTGCGAGACATCGAGGAGAGGGTCAAGGGGGTGCTGAAAATCTGAAAAAGGGGAATCCCGAAACCCCTCGTTGATATCCAAATTATGATTGCAAATAGCCTTGTAAAGATTTTAGAATAGAAAAATTGACCTCTCAGGATGACCCTAAAGGAGATTAAAAAGATTTATGGCCAAGCTATATCTTGTGCGCCACGGCAGAGCCACCGCGGAATGGAACGAAGATTATGATCCCGGGCTTGACGAGCTTGGCCGTTCACAGGCACAGCGTGCCGCTCAGGCCTTGAAGCCACTCGGGCCCCTGAGGATTATTTCGAGCCCTCTCGCCCGTGCCCGCGAGACAGCGATACCCTTGGCAGAGGCATGGGGTTGTTCTGTCGAAATAGAAGAGCGAGTGGGAGAGATACCTCCCCCGGAAACAGGACTGACAGATCGAGGATTATGGTTAGGTGAGGTAATGGCACAGAAATGGCCGGATCTGAGCCGGGACCTGAAGGTATGGCGCAAGGGTATCATTGAGGCTCTTCTCTCCCTTGATAGTGAGACCGTCGTTTTCAGCCATTTCATTGCAATAAACGCGGCGGTTGGCAGGGCCACTGGAGATGAACGTGTTGTCAGCTTCATGCCCAATAACGGCTCGATCACCGTGATCAGCACGGATAACGGCAGGCTTCAGCTTGTCCGTTTGGGGAGTCAGGGTGAGACAGAAACCCTTGCCGGGGTTCCAGCATCACCCTCTCCGTCAGGCAACGGGCTGAAATGATCGTGTATGGATGGCTGAAAAATGGATGACCTCTAAACGTGGGAGTAGATGATGAGCATTCTGTTCGAACCGATGGTCATAAAGGGGATGGAGTTGAAGAACCGATTTGTCAGGTCGGCGACTTATGACGGTCATGCAGATCATACGGGCCAGGTGACTGCCAGACAGATAAAATTTTTTGAAGACCTTGCAAGAGGCGGGGCAGGGCTTATCATTACAGGCATTTCCCATGTTAACGATTCCGGTCAAATATCTCCGGTCCAGAATTCAATGGCCAGCGACCACTGTATACCAGGCCTCAAAAAGCTCTCCGCAGCCGCACATAATCTGGGGGCTAAGATCGCAATCCAGCTTTTCCATGCCGGCAGAGAAAGCGCAAGATTCTTAAAGGCCAAAAACCTTGAGGCCGTAGGCCCTTCCTTTGTCCATGATGACCCGTACTTTAAGAGATCATACCGGTCCATGACTGGCGAGGAAATCTCTGAAATAGTCAGCGCATTCGGAGATGCGGCAAGAAGGGTGAGAGAGGCCGGTTTTGATGCCGTCCAGGTGCACGGGGCACACGCTTACCTGCTGAGCCAATTTCTTTCTCCGTACCTGAATCGTCGAGACGATCAGTGGGGCGGGCATCTAAAAAACCGTTTGCGCCTCCACCGCGAAATACTCAAAGACATCAGGGCAAAGGCAGGAGAGGACTACCCTCTGCTTATTAAGATCGGGGTAGAGGACGGCTTTCCCGGTGGGCTTGAATTTCGTGAGGGGGCATTGGCGGCCAGGTTTCTCGCCGAATGGGGATTTGATGCCATCGAGATCAGCTCGGGACTGAGGGGTAAGAGGTATGAGGGGACCGAGTTTAAAACCAAATTAGGCCGGCCCGAGCGTGAATGCTATTTCAGAGGATGGTGCAAGGAGATAAAAGCGGAGGTGGACGTACCGGTCATGATGGTAGGCGGTATGAGGACGTTTGCACTCATGGAAGATGTTGTTGAGAAGGATGAGGCGGATTTTGTCTCATTATGTCGTCCTTTCATAAGAGAGCCCTTCGTCGTGAACAAATGGAGGAAAGATAGCCATTACAAGCCGGCCTGTATCTCCTGCAACCAATGCCTTGACGCGATTTTTCAGGGGAACCCGGTTCAGTGTATGCAGGAGGCTAAAAGGAAACAAAATTGAAAATTGTGATTAGTGCCTGAACGAAAACTAGGATTTTTTGTTCAGATCAAGGAAGGCGAAAATTTAAACCGCAGGAATACATTGAGTATTTCGAGGGTTAAAATTTGAGTCTGACGCAGATATGGGCGAAAAAGACAGTTTTCGTTCGGGCTCTATGTAGGAGGATGAATAGTCATGTCTGATGATGTTTTTGAAGAAGCCGCCCGGGAACAACCAGGGGATCAAAACGATGAAGAAGAGAGCTTTGCCGAGCTCTTTGAGTCCTATTCCGAAGGGATGAATGAAGACGTACAGGTAGGAGACAAGGTCAAAGGGGCCATAATCTCCATAGGCAAAGACAGCGTCTTTGTGGACACAGGGACAAGGACCGACGGCTTTGTGGATAAGACCGAGCTTCTTGACGAGGAAGGGCAGTTCACCTTCGAGGAGGGGGATATCCTGGAACTCTACGCGGTTGCCGTAACCGGTACGGAGATCAGGCTTTCCAAGGCCATTAGCGGAATCGGGGGAGCGGAACTCCTGAGAGATGCCTTTGAAAATGCCATTCCCGTGGAGGGAAGGGTGAAGGCCGTGATCAAGGGAGGCTTTCAGGTGGAGGTGGCACAGCGACGGGCCTTCTGCCCCATCAGTCAGATTGATTTGCATTATGTGGAAAACCCTGAAGAATACTTGGAGCAGGCCTATGAATTCCTCATCACCGAATTTGATGAGGAGGGCCGCAACATCGTTCTTTCCAGACGAAAGCTCTTGGACCGGGCCTTGGAAAAAGTGCGGGAATCCTTTTACGCTAAGCTGGTGGTGGGCGACCTCATGGAGGGCCGTGTGACAAAACTCATGCCTTTCGGCGCCTTTGTGGAACTC
>JACNJD010000069.1 GCA_014382715.1 Candidatus Desulfacyla euxinica | reverse complement strand
AAACAGAAAACTTACACAAGTCAAGCAAATATATTCATTTAATGAAAAATTGATATTAATTAGAACACCCATCCCCACCCTGTATAGGGGAGGAGACCTTCTCCCAACAGGGCGCATATCATTAACAGTGTAATCTCCACCATCTCATTGGTCGTTCCAAGAAGATCTCCCGTAATACCCCCAAATGCATGCCTGCACCGGATTCCAAACAGTCTTGTTTCAAGCCATCCGAGGCAATAAAGTAAAAAGGAGAATGGCCCAAAGGGGATACAAAAAACTATAGCTACAACATGTGACAGGACCCTGTTCCGGGTGGAAGCCCGGGCAATAAATGGCTGCCCCATCCCGTCCTCAGCGCGCGCATAAGGGAGGGTTGTCATGAGTTCCACCATCATTGCTCTCGAAAGAGTGAAGATAATCAGGAGCCAGACAACGGAACCGCAGGATATGAGTCTCTCAAAGGCCAGCCATTTGGCGAGCAGGGCTACAAGCAGCGCCAATACACCGAAGGCCCCTAAGGAGGTGTCTTTCATGATCAACAATCTTTTCTCCCTTTGAAAAAACCCACCTATGGAATCGGCCCAATCCGCCAACCCATCAAGATGCAAACCCCTTGTCAGGCAAATGTCCATGGCTACCAGGAGCAGGGCAGTCCCTCCAGGCCATGGGGTGAAAGGTAACAGCCCCCATAGAAGGTTTGTCCCGTAAAGAACAAACCCCAATAACAGTCCTATGACCGGGAACCAAATGAATGACGAGCCAAAGTTCTCAGATTCGCGTTTTGGCCAGGGGCATACTGTGAGTGTCTTAAGTGCGGTTCCGAGGCCGTCTAAAAATAAATAGTCTTTTGAGTTCAGCATATATTCTTGTTTACCAAAAAAACAAACCCCGTCCAGGTCTAATAGATAGACCCGAATGGGGTTTTGGCGTCTCCATCCGTTATGATCTGCAGATCTTCTGACATCCTTTTATCCAGCCGACTTTCCCATCCTTAACTTAATCTCTATTTTCATGTCAGATTCAAGAAAACAATAGCTCAACGTTGATCGGTTGTCAATAGTCCCGCTGTAGAGATTTTGTTTGAAATATCCCGCAATTTTGCCCTTGACTTTGATTTCCACCGAATATAATCTTGGCAAGGATTGGATACTTTGATACACTATAGATAAATATAGATTGTGAAAAATATCTCTAATAGAAAGGGGGTGAAATTTTTCAAGTATTGAAGTATTGGCTATAACCTTAATAGAGAAAAGAGGAGGATAAAAATGGCTGGAAGCACGTACAAAATTATCGAACTGGTGGGGACGAGTGACCAATCATGGGAAGACGCCACAAAAACAGCTATTGCAACGGCAGGTGAGAGCCTAAAGGATTTAAGAATCGCCGAAGTGACTAAACTGGATGTGACTATTGAAAACGGGCAGGTGACATCGTTCCGGACAAGGCTGAATGTTTCTTTCAAGTATGTTAGATAATGCTTGGGGTCTTTAACCTGGAAAAAGATGAACGTCCAACTCGCTAGAGGCGAGCAAGCATTTACCCGCCGGCTTTGTGGCGGGCTTGTCCGCCTCCGGCGGATCGAACATCGAATGAAAAACCAGCCCCAGTCACTTTCCCGGTGTATCCGGGTTAGGTATTATTGCCGCGCCTTTTCAAAATCATAAGATTTCTCTCCGACTTTCCGGACAAAGAATAGGCAATCGATTTGAACAGGAAAAGGTTGTGCTTTCTGATAACGTCCACGCTTTTCTTCATGGCTTCTTCAATCTGGCTACCCAAAAAGGCCACTATTAACCCGCCGGGTGTCAGGTGGGGGGCGCCCCATGTCAGAAATTGGGGTAGAGGCGCCAGACCCCTCGATGTTACGACATCATATCCTTCAGGATGAAGCAGACCTTTCCCTTCTTCAATACGTCCTTTTATAACGGCGACTTTTTCGAGATCTGCAAGCCGGATGACCTGCTTAAGAAAACTGATCTTTTTTGAATTGGGTTCCATGAGCTGGCATTGGAGGCCGGGTTTGCAGATTTTTATGGGAATTGCGGGAAAACCTGCCCCTGAACCAATGTCAAGGAGGTTGCCTTTGTCAGGTATGAAAGGAGCCGGCATCATGGAATCTATCAGGAGTTCGTTAATAATGCTCTGCCGGGAAGAGAGGCCTGTCAGGTTTAATTTTTTGTTCCACTCCTCTAACTCATCTAAGAAAATGCCCAGCTTATGGGTCTGATCCCATGACAGCCCTGTCCCAAATCTGTTGAGCAACGACCTGAACTTCTCGACTTCCCTTTTATTGGGTTTAGACAACAACTCTTCTCTTTATAATAGCCATTGCCTCTTCCGGAGTGTCTACAACATTGAATATATCAAAGTCAGATTCAGAAATAGTCTGCTCTTTTATCAATGTTTTCTTAACCCAATCCAAAAGCCCTTCCCAGAATTGGGTGTCCATCAAGATGACAGGGAAATATCTGATCCTCTTTGTCTGGATAAGCGTCAGGGCCTCAAAAAGCTCGTCAAGGGTGCCGAATCCACCAGGCATGATAATATAGGCAACGGAGTATTTTACAAACATTACCTTTCTGATAAAAAAATACTTGAAGTTGAGCCGGATATTAGCATATTTATTGGGCTCTTGCTCGCTTGGAAGTTCGATGTGAAGCCCCACTGATTTCCCTTTTCCCTCGGCAGCTCCCCGATTTGCCGCCTCCATAACTCCTGGCCCTCCGCCGGAAATAACGTTAAACCCGTTCTCAACTAACAGTCGAGACATCTTTACGGTGTCTTTATAGACGGTGCTTTGAGGTTTGGTCTTTGATGAACCGAAGATGCTGACTGCCGGATAGGCCTCGGGCATCACTTCAAAGCCCTTTACAAATTCGGCTATGATTTGAAACATTCTCCAGGAGTCATTTAATGTCAGATCGTCTACGATATATTGTTTTTCCAGCATGGTCATGAGGTCTTCCTTTCAATAGAATGCTTGAAAAAATCATTGATTTTTTTGATTTTTTCCTTTAGTTTTGCAGACGTTTATTACAATAGTCTTGTGAGTTACTGGTGTCAAGAGATAGTCATTTGTCGCGTCCGGGAGGTTTAGCTTCGCTAAACTTCGAGGATTTAAATTTGAGTCTGACGCAGATATGGGCAGATAAGCGCAGACTTCGAAAGACAGTTTTCGTTCAGGCACTAACTGGGAGATTATATAATGGAGCGCGTAGCAAGAGTTTCGGAGATCATCGGAGCCTCTACCATCAGTTTTGATGATGCCATCAGGGTCGGTTTTGAAAGGGCAAGCAAAACATTAAGGGGGATTACCGGACTAAGGGTTCTCGAGCAAAGGGTGGCGGTTGAAGATGACACCATTAATGAGTATCGTGTGAGAATGGAAGTCATTTTTGTACTTGAAGCCTGATCCATATTATCTCGGATCTCAGTCCCGCCCTGCGGGATCGGTCTCCGACCTGCAGAGGCTTCCGATTTATCCATGATATGACCATGGATATTTGAAGATGATGGGTTTGAATCTCATCAATCCCCCAACCTATATTTAATTAGGTCGGGATAGAGGAAAGGACTATGGAAGAAAAACTTGACAAGGCTGACGCTCATGATGCCCACCGCGATTTTCTGTCTGACGCAAACAGCCAGTTTGGAAAAAGAGATCGGGAACAGGATTTCTTAGACAGCATCAGTCAGGAACCGCCTGAGGAAGATATTCAGGTGAATGTAGGCGAACGTGTCAAGGCGGTCCGCGAAGATCGTAATCTCAGCCTTCAGGATATCTCTCAGAGGACTGATTTGGATGTCTCTCTTCTGGAGCAGATCGAGAGCGGGAGCTTGGCACCTCCCTTGGGTATTGTAATAAAGCTGGCAAAGGCCCTTAACCTGAAAATGGGATACTTCATATCCGGGGAAGAGGACCGGGCATTTACTATTGTGCGGAAAAACGACCGTAAGGTGGTATCTCGATACGACTCGAAAAAGGGAGAGCATTACGGTTATGGCTATGAATCTTTAGCGCCTCACAAAAAAAACAGGCATATGGAACCTTTCCTTGTGTCCCTTGATCCTTCCGAAACAGAGGAAGAAAGATCTACCCATGACGGACAGGAATTTATCTATGTGCTGGAAGGATCCATGGAAGTCCGACTTGGCGAGGAAATCCATATTCTTGAACCGGGTGATTCAATATACTATGATTCCACTGTCCCTCATCTGGTCAAATGCCATGGCGACAAAAGGACCAATATCTTAGCTGTTCTGTATGCTGAGAGATAATTCTTAACCTAAAAACCCTGAGATGTCTGATGGAGGAATAAATCACAGATGATTGTATTTGATTTGGAGTGTCCCCAGGGACATATATTTGAGGGCTGGTTTGACAGCCATGAGTCATTTGAAGAACAGAATGTTCATGATCTTGTCAGCTGTCCGTATTGTGATGATTCGAACATAAAGAAAGTCATGTCCCCTGTTGCCGTAAAAAAATCCCCACCGACTTCTTTGACCGGCCAGGAGACCATTGATTACCAGCGGCTCGCAAAAGAGGTGGTGGAATATGTAAAAAACAACTCAGAAGATGTTGGCGCCAGATTTGCTGCAGAGGCCCTGAAAATCCATTACGGTGCGGCCGAAAAAAGGAGCATACGTGGTTCAGCAACCGCTGATGAGGAAAAGACCTTGAAAGATGAGGGGGTTGATTTTGTCAAGGTCCCTTTCCCCGTAACAGACGACGACAACAAGCTTAATTGACATAGGGTGAAGGTGTAAGGCGCAAGGCACAAGGCGCAAGGAACTCAACCCGTATCCTGCAACTTGCGTGTACCAATAACTAATAACCAATAACAAATAACGAATATCCGATATCCCCGCTTAAAAGCGGGATCTTCGACCAGCATCCGGATAGGAGACTCGACAGATGGGTAAGATCGAAAGAGCCATTATTAGTGTCACCGATAAAAAAGGGATTGTGGACTTTGCCGAATTCCTTTCCAGGTTTGATGTTGAGATACTTTCCACAGGAGGGACTGCGAAAGCACTA
>JACNJD010000070.1 GCA_014382715.1 Candidatus Desulfacyla euxinica | reverse complement strand
CCGAAGGCCAAATAACAACCGCGTAACCGAGATGCTATGAACATCAAACCAATTATCCTCAGGGGCATATTGGACAGCCTTCCCGTGGGCCTTATGGTGATCGATCCTGAGGAGGAGATCATCAATATCAACCGGGCGGCATCGGAGATCTTAGGCTATCCTCTCTATGTCTTTGAAGGAAAAGGGTGGGGAGACCTCTTTTTTGACGATGAAAAAAACATCGATTTTAACCAGATTATCATTGATATCATACGGGAGAGGAAGGTCAATTTACAGCGGAGCGTAAGCTATGTCAGATCCGACGGGAAAATCCTACAGCTCTCCATCACCGGTTCTTTTCTGAGAGAAGGCGAAGAGATCGCCGGTATTGTCGTGCTGATAAATGATGTTACCGAACTTCATAAGGCGCACAAGCGCGAAAAAATCGTTTTAGAGGAAAAAAGCGCTCTCCATCACGAAAGAGCAGAAAGCATAAAAAACCTGGCCGAGGCTGTGGCCCACCAGATACGTAATCCGGTTACGGCAATCGGCGGCTTTTCAATGCGGATGCTCAATCAACTGGATCAGGACGACCCGAACAGGGGGTACTTGGGGGCTATCCTCGACGGGACTAAAAGACTTGAAGATGTGGTAACGGCCGTGGGTCATTACACAAAACTTCTGCAGATAGAGCCGAAGAAGGTTGCTATCTCTGAGGTGCTGCAGAAGGCACAGGTCGGCCTCTCCCCAAAAGAAGCAGAGCTGTCAAGGAAGATTAAATGGACCGTTCGATCAGAGCCCATAAAAGCCATGATCGACCCCAGGCTTTTCACCCATGCATTGAACGAACTTTTCCTGAATGCTCTTGAGTTTTGCAGAGAAGATGAGGTCTCCATCGAGATGTGTGTCTTTGAGGAAGCCAACAGGGTTCATGTGGAGATACAGGATTCGGGAGCCGGTATTTCAGAGGAGGACAGACCCTATATCTTTGACCCGTTTTTTACCACAAAGGCGGTCGGTGTGGGCATGGGTCTGTGCAGGGTAAAAAGGATTATCTCTGAACATAAGGGCGTGATAATGATTGAAAGCACTCCGGGCAAAGGGACTGAAGTGAGAATACGATTACCTCAGGAATGAGGATAAGGTATTATGAAACTAATGATTCTGGGCGGAAAGGGACAGTTGGGTCGTGATTGTACTAAGGTCCTCAATGAAACCCATGATGTTATGTCTGTAGATCTGGACGAATTAGACATTACGGATGTTTCAGAGGTGGAAGCCGTGGCAGAAAATTTTCGTGCCGATGTCATAATAAACTGCGCTGCTTTCACAAGAGTGGATGACTGTGAAACCGAACAAGATCTGGCCTGTAAGGTCAACATAGAGGGCCCGGGTAACCTGGCTGTTGCTGCGCAAAACCAGGGGGCGCAACTGATTCATATTTCAACCGACTATGTCTTTGACGGCAGCAAGAGGGTGCCTGACGCCTATACGGAGAAAGATGATCCAAATCCGATTTCTTATTACGGGGTGACCAAATTGGCAGCAGAGAAGGCTATCCGAAGGATAACAGATAACCACATAATCCTGCGAACCGCATGGCTGTACGGGATACGGGGGCAAAATTTTCTGAAGACCATGCTGCGTCTGGCCATGAACGACCCCAAAAGAGAGATAAAGGTAGTGAGCGACCAGTTCGGATCACCCACCTGGAGCTATCGGCTTGCTCAACAGATTGCCAAACTGATAAAATCAGGGGGGCAGGGAACCTACCATGCAACATCAGAAGGATATTGTACCTGGTATGAACTGGCCACCGATTTCCTTGATAAGATGGATGTACCCCACTCCTTTGTTCCCTGTACGACAGAGGAATATCCCACGCCGGCCACAAGGCCTATGAACTCAATCCTGGAGAATCAGCGTCTCAAGGAATTGGGTCTGAATCTTATGGAAGACTGGAAAACTGACCTGGCGGAATTTGTACACCGGTTCAGGGATCGTTTGATAAACGAGGTGAGAGAGGGACAGACATGAAAAATATGTTAGTGACAGGAGGATGCGGGTTTATCGGGGCCAATTTTCTCCGGTATCTCCTTGAAGAATCCGACTTTGAAGGTCGTGTGGTCAATGTGGACGCCCTAACCTATGCCGGCAACCCGGAGAATTTGTCAGATATTAAAGAGGTCTTTCCAGATCGTTACGTCTTTGTAAAGGGAGACATATGCGACAAGGAGGCCATGGCAAAGGTCTTTGATGACTATGAGATAGACACGATCTGTCATTTTGCAGCCGAATCCCACGTGGACAGATCCATCGTGAGCCCCGATGCATTTGTCCAGACCAATATTGTCGGCACCTTTAACCTTCTGGAGCTGGCGAGGGAACGGCAGGATAGGATAGATC
Source organism: Candidatus Desulfacyla euxinica (assembly GCA_014382715.1). GTDB lineage: Bacteria > Desulfobacterota > DSM-4660 > Desulfatiglandales > Desulfatiglandaceae > Desulfacyla > Desulfacyla euxinica. The sequence goes on along the minus strand of JACNJD010000070.1, from coordinate 2,675 downwards.
TCTTTCACCATATCAGTACAGACGAGGTATTCGGTAGCCTGGGAAAGGAGGGCTATTTCACGGAGGAGACGTCCTATAAGCCCAACAGCCCCTATTCCGCCTCAAAGGCATCTTCCGATCATCTCGTGAGGGCCTATCACAAGACCTATGGTCTCCCCGTGACCATTTCCAATTGCTCTAACAACTACGGCCCCTATCAATTCCCCGAAAAACTCCTCCCCCTCATAATTCTGAATGCCCTTGAGGGAAAACCCCTTCCCATTTACGGGGATGGTCTCAATGTCAGAGATTGGCTTTATGTGCGGGACCACTGTACGGCCATCTGGGTCATCATGAAAAACGGAAAAAGAGGAGAGACCTACAATGTCGGTGGTAACACGGAAATGGAAAACATTAGCATTGTGGAGATGGTTTGTGATATTCTGGACGACCTTCCGTTACCCAAATTGGACCATTCGCGGAGGGAACTGATAACATTTGTCGAAGACCGCCCCGGTCATGACCGCCGGTACGCCATCGATTCTACAAAATTGACACAAACACTCGGCTGGTCCCCCGAGGAGTCACTTGAATCCGGGATTCGTAAGACCATCAAGTGGTATCTCGACAACGAGGAATGGGTTGACCGCGTCAGGAGCGGAGAATACCAGTCCTGGATCGAAGCGCATTATGGAAAATGAAGTTTGATAAATGGATCCGATTCCTTGGGGTGGGGATGAGATCCGGATAACGCCACGGGAGGAAAATGAGATTATGAAGGGAATTATTCTTGCAGGGGGTTCGGGCACCCGGCTCTATCCGATCACACGTGTTGTCAGCAAACAACTGATGCCCGTTTATGACAAACCGATGATCTACTATCCGTTATCGGTGCTCATGCTCACGGGAATCAGGGAAATCCTCATTATTTCCACCCCCGAGGATCTGCCGAGATTTGAACAGCTATTAGGGGATGGTTCCCAGCTCGGGGTCTCCTTTTCCTATGCCGAACAACCACGGCCGGAAGGACTGGCTCAGGCCTTTATCATTGGAAAGCATTTCATAGGGGATGAACATGTGGCCCTCGTTCTTGGGGATAACATTTTTTATGGCCATGGCCTCTCTGACATTCTTCAGAGGTGTGCCGCGCTCGAAAAGGGAGGAATCATATTTGGATATCTGGTACGTGACCCTGAGCGTTATGGCGTGGTGGATTTTGACAGGAAGGGCAGGGTAACCAGCATCCAGGAGAAACCGGAAAAACCTCGATCACAATACGCTGTTCCGGGTCTCTATTTCTATGACAAACGTGTCGTGGACATAGCAGAAAACCTGAAACCGTCGGCCCGGGGAGAACTTGAAATTACAGATATTAATCTGGCATATTTGAGGCGGGGTGAACTGTCTGTGGAACTTCTCGGTCGTGGTTTTGCCTGGCTCGATACGGGAACCCACGAATCTTTGCAGCAGGCAAGCACTTTTGTCAGGTCAATTCAGGAACGACAGGGTCTCAAAGTCGCCTGCATCGAAGAGATTGCTTACAGACAAGGTTACATTCATGCGCAACAGCTCAAGGCGGTCGCAAAGGATATGTTCAAGAATGAGTATGGACAGTATCTGATGTCAGTCTTATCTCAGGAGGATGGCAGGAATGACGTTGACATGTACTGAAACGTCCTTACCGGGGGTTTTTTTGATCGAGTCGGAGGTGTATAAAGATGATCGAGGCTTTTTTTTGGAGACCTATCATGCCCAGAAGTATAAAGAGATCGGACTGGCCCAGGTCTTTGTACAGGACAACCACTCTCATTCGCTACGAGGTACCCTTCGCGGGCTTCACTATCAACTAAATCATCCCCAGGGTAAACTCGTCTATGTCATTACGGGAGAGATCTTTGATGTGGTCGTGGACATCCGTCCTGGTTCCCCCACCTTTGGTCGCTGGTTGGGGACGACTCTCTCGGCAGAAAATAAACGTCAGCTCTTCGTGCCAGAAGGTTTTGCTCATGGGTTCTGCGTCCTGAGCGAAACCGCAGATGTCATGTACAAATGCACCGACCTTTACGCTCCGGGGGACGAGTATGGGATACTGTGGTCAGACCCGACCATAGACATTGTCTGGCCTATGGAAAATCCGATCCTTTCCGAAAAAGATGCCAAGAACCCGACATTAAAGGATGTGCCGGAAGAATGTTTACCGTTATACGACGCACCTGATCATGAATAATTGGGGATAGGTAAGAGTGGGCAATGGAAATGGATACGCTCGTCATATCGTTAGGGGGGTCAATTATTGTACCGGGAGAGATCGACAAGGTCTTCCTGAAGAAGTTCAGAGAGATTATTCTCAGATTGGAACAGACGCGATTTATGATCATTTGCGGTGGCGGAAAGATCTGCAGGAATTACCAGAACGCCGCCAAAGAAATCGCAGAGGTATCAAAAGAAGATCTTGACTGGATCGGTATTTCAGCTACCTGGCTGAATGCTGAACTGGTCAGATCCATTTTCGGGGAAGAGGCTCACGAAAAGGTGATCCATGACCCGCATGATCAGATAGACTCATCGAAGCGGGTTATCATAGGCGCCGGGTTTGAACCTGGAAGTTCCACGGATCTGCGTGCCGTGCAATTGGCAAAAAGGTTTGGCGCTGTCAGGGTCATCAATATGTCCAACATCGATTATGTGTACAGCGC
>JACNJD010000224.1 GCA_014382715.1 Candidatus Desulfacyla euxinica | reverse complement strand
TTTTGACCAGGTTTTCTTTGAGCTTGCTCGCAATGGTAGATTTTCCCCTGGCAGGTAGACCGACCATAACGATGTAGAGTTTAGTGTTGTCCATGTTTAAGGCAAAAGGCTCGAGGCGTTAGGCGCAAGGAATTTAAGATTCCTCAAACGCCTCTTGAATTATGACATGGTGATTCAATAATAGTCTTGAACTTTTCCGTAAAGCATTTATAATTAATAACATATGTCTAATCAAGAGAATATCTTGCGTATGCAAAGATAAATGAGAGGAGAAAAAAATGGCACAATCTTCCGTTACAAGATCTCAGACTGATGTATTGGTTAATGACTTTGTAAGAAGTGTTTACAACTGGATGGCGATCGGGCTCTGCCTGACAGGGTTCGTGGCATATTATGTTTCAAACAACGAAGCCATGAGGAATTTCGTATTTGGCAACTCCATGATCTTTTTTGTCCTGATTCTAATTGAATTGGGCATGGTGTTTGCTATTTCAGGTATGATTAACAAAATGAGCGCAGGTACGGCCACGTCCCTATTTGTTATTTATTCAGCCCTGAATGGGGTTACACTATCCTTCATCTTTTTAGTATACACTCAGAGTTCAATAGTCAGCGCCTTCTTTATCTGCGCCGGTACCTTTATCGCGTGCAGTATCTACGGCTGGATGACAAAACGGGATCTGACTTCCATTGGCGGGTTCCTTATGATGGGTTTGATCGGTATTATTATTGCCTCTCTGGTAAATATGTTTATCAGGAGCAGCGCTATGAATATGATAATCAGCTATATCGGGGTCATTGTCTTTGTAGGTCTAACCGCCTACGATACCCAGAAGCTCAAGAACATGGCGCTAACTCAGCCGGCGGGCACAGATGGCGCTGTGCTGAGAAAAGGGGCCATTTTAGGGGCGTTATCTCTATATCTCGATTTCATAAATCTGTTCCTTATGCTTTTGAGGATATTCGGCACAGCGCGTGATTAGGGTTGCCGGACAGACGTAGGCCTTCTGGAAATGCAATAGCCAACATCCGCAATCCGAATGTGAAAATCCCCCTGATGGGACCTAAGTCCTGTCAGGGGGATTTTGTTTGATGGATTGATGAAAATGGGGGAGCCATCTTATTTGAACACCGATTTTCGCGCCACCCAGTTACATGGGATTTCTTCCCCATATTTTTTTGGTGTGGCTTTTTACTTGGGCGTCAATTTTGATTTTGATTTTTTACGGGCGATACTGTATAATAAAAAATTCTATTCAAATCCCATATGGAGGCATAGCTCCTGACTGGGCGCCATCGTTAGGGCGCTCGCGCATATTGGGCAGCGCTGCTCCCCTAAACACCTGGGGGGTTTTTTATGCAGTTGTTCAAATGGGTTTCTGAAGGAATTGGTAAATCTTAAACAGATTAATTGCGGAAGGAGTTTTAAGAAAATGCAAGAGTTCAGAAGAATGAGTCGTTTACCACCCTATGTCTTTGCAACAGTCAATAAGATAAAGATGGATGCTAGACACAGGGGAGAGGACATAATTGATTTGGGTATGGGCAATCCTGATATACCCACGCCGAACCATATCGTTGAAAAGCTGGTGGAGGCAGCAGAAAAAGGGCATAACCACAGGTATTCGGCCTCCATGGGTATTACCAAACTGCGCCATGCCATTTGCGACTGGTACAAGAGGCGGTACGATGTGGAGTTAGACCCGGATGAAGAAGCTATAGTCACCATCGGCGCAAAGGAGGGGCTTTCGCATCTGGTACTTGCCACAATAAGCCCTGGTGACGTGGTCTTTGCCCCAAACCCTACTTATCCGATACACCCCTATTCAGTTATCATTGCAGGCGGGGACCTCAGAAGCATACCCATAGGCCCGGACAGAGATTTCTTTGAAGATTTGCTGATTGCTGTGAAGCAGACATGGCCGAACCCCAAAATGCTCATCATCTCATATCCCCACAACCCCACAACTGCAGTTGTGGATAGGAAGTTCTTTGAAAAGCTTGTGGATTTTTGCAAAGAACATGAGATGGTTGTCGTGCATGACTTCGCCTATGCAGATCTGGTGTTCGATGGCTATGAGCCTCCCAGTTTTATGCAGATCCCCGGAGCAAAAGATATAGGTGTGGAATTCTTCAGTCTTTCAAAGAGCTACTCCATGCCCGGATGGAGGATCGGATTTTGTGTGGGGAACCCCCGGTTAGTGGGCGCGCTTCGGAGAATAAAAAGCTATCTCGATTATGGGGTATTTCAGCCGATTCAGATAGCAGCCATCATTGCCCTTAACGGGCCCTATGATTGCGTTAAAGAGATAGTTGATATCTACAAGGAGCGCCGGGATGTGCTGATAGATGGCCTGGATCGTGTCGGCTGGCACATAGAAAAGCCTAAGGGGACCATGTTCGTGTGGGGAAAGATCCCGGACAAGTACATTGAAATGGGCTCTGTGGAATTTTCAAAGTTTCTTATCAATGAGGCCAAGGTGGCTGTATCTCCCGGAATCGGATTTGGGGAGTATGGGGATGATTACGTCCGTTTTGCCTTAGTGGAGAACCCGCAGCGTACCAGACAGGCTATAAGGGGAATCAAGCAGGTTTTATAGATTTTGGGTTGTTGGAAGGCCTGTCGCTTGCAGAGAGGAAGCAATGTCACAGATTAATGTTGGGATTATCGGATTCGGGACAGTGGGGGCAGGAACCTTTGAAGTCCTTACAACAAACCGGGAGATCATTACAGACCGGGTTGGGGCCGAAGTGGTTGTTAAAAAAATAGCAGATATCGATATTGAGTCTGATCGGGGGGTTCCCGTGAGGCCAGCCACGGAAATTCTAACCGTTGATGCCATGGATCTGATTGATGACCCGGAGATCGATCTGATAGTGGAGCTTATGGGAGGGCTCGATAAGGCTAAGGAATTCATTCTCAAGGCCATGGAAAACGGGAAGCATGTTGTCACGGCAAATAAGGCGCTCCTGGCAGAATACGGCGCCGAAATATACCGGGCCGCCGAACAGCATGGGGTCGGTCTGGCCCTTGAAGCGAGCGTGGGAGGTGGTATACCGATCATCGGGGCGTTGAAGAATGGGCTTTCCGGTAACCGCATTCAGACCTGCGTAGGGATTTTGAACGGGACTTCCAACTACATTTTGACGAAAATGACGCAGGAAGGCCTCCCTTTCAACAGAGTAGTGGATGAGGCTGTAAGTTTAGGTTTTGCAGAGGATCCCCCTACACTCGATGTGGACGGGACAGATGCGGCCCACAAATTAGCCATTATTATATCGATTGCATTCGGGAGCCCGGTCTCCTTTAAAGATATCTACAGGGAGGGGATTGTTGATGTGACCCCGGATGATATCCGATTTGCCGATGAGTTCGGGTACAGAATCAAATTATTGGCCATAGCCAAGGATCTGGGAGATCGATTGGAGGCCCGTGTAAACGCGGCCATGATTCCGAAGGATCATATCTTGGCAAACGTCAATGAGGCATTCAATGCCATTTACATTGAAGGCGATTTTGTGGGGCCTAATCTCTATTATGGTTTAGGCGCAGGGAGAAGACCCACGGGGAGCGCCGTGGTCGCAGACATAATAGGTCTGGCAAGGGAGATCAGGTCCGGGGCAAAGGAGCTGATGCCCCCATTGGCCCATGTTCGTCCTCGTGCAAACAAAATCGTGATCCAACCGATTGAAGACTTGATTACGCCCTACTATTTTAGGTTTTCGGCCTTAGACACGCCAGGGGTTCTTTCAAGGATAGCCGGTATCCTGTCAGAGTACGGGATCAGTATCTCTTCCGTGATCCAGAAGGGTAGGAAGACGAAAGGACCTGTGTCGATTGTCATGCTGACCCATGAGGCCCGGGAAAGTGCTGCACAGAAGGCCATTTTATCAATCGATGAGCTGGATGTGGTGGCAGAGAAGACCGTTGTGATTCGTGTGGAGGGTAATCAACTATAAACATGGAAAATGAGACCAGGGGAAAATATATCCTTTTAATAGGGGACGGTATGGCGGACTATCCCCTTGCCGAATTGGACGGAAAGACTCCGCTCGAAGTAGCCCATACACCGAATATGGATCGAATCGCTGCCTGCCGGATCGGTCTCGTGAATACCATTCCTCGAGGTATAAATCCGGGGAGTGATGTGGCCAACCTTTCTCTTCTCGGTTACGATCCTTCTGTTTACCGCACAGGTCGGGCGCCCTTTGAGGCAGCGAGCATGGGTGTAAGTCTGGGGGAAAACCAGGTGGCCTTCCGGATGAATTTGGTCACCCTCGACAGGCGATCTGAGCAGGAAATGATCATGGTGAGCAACAGCTCGGGAGAAATCACCACAGAAGAATCAAGACCCATCATTGCCACACTGCAAAAGGAGCTGGCATCACCGGGTATAGACATTCACCAGGGTATTGCCTACCGGCACCTGCTGGTATGGGAGAAGGGCCCGGTGGATACCCAGACCATTCCACCCCATGATGTACAGGACCAGAACATGGCCGCATATCTGAGTTCTGCAAAGAAAGATCCCATCGTGGATATAATGCGCAAATCGTGGAAATGGATGGAAGACCATCCTGTAAACCTGGAACGGAAGAGAAGGGGCCTCCATCCGGCCAATTCGGTCTGGCTGTGGGGACAGGGGAAGGCCCTGAACCTCCCTCTTTTCAATGATAAATACGGGCTTCATGGAGGAGTTATTTCGGCCGTGGATCTGTTGAGAGGAATCGGCTTCTATGCGGGCCTGAAATCCATAGAGGTGGAAGGGGCAACCGGATATTTGGACACCAACTTTATGGGTAAGGCTGAAGAAGCTTTAGAGGCGCTGAAGCACCTTGATTTTATGTTCGTCCACGTGGAGGCCCCTGACGAAGCGAGCCACAGCGGAAATATAGAGGAAAAGATCGAGGCGATTGAAGCTTTCGATAAGAAGGTGGTGGGCACCGTCCTTAGAGGTCTGGAGCAGTTCGATGACTACAGGATAATGATTGCCAGTGATCATTTTACTCCAATCTCTATAAAGACTCATACAAGCGATCCGGCCCCGTTTGCGTGGGCAAGCAGAGAAGAGCTTGCTT
>JACNJD010000276.1 GCA_014382715.1 Candidatus Desulfacyla euxinica | reverse complement strand
CCAAAAAGAGGTCTTTCTCGCTGTAAACAAGATAGACGGCCCGGAACATGACAATCTGGCTCTCGATTTCTACAAATTGGGTTTTAAGCATGCCCACCCTGTTTCAGCAGCTCACGGATATGGTGTAAATGCCTTCATTAATGAAGTAGTCAGAGGCCTCTCAGCATCTGAAGTTGAAAGGGAAGATCCCAACCAGATAAGGGTTGCCGTCCTGGGCAGACCCAATGCCGGAAAATCGTCCCTGATCAATAAAATCCTCAGAAAAGACCGTCTGGTGGTGAGCGAATTGCCGGGGACTACCCGTGATACTGTTGACGCCCTTTTCCACTATGGCGAAAGGGAATACCTTCTTATCGATACCGCCGGTATTCGAAGAAAGGCGAGGGTAAAGGTAAAGATAGATAAATTTTCAATGATCAAGGCCATCAAAAGCCTCGATCGGTGCCATGTGGCGCTGGTCCTCTTGGATGCCGAGGAGGGGGTTTCAGATCAGGACGCCCGGATCATCGGATATGCGATTGAAAAGGGGAGGGGAATAATCTTAGTTGTTAATAAGTGGGATTTGATCAAGGGGGATGTGCGAAAAAGGCGTCTTTTGGATAATGCCATAGAGAGGCAGTTAAAATTTATCTCATTTGCGCCGAGAATAAACGTCTCCGCTTTGACCGGCGAACGGGTAATGAAGCTTTTTGGGAAAATCGATATGGTTTATGATCAATTTTCAAAGAGGATAAGCACTGGAGCCCTTAATAGATCCATTCAAAAGGTGATTGAAAAACACCCGCCCCCTTGGTTGGGCCGGGGAAGACTTAAATTTTTCTATGCCACACAGGGCCGCACCAGACCGCCTACCTTTATGGTATTTGTGAACAGGCCCGACAAGCTCCATTTCTCTTATGAACGTTTTTTGGTGAATCAGTTGCGGGAACAGTTCGGGCTTGACTGTGCGCCTATCAGGTTAAAGTTCAGAAAAAGATGAACCAAGCCAAAGAAAGACAATGGCAGGGCAAGCTGGAACAAAGATCTAATGCGGTTTTTCTGGTCCGGAACATTCTTGGATGCACCTGTCCCGAGGAGATCTTTGATCATTACGAGGTCCAGCATAATGTTTCTGAAGCCATCCCAATGGTTCAATTAATTATGGGAAACAGACTCCTGATATGGATTGTAGATGCGGCAAGGGTTGTTGAACCAGGACAAATACTGCTTAGGTTGCTGGAACAGGGCCTGGCAGAACGCGAAAACCGTGGTCTTAATCGTTTCAGGCTTGTTGTGGCCGGTGCATCCCTGTCTTGGGAAAAGGAGTGGGCACACCTTGCGGAAGGTTTGAGCCCAAAGGTCCATCTTCACATTTTACCGGATTTAAGGGATCTGATCAATAACGGGGAAATATAAGAGAAAGGAGGCGGGGGTCCATGAAAATCAGCATAGTTATCGGTAATATGGCCCTTGATGCAGAACTGAACGATGGCGCGACTGCGAGGAAGGTGGCAGGAATTCTCCCGCTGAAGGCCTCGTTCAGCACATGGGGAGATGAGATATATTTTCCCATCCCCGTAGAAGCGGAATTAGATGAAAGTGCCCGGGAAGAGGTGGAAATGGGGGATTTAGGTTATTGGCCCACCGGCCGCGCATTCTGTATCTTTTTTGGACCGACCCCAATGAGCACTCCAGGCAAAATTATCCCGGCAAGCGCTGTTAACATAATAGGAAAGGTTAAAGGCGATGCCTCCAAGTTGAAAGAAGTTATGGATGAGAGCCAGGTCCTTGTCGAGGTGGGAAAAACTTGACAAAATTCAATATTTCCCCCATACTGATAAGCAATCATAGTTCATAAATAGATTATGCAGTTTTATGGTGCCCCTTGAGGGCATAATTGGGAAACCGGTGAAAATCCGGTACGGACCCGCCGCTGTTTTTGGGGACGAACCCCGCAATGAGCCACTGTTCGGCATTCAGCTTGAAACCTGAATTCGTGATGGGAAGGCGCGGGCAGTAGGACGATCCAAGAGTCAGAAGACCTGCCATTCAACTTCATGTTTGTGGAGAAGGTAAATCCTCAAGCGAATAACGCTTGGGGATTTTTTTTGCGATTAATCACGAAAATAATATCAAAAGGAGGATAAAAGAAAAATGGTTAATGGAGACATTGGTTTGGATGAGATTATAAATGGGATTAGGCAAACAGATGAGGAATGGATCGAAAAGGCCCGCCAGCGAACAGCCCAGTTAGTCATGCCCACAAGGGCATTAGGTAGACTCCACGACATATCCGAGCGTTTATGCGGCATCTCTAAAACACTCAAGCCGTCCATGGATCGAAAGGCTATTCTGGTGATGGCAGGAGACCACGGGGTGGTGGATCATGGGGTGAGCGCTTACCCCCAGGTGATTACGGGTGAGATGGTCCGTGCCTTTCTGAGTGGTGGTGCCGGCATTAATGTGCTTGCACGTCTTGTGGATGTAGATGTCTGGGTGGTGGATATGGGGATTATTCCCGAAATGGATCCCGCTTCCATGGAAGGTGGTGACCGGCTCTTAGTCCACAAGGTGGCAAAAGGAACATCAAATCTTGCCCAAGGTCCAGCCATGACGCGACAGGAAGCTGAGAAGGCCATTTTGACGGGTTTTCAACTTGCCAGCGACCTTTTCCATGAAGGCGTAGAGATCTTAGGCACGGGGGATATGGGTATTGGCAACACAACTCCTTCGGCGGCTGTCGGGGCTGTGATTACTGGCATAGATATCGAAGAGATGGTCGGCCGGGGGACGGGTGTGGATGACGAGGGACTCTTGAAGAAGCAGGAAGCTATTCGTCAGGGAATAGGGGTGAATCAACCGGATTCAAAGGATGGTGTTGATGTCCTGGCGAAAATCGGGGGATTCGAGATCGGTGGCATAGCAGGGTGTATCCTGGCCGGGGCCTACCATAGCCGTCCAGTGGTGCTCGACGGCTTTATTTCAACGGCCGGAGCATTGGTGGCGCATGCCATTTGTCCGGATACGGTGGGTTATGTTTTTGCAGGACATTGTTCAGAAGAACCGGGTCACAAGATTATGTTGAACTATCTTGGGCTTAATCCCATCCTTGATCTGGGGATGCGTCTTGGGGAGGGGACAGGCGGTGCCCTTGCCATGGGGATCATGGAAGGCGCTGTAAGGATCTTTCAGGATATGCTCACTTTTGAGGAGGCAGGTGTTTCCAACAAGGAATCGTGACGAATTATTTCTAAAAATTTTATAAAATCCTTATTGACTCCGTTAGGTGGAACAAAATTCTGACTTAGTGTCTATCCAGAAATGAGTCCCGCTTCAGGCGGGATTACAAGGTCAGGGAAGATGAAGATTTTAACTACAGTAATATAGTGAATATTGCGAGTTCCACCACGTCGGGACGAATCTGACATAGAGATTGTGAAAATAGCCATTTATGGATAGGCAGTACTTAATAGCTCATCCGTTAGCGTTTGCGCCCTAAAACGGTATCTTTCATGGGTCAACTGCTCATAATATAACTTCCACGTGTAAGATTAAGCTGCGAAACCAGAACTTCATGGAAGTCAGGGTGTTTCGTCGGTCAAGCTTGATCGGTCAAGTTTTATGCTATCTTGCCCTCCATCGGGTGAGATAAGAACCACTTGATAACCCCCATATGCGGTGGTTAGGGGAACACTTGATCTGCCGATCACCCTTGTTCATCTTTCCGGATATGTAAGACTTATGTCAGCTTTTTGGTGATGAGGATTGTTTCAGTGACCCTTATGATACATCAGCATTTCTAAGAGCTGTGGTCAAGTATGTCAGGTTTTAAAATACCCGGATTTGATGTGGTTTCCATGACATATCTCAATTCTCGATCCGCCCCTCAAAATCGTGATATCACAGGTTATAAGGATTGGTGCTTTCCAGCCCCTTGATATGATTTTGAAATTAGCGAATGAAGAACAAAAAAGAGCGCCTTTTCAGAGACGCAATAGGTTAGGACTACCAGACGTACTCTTCTGCGTTTTCGGGGTGGGTCAAAATTCAACTATAATATAGGTAAACTTGCATTGGATGAAACTGAATAAAACAGAAGGATTCAAACAGCAGCGTTGCGTTTTTGGCTAACACAAGAAGAAAAACGGGAAAAGTTTTTTACAATCTTTTCAAAATTCATCAGCAGATCAAAGGCCGCTTTGTAGATGGGCAGATGTTCATATTGTGCCAAAAAACAGGCCCCTCAAAAATTGTCGCGGACAGAGGGATAAAAGCCCTCTGTACTCCCTCGATTCAAATGACCAAATTACCCATCGCTTCGAGATCGCACCGCAAAAGCCCGTTTGTGGATGGAGTCGTAACGGGGGAACCAGTACCTGTCGCTCTTGCCGAAGCCGAAGGCCCTGGCAACCGAGGAACCTTTAGTCTCGCCTGACCACACCCACCAGCCCGTGGTCTTCAACAAAAGCGTCATATTCCGGTCACCCGCTCCCTTTTTGTAAAGCCCTGCCAATTCATCCATAGTAGGCATCCGCCAGCCTCCGCCATCAAGGTTAAGGCTCTGGACCCACGACCTCGCTTCGTTCCAGTCCGTGTTCCTATCAGGCCCCGCTTTCCACTCGAGCCCGGTGTTGGTGTCTTTTACAATCCCATTGGCATAGGCCACATAGACCCCGTCCCGGCCAACTTCCTTTTGAGCCGCTAAGGTAAAGGACAGGCACAAAAAAAGGACGGCGAACAAGCTCACAAGGGTAATATTGATTCGCTTCATTTCTCTCCCTCCTTATAGCAATTAAGACGAAATTACGGATAAAACAAGCAGTCTAAATTCTCTCATATCACATCTCAAATTCTTCAGATCATAATTTAGGCTCCCAACAGGCAAAAATCGCCTATTAGGAGCAGGACATAACCATTTTGAGGTGTTTCTTCATTGGTAACCTCCTGGATAGAGGTTGGGTGGGTCTTGATCAATGTAATGACAAAAGATGTCTTAATGTCAAGAAAAATAGGGGTTCAGGAATCCATTTATAGTGTGCAATCTTCGACTTAAAGAATGAAATAATATGATCAGGATTTCTTTTGTATCTGACAGTACTCTCATGTGAGGTTTCGTGCATGATGTTGTGAGTAGGCTTAACCCCCTGAAAACAGCAGAATGTTGATGC
>JACNJD010000073.1 GCA_014382715.1 Candidatus Desulfacyla euxinica | reverse complement strand
AAAAACAGGCTTTTAAAATTAGCGAGTCATGGGACTGAAACCGAAGCGATCATAGATCATATGAAAGGTCCTTCGGCCATAGCTCTAACCTATGATGACGTGATCGACCCTGCAAAAGCCCTGGTTGATTTTGCTAAAGAGTTTAATAAGCTGACGATCAAGATTGGCCAGATATCAGGGAAGGAACTCGACGAGGCAGGCGTTAAACATTTAGCCGGGTTGCCCGGGAGAGACGCGCTGCTGGGCCAGGCTTTATCCGTTATGCAAGCTGTCCCAACATCTCTCGTCAGGGTGCTTAACGGTGTTTTGGTCAAGTTAATGTATGCGTTAAAGGCTATTGAAGAGCAAAAAGAAAAATCGCAGTAATAAAAGACGCGGAGGTTAAAAGAAGAGCATGGCAGATAATGTTACCAAAGAGGATGTTGTTGAATTTATATCAAATATGACAGTTCTCGAGCTGTCGGAATTTGTGAAGGAACTGGAAGATAAATTTGGTGTGAGCGCTGCGGCGCCTATGGCCGTTGCTGCTGCACCGGCCGGACAGGCCCAAGAAGAGGTCGCTGAGCAAACCGAGTTTGATGTGATGTTGACCGCCATCGGTGACAAGAAGATTCAGGTTATCAAGGTGGTTCGCTCAATCACGGGTCTTGGTCTCAAAGAGGCAAAAGGGGTGGTTGATGGTGTTCCCGGTCCGGTGAAGGAAGGTGTCTCCAAGGACGAGGCCGAAGATATCAAAGGACAGCTTGAAGAGGCTGGCGCTTCTGTGGAGATCAAATAGGTCCACCTGTGGATGGTGTCCAAAGTTATGTCAGTGGACCGCCGTTATTCTGTTCGACTGTTTTCGATTGTCGCGCCCCTTTTCCCTTGGCCTTCAATCGTCAATAGTCAATTATCAATATTCAATCAGTAAGGAGATGCCATGTTAGGAACTGATGGTGTCAGAAGGCGTATAAGAAGAAGTTTCGGGAAGATTGATAAGATCATGGAAACCCCGAATCTGATTGACATGCAGAAGAGATCTTACGAACGATTCTTGCAGAAAGATGTACTGCCGGAAAATCGTGAGGAGGTGGGGCTTCAGGGGGCGTTTAGAGGCGTTTTTCCCATCCATGACTTTGCCAAAACCTCTTCTCTTGAATTTGTCAAATATAAATTTGAAGATGTCAAGCACAGTGAAGAAGATTGCCTGAATAAAGGGATGACCTATGAAGCCCCTATCAGATTGACAGTCAGACTGGTTGTGTTTGATACCGACACCGTAAACGACACAAGAAGCATCCGGGATATTAAAGAGCAGGAAATCTATTTCGGCACCCTCCCTATGATGACTGATCGAGGGACTTTCATAGTAAACGGGACCGAACGGGCTGTGGTAAGTCAGCTCCACAGATCTCCGGGGGCGTTTTTTGATCATGACAAGGGGAAGAGCCATTCCAGCGGAAAGCTTCTCTTTTATGCCAGGATCATCCCTTTAAGAGGGTCCTGGCTTGATTTTGAGTTTGACCCCCACGATTTACTACATGTTCGTATTGACAGGAGAAGAAAATTTCCAGCCACCATTCTGTTGAAAGCGCTTGGGTATCCTACCAAGGAGATTTTGCAGTATTTCTATAACACGGAAATGATTTCTATTGGCGAGGTTGGGGGATGGCAGGAGGCCAGGGCTGAGGATTTAGTTCAGGGAAATGTTCCAAAAGATATTGTTGATCCTGACACTGGAGAGGTTGTTGCCAAGGGAGGGCTAAAATTCACCAAGCGCCTTCTTAAGACCCTTCAATCTGCCGATCTGGCCCGTCCGCGTATCCCTTTTTGCAAACGCATGTCCGTAGATTTAGATTTGGAAAATGGGGAAGAGTTGTTTATTGCTGATGACGTCCTGGATCCTGAAACGGAAGAAGTCCTGTTTGCTAAGGGGCAAGCGCTTACCAATGAACAGCATGAAATTCTAAAAGAAAAAGGGGTTGATGAAATAATGTGCATCGACCGTAAACGGATACGCATCCCTGTTGATATCGAGGATATCGCAAGTCGCGTGATTGTGGAAGACCTTATAGATCCAGAGACGGGTGAGGTGATAATTGAGGGCAATCAAACTCTTAATTTGGAAACCATTGAAGTTTTAAGGGAGAAGGGGATTGCCGAGGTCGAGTGTCTTGTCTTGGACGGTCAGGGAGTAATTCCCAGTATTAGGGAGACCCTCCTTGTGGACAAGATAAATGCTCCAGACGAAGCTGTCCTTGATATCTATCGAAAAATGCGGCCCAGCAGCCCTCCTACCCCGGAGGTGGCAGCGACTTTTTTCCATAACCTTTTCTTTAATTTAGACACCTATGATCTTTCCAAGGTTGGGCGACTTAAGTTGAACTATAGACTGAATCTGGATGTTCCCCTTGATCTTCGTATTCTAAGAAAAGAGGATATATTTGCCGTTGTCGAGGAGTTGATCCGTTTGAAAAGTGTCGAGTCGGTGGGAGACGATATCGATAACCTTGGCAATAGACGGGTGAGGGCGGTGGGCGAACTCCTGGAAAATCAGTACAGGATTGGGCTCGTAAGGATGGAAAGGGCGATCAAGGAGAGGATGAGCCTTCAAGAGGTTGAGACCTTGATGCCGCACGATTTAATCAATTCTAAACCTGCAACTGCCGTGGTAAAGGAGTTTTTCGGGACAAGCCAGCTTTCTCAATTTATGGATCAGACCAACCCGTTGTCCGAAATCACTCATAAACGGAGACTGAGCGCCTTAGGTCCTGGCGGTCTTACCCGGGAGAGGGCAGGATTTGAGGTCCGGGATGTTCATCCCACCCACTATGGCAGAATTTGTCCAATTGAAACACCAGAAGGCCCTAATATCGGGCTGATTGTTTCCTTGAGTACTTATGCGAAGGTCAATGATTTTGGATTTATAGAAACCCCATACAGGCATGTTCGAGATAACAAAGCAACAGATGAAATTGAATACTTATCCTCCCTGGATGAAAAGGATTACCCCATTGCCCAGGCGAATGCCCCATTGGATAGTAATAGTCGTTTTATCCGCGATGAGGCAGCGGTGCGGATAGAGGGAGAGGCAGACAAGAAACCTATCCAGGACGTTAAATATATGGATGTGTCTCCGGATCAGCTTGTCAGTGTTTCTGCATCGCTGATTCCTTTTTTAGAACACGATGATGCTAACAGGGCCTTGATGGGGTCAAATATGCAGCGACAGGGTGTTCCCCTCCTTAGAGCCCAGGCCCCTTTGGTTGGCACCGGAGTGGAAGGTGTTGTTGCGCGGGATTCAGGTGTTTCGGTTATTGCCAAAAGGGATGGCGTGGTGGAAGACGTGGATGCCTGCAGGATCGTTATCAGGTCAAGCGGGGTGGTCGATAATGATGAGCCCGAAGTGGAAATATGCAAGTTGATGAAATTTAAGAAATCCAACCAGAGCAGTTGCTATACACAAAAGCCGATTGTGAAGAAGGGGGATGTGGTAAAGAAGGGGCAGGTTATCGCTGATGGGCCTGCCACTGAATTAGGGGAACTCGCTTTGGGGCGGAACGTTATGGTCGCCTTTATGTCATGGGGTGGGTACAATTTTGAGGATTCCATTCTTATCAGCGAAAGAGTGGTAAAAGAAGATATCTACACCTCCATCCACATTGAAGAATTCGAAGTTGTCTCAAGGGATACCAAATTGGGCAAGGAAGAGATCACCAAGGACATCCCAAATGTGGGAGAAGAAGCGTTAAAGAGCTTAGATGAAAGCGGAATCATAAAGGTGGGAGCTGAAATTGAACCTGGCGATATCTTAGTAGGAAAGATAACCCCAAAAGGCGAGACTCAGCTATCCCCGGAAGAGAAGCTTTTGAGGGCTATATTCGGAGATAAGGCCGGAGATGTTAAGGATACTTCTCTGAAAGTTCCTCCCGGTGTCCACGGCATTGTGATTGATGCCAAGGTGTTCTCGAGAGGCGGTGTTGAAAAGGACGAGCGGAGTCTTGCTATTGAAGCAGAAGAGACTGCCCTTCTCAGGAAAGATCTGGAAGATGAAGTAGCCGTGATTATCAGGAGCGCTAAAGAAAACTTGGCAAGGGTTCTTAAGGGAAAAAAGCTGAAGACCGATTTGCGTGACAGAAAGACAGGGGATACACTTCTTTGCGCAAAGAAGACAATAAAACCGGTGGATATTAACCAGCTTCCCATTGAGGCATGGGCGGGGGCTGATCTCAAAGCATCAATGGATGTTATTGATAAGGTGGAAATTATTGTTGATAATTGCTCCTCCAAAGTGGCGCGTATTACCGAAATTTGCGAAGAAAAAATAGAAAATTTTTCTCTTGGCGATGAATTGGCCCCCGGTGTTGTCAAAATGGTTAAGGTCTTTGTTGCGGTAAAACGAAAGCTGTCTGTTGGGGACAAAATGGCCGGTCGCCATGGGAATAAGGGCGTGCTGTCAAGAATTCTCCCGGTTGAAGATATGCCATATTTTGCAGATGGAACCGCAGTTGATATTGTATTAAATCCGTTAGGTGTGCCATCAAGGATGAATGTAGGACAGGTTCTGGAAACTCATCTGGGATGGGCATCCTATGAATTAGGCAGACAGGTCGGAGAACTCCTTGACAATATGAAAAGCAGTGATGAACTGAGGTCCAGGCTCAGAAACCTGTTCAGTAAAAAGGAGTATGAGGCCTTGATTCAGAGTAGATCTGATGAGGAGTTACTGAAGGAAGCCAGAACAATGGCAAATGGGTTGCCGGTGGCAACCCCTGTTTTTGATGGGGCAGATGAGGAAGAGATAAAGGCGTTTCTGAAAGAGGCCGGATTGCCTGTTACGGGTCAAGCTACGCTTTATGATGGCCGAACGGGAGAGCCCTTTGATCAGCAAGTCACGGTAGGAATGATGTATGTGATGAAACTTCACCATCTGGTAGACGATAAACTACATGCGCGTTCTATCGGTCCATATTCACTTGTAACGCAGCAACCTTTAGGGGGAAAGGCCCAGTTCGGTGGACAGAGATTGGGCGAAATGGAAGTCTGGGCAATGGAGGCATACGGGGCTGCATACACTCTCCAGGAGTTTTTAACCGTTAAATCGGATGATGTGGCGGGAAGAACCCGTATGTATGAAAGGATCGTTAAGGGGAACAATACCCTTGAGTCCGGGCTTCCGGAGTCATTCAAAGT
>JACNJD010000075.1 GCA_014382715.1 Candidatus Desulfacyla euxinica | reverse complement strand
CAGATCCTTAGAGTAGACCTGACCTCTCCTACAATATCGACCTCAACCCTTTCACCGGATTTCAAAACCAAGTATACAGGTGGAAGGGGTTATGCTCTGAAATTGATATGGGACGAAACATCTGAGAACACCCATTATGACAGCCCGGAAAACCTCCTGGTCATGGCGAGCGGGCCATTGGGAAATGAACCGAGATTTCCAGGGAGCGGCAAGTTCATTGTAGGCACCATCTCTCCTCTTACCGACACCTTTATCGACTCCAATGTGGGAGGGCACTTTGCGCCCCTTTTAAAGGTCGCCGGCTTTGATGCATTGGCCGTTTCAGGTATCTCCCAAAAAGATGTTGTCCTGATGGTAGATGCCGACCAGGGGCAAATCCGGCTTATTGAGGCCCCCACCTTTGGCGATCAAATTGACAACGGGGCGCTTTCCTATGGAGAGGCGCTGTTGAGGCACTTCAACAATGGAAAACTAAGCGAAGATGTCACTGCGGTAAGTACGGGTATCGGTGCCTCAAATACAAGATACGGCATCCTGAACAGCCTCTTTTATGACAGCCGACGCAAGAGGGTGCGATCCAAACAGGCAGGGAGAGGTGGCACAGGGACGGTGATGCGGCATAAAGGGCTCAGGGCCGTAATTGTCCGTTCAGGCATGCATAAGGTCGGAGGAAATAACCCCGCAGATGAAAACGAGGTAAAGAGGGCAGGGGCCAGCCTCAAGAAAGTTATCTCCCAGGTTGACCCCAAACAGTTCCGTCTCCGCAGCTGGGGAACACCTATCCTGATCGAGTATATGGACAAATACCACATTCTCCCCGTGAAAAACTACCAGTATGGCCAGCATCCTGATACAAAGGCCATATTTGCAGATGTTTTTTTCGACCGCTTCCTCAGTAAGAAGCTGCCTGACGGCTGTTATAAAGGATGTAATTTAGCATGCGCCAAGGGGGCTGAAAACGTTACCCTCAGATATGGTCCCAGGGCCGGGACAAAGGTAGGTGTTGATGGACCTGAATATGAGACTGCAGGCGCTGTCACCTGTATGGGCATCTTCGACCCCGGGTTTATCATGGAATACAACTGGTATTGCGATGAATATGGTCTCGACACAATTTCCATGGGTGTAACAGCATCATTTCTCATGGAGTGTTTTCAGCGCGGCTATCTTTCAAAAGATGAGGTGGGCTATGAACTGTTGTGGGGGGACATGGAGTGTGCCAGCAGGCTTATTCATGAAACCGCCATTGGTGAAGGTTTTGGAAAAATCTGTTCCCTGGGTGTGCTTCGAGCCAAAGAGTGGGTAGCTGAACGCTATTCCAAAAAAAGTGGCAAACCTTACACCGAGATTATTGGGGAACTCGGCAAATTTGCCATGGAGGTAAAGGGGCTTGAGTTTTCCATGTATATTACAAAGGAATCCTTGGCCCAGCAGGGAGGATACGGATTTGCCCTCAAGGGGCCGCAGCATGACGAGGCGTGGCTGATTTTTATCGACCAGGTATATAATGAGCTCCCCACCTTCAAAATGAAGGCTGAAGCCTTGAAGTGGTTCCCCCTGATCCGCACTTGGTTTAATGCAGTTGGTCTCTGCAAGCTCCCATGGATAGATGTAAGGCACCCTGAAGCGGCCAATACCGACAATCCGGCAAAAAATCTGCCTACCTTTGAATACTATGTCCGGTATCTAAACGCCACCACGGGAAGCAATAAAACACTTCAGGATGTCCTGGACGATTCAGAACGACTGCATCTGCTGCAAAAACTGATTAATCTACGCCATGGCAAAGGCACAAGGGAGAGTGACCAGATTCCCCTCAGGGCCATGGGACCTGTTTTCTTTAATGAGTATGAAACGAGAACCGATTATTATGATAGATGGCTGATGGATCAAATGGGGAATGAAAAAATTCCTGATGATGCCGAATCTCGGCACGCCCTTATCCTTAAACTGCGGCAAGAGGCCTATGATAAACTGTGCGACGCGGTTTATGAGGCAAAGGGATACACGAAAAACGCCATTCCTCTGCTCGAAACGGTTGAAAGTTTTGATCTCTTAGATGAACAGGCACAAAGCCTGCTCGCCATGTTCGGGATTCAGAGAAGGGAATTGTCTAACTAAGCTTATGAGGGTTTCAGTCCAATTCCATGGTGTTCATCGGGCCATTACCCGGGTAAACGAAATTCGGCTTGCACTTGCCTCAAATGCCCGGGTAAGCGACCTCTTTAAACATATTCAATGCACCTATCCCGATTTGCAGCTAAGTCAGGATGATATCATGGTAAGCATAAACGATCAGCTATCTACTATGAATCACCCCCTGAACTCCGAAGACAAAATCAGCTTTTTGCCCCATATCGGTGGGGGTTAGGGCCTGTAGAGAGGAAAGGATACCACGAATGTGGTAGTCCCTTTTCCAGACCTGATCTCTATCTTCCCCTTGAGAAGACGTATGATCCTGTACGTAATGTAGAGCCCGCGGCCCTCTCCCTCCCCCTCAAGGATTTTCATGCGATTGTGTTCGGAAATTTCTCCTGTGTTGCTGATCTCTGCACAGGCCCAATCACCATCCGAGTAAGTCCTGACGGCCAGCACTCCCCCCTTGAGCGGAATTGCTTTTGTGGCGTTGTTCAGTAGATTATCAAAAACCCTTTCTACATGGACGACATAGCACATCACCCTGATGTCAGGGTCATATGGTCCCTCTTTCAGGGTAACGTTCTGCTTGAGCTGCTCTTTAATTGCCTCTCTGTTGATCTCGAATCGTCTTTTGAGCACTTCAGTCAGATTAACCGCCTGCTCATCACCGACCCTGTATATACTCATTGCCAGTTCCTGTAACCGGCTCGTTTCCTCTAACAGGATATCTACATATTTCCGGACCTGATCTTTTGATTGCTCCAGTTCATCCTTCCGGACAATCTCCTTGAGTCTCCGGGCAAACCCGGCAATCGCAATGGCCGGGTTCTTAAAATCATGGAGGGCATCATCTAATCGCTCCATTTTCTGGGCCTTCATCAGTTCTCTACCCATAAAGAGAAAGATGTCGACCTCATCATCACTGTATCTCAGCCTCTGATCTACCGCATCAATGGCCATAAAATGCGTGACTTCCCCATCATAGCCCAATGGGAAATAGAGTATGGAATTGATGTTATGTAATGCAGCGAATTTTTTGAGGGTCTTTGATACGAGATCGCTTCTCTGAGGATCCACCACTGATATATAAGAAGGGGTTACCACCTCGTAAACCGATTCGCCTGAATATTCTCTTAAATTCAGAAGCAACTCAAATACCAGCTCGCTGCTGACAGGGAGAACCTTGCCCACGCTGTGATGGCCGTGCTCGGGGAATCCGGCCTGCAAGATGACCTGGTCAAGGCCCTCTGTAACGGAAAAAAGGGTGCAATTTTGAAGATCTACTATGTCAGCGAGTTCCGGTACAACCTGGTTAAATACTTCAGCCATCTTGACGCCGCCGCGAGATCCCAATTTTTGGAAGATATGTCTGACAATCGCCTCCTTCTTTTCTTCAGTTTTCTGCATGGAAAGGATTTTTTTTCGAGCAATTGCAAAGCTCAATCTCTTGGCCATGGTATTGGCTATCTGAATTTCCGAGGTCCGGAACTCCCGGTTCTTTTCCGCATAGTAAATTTGAATAACCCCTATCGTGTCCCGTTCACGAGGAAAAAACCTTGGGATTTCAAGTGGAATGGCCATTAAAGAGTGTACCTGTTTTGCGTATATGACGTTCTTGTTATGATAGAGATCTTCTCCGAAAAGATTGGGCGCCAAATAGGGCTGCCGGGTTTTTACGACTTCTCCGGCTATGCTGCCGTCTAATGGTATGAATGCTTCACGATCCTCTTCTGATGACGGAAAGGAACAATAAGAAAGCATCTGTTCTGTCTGAGGATCATATATCCTGACTGAACCTGAATGTGCACCCAGGAACTCCACCATATATCGAGTCGCGCTTTCCAGAATCTGTGGCTCAGAAAGGCCAGGATCGATATCAACAATTTTATCTATCTGGTCTATAAGCCGGTCAAGGATTTCGGAGAACACGTGTTCGTCAATCCATTTCATCAAGACAGGCCAGAAATTCTTTCCAACAGAAACCCCCTTTGCCCAGGGCTCTCGCTGGATCTCCTTTGCCAGATACTCCAAATCCATCAACATAAGCGCCTTCTTATTTGTCTATTCATAAAGCTATATCAGGTTTCCAACGTCTAACCGCATAACAAAAGGGGAAGGAGAAGTCAAGCTGGGCTGAAGCCGGAAAGGACGCAGATGGGCCCTGAAATGGGGTTGATAAATCTCTCATAAACAACTATTGTAACTGTTGAACCCGTGAACGGTTACAAAAAGAGGTAGGGCCGATGATTAAAAGAATAATTGTAATTATCCTTTTCGGGATGTTTGTGTTTGCCGGTTGCGCCGAAAAGGAGTATCGTGCATCCAAAATCCGAATCCAGCACCCCAAATGGGATGACGACACCATCCGGAAGGTGTCAAGGAGGGAGGTGGAACCAGGGATGACGAGTGAGATGGTGCGGTCAGCCCTGGGTATACCAGATACAATTTCACGCCAGGGAGATCAGGAAAAGTGGGGATATGGAATTCAAGTCGGGGACTATCAGCCACACGAGGAAATGGTTTTCTTTGTCTATTTTAAATATGGCGTAGTTACAAAAACCGCTGGGGATAGGAGTAAATTGAGGACCTTTTCCTGGCATGAATAAGGAAGGAAAAAATCATGAATGTTTTAAATCTAAAAGATACGAAAGAGACTAAAATCGAAAGTTTTCCCTATAAGGGTAAACCTTTGAAGGTGAACAAGGTGGGGGTCAGATGGTTGAGCCAGGCCGGGCCTGAAGATTCCCCTGAATACGGTCTCAGATTCTTTACTGTGGGTCCTGGTGGAGAAATTCCGATCCATAATCATTTCTATGTCCAGACCATGTATATCCTCAGCGGACATCTGACTGTTTATTCCTATGATGTTGAGACGGCTGAGCAAACCGCTGAGCGGTCGGTCGGTCCCAATGATGCTA
This sequence comes from Candidatus Desulfacyla euxinica, assembly GCA_014382715.1. Classification (GTDB taxonomy): domain Bacteria; phylum Desulfobacterota; class DSM-4660; order Desulfatiglandales; family Desulfatiglandaceae; genus Desulfacyla; species Desulfacyla euxinica. Next base: position 128 of record JACNJD010000075.1, on the reverse strand, counting down.
TCTTTATCCCCAGCATGGAACCTCACAGCATGAAGAACGCAAGTGAAACCGAAGGGGCTACCTTCCTCTGTTGTATTGCCAGCGTCTATGAAGATGAATAATCCCGCAGATGATGAGATGATATGCAG
>JACNJD010000130.1 GCA_014382715.1 Candidatus Desulfacyla euxinica | reverse complement strand
GCCGACGCCGATGTGGACAGCAACGGATGCTTCACCGCCAAGGTAAGCACCTTGGTCAAGGTGACAGAGCTGCTGAGGGCCAAATTAGGCTCCAATAAGAAGATGGAGACCACCATTATTATAACCCAACCGACAATTCCTCCGGGGGTCTACACCGCTAAAGCGGTGAGCATGGAATCTGATGCAAAAGCGGATTGTAAACTAACCCTAATGGCCCCGTATTCGTGGGATAAATTCAAGGATTGGGTAGGGATGAGAAAGGGAAAGATTGTGAAAAAGTAGATTGTTTCAAGAGTGTTTTAAAAAAGCCCCTTCGAAATCGGAGGGGCTTTTTTGTGCCGAGATGACCTTTTTCAAAAGGCCTCTGTTTTCCCTGTATGTTGCAGTTAGTTCGCTAACCTGCCGAAAAATTTATCTTGACCCACCAACTCAATTTATCTAAGTTTAATAAGTCAAGGATGCAGATGTCTCTTCCCTAACCTGGAAGCTGAAGTTTCCTTTACAATTGCCTGACAAAATGGAATTTTGTCAGGAGAAGGTATTGGCATGAATCTCACTCTAAAGTTAAAGATCCTTCTTATGGTTGGCATTATCACGCTCGCTTCGCTTCTGGGCTGTATTCTGTTAATCAATAATGCCAGGGTTATCGGGAATAGTCTGCGAATTGAAACCGAAAACCATATTAAGGCGCTTATTGGAAGAAATGCAGAGAGAATCGGATCTGCAATGCTTCTCATGGAAAGAAATGCAGATGACCTTGCAACGGCGGGGGAGGTCTTTTTTGCAATCTGCAAAGCAACAAACCAGGATATTACCGAACAGATTAAGGAATATCTCGTAAATAACTTTAAAAAGCTGCCAGGAGCGATCGGCGGTGGTCTTTGGTATGAACCTTATGCCCTGTTTGACAAAAAGCGCAATTATGGGCCATATGTTTACAGGGAAAATGACCAGGTATTTTTTACCTGGGACCTGAACACAACTACCTATGACTACCACAACCAGGCCTGGTATCGGCTTGCCATTCCAAAGGGATGGGACAGATCACAGAAGAGACCCCTCAGGATCTACTGGACAGATCCATATTTTGACGAAGCAGCAACCAAAGCCCTTATGATTACCGTCGATGCCTTGATGCATGACCAGCAGGGCAGGCTAATAGGTCTTTCCACCGTTGATTTCAGCTTAGGGGATTTAAAGGATATGGTGGCCAGGATGACTGTGACCCCCAGCTCTCTCCCCTTTGCAGTCGATCTTTCGAGCGGCTTGCTAATATCATTTCCTGCTGATTCGTCGAAAGTTCTGAGCAAGATTGATGACCTTGGCTGGGGAGAGGAACTCGAAAAGGTCAAAGATGTGAAGCCTGGAGAAGTTGTTGTGAATCTGCTATCTATACGGGGCAGCAATTTCCTGTTATTTTACACAGTCACCAGCGCCGGAACTGCTTTAGGTATTCTGGCTCCCTGTGAAGAGCTTTATGCACACATCAACGAGCTCAATCGATCAAGTATGTACACGTCGTTTATTGTCATCTTGGTGCAGATTATCTTATATCTTCTTATTGCCCTTTTCATGGTGAGGCGTATCTGCAACCCGATCAGCAAACTGACGGATGTTGCACAGGAAATTGCAGAAGGTGATCTAACCGGTGCATCCAAATCTCTGTCTGTCATTAAACATATCAGCCCTTCGGACAGGGATGAGACCGGCCGGTTATTGGCTGCATTTCAGGGTATGAACAGAAACCTCAATGCCTTGTTCGGCCAGGTCCAGCGCTCCGGAACTCAGGTAGCCTCTTCATCAACTCAGATAGCCGCTTCATCAAAGCAGATTCAGGCTACAATAAATGATCAGGCGACTTCCACCAACCAGGCAAGTGTTTCCTCCAAACAGATTTCGGCCACGGCAAACGCTTTAGCTGATACCATGAATGAGGTGGTAACGGCAGCGTCTGAGACCGCGGATCTTGCCGGGTCAGGCCAGGCAGGCCTTGAGGATATGGAGAAGTCAATGCAGGGTGTGCTGAAGGGAACGGAATCGGTTTCTGTGAAGCTTGGGGAAATCAAAGAGAATGCGTTAAATATAGGCTCTATTGTGTCAACGATTACCAGAGTGGCGGATCAGACCAACCTTCTCTCTCTAAATGCAGCAATCGAAGCTGAGAAGGCCGGTGAATACGGCCTTGGATTTTCCGTAGTGGCAAGAGAGATCCGCAGGTTAGCGGATCAGACCTCCGTAGCAGTATTGGACATTGAAGATATGGTGAACAGGATGGAGGCATCTGTATCGGCCGGGGCCACTGAAATGGATGCATTTTCACAGCAAGTGAGTTCGGCAGTCAATAAAATCAACAAGACAGGTAAACAACTCGATGGTATAATGGAAAGGGTGCGTACCCTGTCCCCCCGTTTTCAAACAGTTAATGAAGGAATGGAGGCCCAGTCGAATAGTGCCGGACAGATCAGTGAGACCATGAACCATTTGAATATTGTAACCCATAACACCCTGGAGGCCTTGCAGGAATTTAACCTTGCTGCAGAATATCTGCGAGAGGCTGCTCAGGATCTGCAGGATGAGGTCTCACGCTTTAAGGTAAACTGAGTTACTAAACAATCATCTATCCCAAGGGTGAAAATGATGAAAGTTATGCTGAAACAAAAACTGATCGGTCTGCCGGTGGTAGCGGCGATACTGCCGGTACTCGTCATGTTTGTACTGACGTCTATGGAGAAGAGAAACGTCACTCAGGAAATTGAAGATGAGCTGGATCTCTTTGCACGTGACAGTATGAAACGTATTGCGATTGCGATTCGGGATACCTGCCAGGTCACGAGCGAAATGATTAACAAGGATGTGGAGCGGCACCTGCAGGACGTAGAGTCCTTTTTTTCAGCACTCGGGGGGTTTTCTCTGTCCCCTGAAAAGGTTTCATGGAACGCTGTTAATCAACTTACCGGGGAAAAAGAGAAGGTGTCTCTCCCCAAAATGCTTATTGATGATATTACATGGCTCGGACAAAACAGAAAGATAGATGAATCGACCCCTTACATAGATGCAGCCAAAATGAAATTTGGGGGAAATTACGCCATCTTTCAGATCATGAATGAAAAGGGTGATATGATACAGGTGGCAACGACTTTGGCTACTCAAGATGGTTTTCGTTCTATTGGAAGCTATATTCCCGCTATCAATAACGGCGTTCCTGACCCGGTTATTTCAACCGTGATTCAGGGGAAGGTTTTCAGCGGGTTGGCTTATGTGAACAATAACTGGTACATTGCCGCTTTCGAGCCGATCGTTGACAAGAAGGAGAAAGTCATAGGGATGTTGTTTACGGGAATACCCAACAAGATTCCTGAAACTCTGCGAAAGGTCATCCTGGATATGAAAGTTGGCAAGACAGGATATGTCTATGTTCTTGGCGGCAAACTGGCGGACCATAAAGGGGCTTACATAATTTCGAAGAATGGTGAACGGGACGGTGAGAATATCTGGGATTCAAAAGACACAGATGGGCGTTATTATATCCGGGAAATAGTAAATAAAGGGATTAAGCTCAAAAAAGGAGAAACAACGCTTGAGCGGTATCCCTGGCGAAATATAGGCGAAGCCAAGGAAAGGTGGAAAGTAGCAGCCGTAAGCTATTTTGAACCTTGGGATTGGGTGATTGGAGCCGGTGCCTACGAAGATGATTATTATGATGCAAAGAAGAAGGTTGAGGCCTCAATGTCTCAAATGCTCTGGGTTATGATCATAAGCGGACTCGTTATGCTTGTACCGGTTATTGGAGTTGCCTTCTTTTTGGGAAATAAGCTTACCAAAAGGATCATTCTGATAACAGGCATATCAAAAGAGATCGCCATGGGTAATCTAGCATCGGCTGCCGCCTCTGTCAAGTCATTGGCCGTGAAAGAGGTTTCAGGAGACAAGGTCGATTCAGAGGACGAAACTGGGCATCTGCTCAGCTCCATCAAGACCATGACCGAAAGCCTTAACTCCTTGGTCGGGCAGGTTCAGCGATCCGGGATCCAGGTTACATCTTCTTCAACCGAATTAGCAGCCACTGCGAGAGAGCAGGAGACCACCATGTCAATTCAGGTCGAATCTACCAAAGAGGCAGTAAAGCTGGTAGAAGAGATTTCTCGCGTTGCAATGGAATTGGTGGAGACCATGCAGCAGGTCGCAGCAAAGTTCCAGGAAACGGCAGGATTTGCAAGCAAGGGTCAAACAGACTTAACGCGTATGGAGGAGGCTATGGGAAATATGAAGGCCGCTTCCAAATCGATTTCCGGGCGGTTGGGGGCTATCAACGAAAAAGCGGAAAATATCACGAATGTGGTAACAACCATTACAAAGGTTGCGGACCAGACCAACCTGCTTTCACTGAACGCTGCCATTGAAGCTGAGAAGGCGGGAGAGTACGGAAGAGGGTTCAATGTAGTGGCGCGGGAAATACGGAGGTTAGCGGATCAGACTGCCGTGGCCACTTTAGATATTGACCGGATGGTGCAGGAGATGCACTCTGCGGTTTCCGCCGGTGTAATGGAAATGGATAAATTCATAGCAGAAGTAAATCTCAGCGCAGAAGACGTCGGTAAAATCAGTTCACAGTTAGCGCGAATAATTGAACAGGTTCAGACCCTGTCACCCAGCTTTGAGAGTGTTAATGTGTCAATGGGCCTGCAATCCGAGAATGCCCGGAAGATAAATAGCTCTATTGCAAACCTAAGTGAAGAGATGCAGACGACCACCGAATCTTTAAGAGAATCGTTTTCTGCTATTGAGCAATTGAACGAGGCTGCGAGAAGCCTTCAGGACGAGGTGTCACGGTTCAAAGTGAGCTGAGGGGATTAATAAATGCAAACCTCCTTAAATATTCAATATTCAATCCCGCGATCCCGCGGGATCAATATCAATTTACTCAAGTACGCTGTTTTGGTGTCGATCTTTTTTGTCGCCTTTGCTTCCTCTCTTTTGTCAGCGGCCCCTAAAGAGCTAACACTGGCAGTCGGGTTGGCCATACCACCATATAATATTCCCGAGACCAAGTCGGGGATAGAACTCGATATTGTGCGAGAGGCGCTTAAGGATAGGGGTTATACTATCAAACCAAAATATGTCCCCTTTGCGCGTGTTAAGAAGGAACTCAAGGATAAGACGGTAGATGGGGCCTTGACCATCAATCC
>JACNJD010000339.1 GCA_014382715.1 Candidatus Desulfacyla euxinica | reverse complement strand
GTTCGTTGAGACACTCAATACCGCGGTGCCACTCCTTGAATGAAGGGAAAAACATTGGGCCGTAGGATATCCAGAACTCGATGAACTTTGCACCCGCGTTATAGACCACCCAGACAGAGCCCCCTTCGCTCACACTTCCCCTCACAATACTGTCATCACCCATGGCAATATTCCGGCCTTTTAACAGAGAGTCGATACCGCCAAACTTCAGGCCAACCGCCTGAGATCTCGCTCGTCGTCCACCCTCCTGAAATGTCCTGACAGCCTGCGGAAGCTTTATGAGAGCAGGCAACAGTTCCTTTTTCAGACCTTCTGCTATCCCCACGGTAACACCCCAGCCCGATTCGGGGTTGGGTATAACAATATCGGCCCTCGAAGTCTCATAATAATCGGTTAACTCCAGACCCAGTTCTCTCCTGATCTGGAATATCTCTTTCCCCCTGAACATAGAGGCAACATTGCCAAAATATACACCCTGGAATATGTCAGGCATAAGAGGCTCTTCCCTTAACCGCCTTGTTTCAATTCCGTTCGACGAGCATATCGTCATCTCCGCCCCGTCATATTCCTTTTCGGTCTGACCATTTAATCGTCTATGGGAACATGATTCCGAACTCGCAATAAAGGTGCCGTCAATTGTTGCATAGCAGAAGGGCTCAAAGGCCTTGGCATCATTTAGAGTAATCAAATAGATCTCTTTACCATCATGAACCAGAGCAGTTAAGGCAAAGGTTGCCCTGCCGCTCAGTTTGTCAACCAGCTTTTCCCCGGCCTCAAAACTGATCCCTTCCTGTGTAATATATTTATGCAGCAAGGCGCCGATGATTTCGGTCTTATTATCAGTTTGAAGATTGTAATCCGGCTCAAGCTCAACTCTTAAATCGTCGTCCTTTATAAGATAACCGTCCATGGTTACGACAACCCTGATTTCAGAATCAGTCCTGGGACGGATTTCAATGGGCTCGGCATTGATACTTTCAGCGATTTTTCTTTTTGTATAACCGATATTTCCGATCGCGGCCACTGGTTCGAGATCCTGGAAGGTCTTCATTATGTTATGGTCTATTACTTCGGCGATCCTCCCCAAACCCTTATGGACGTAGATCCCCTTTGAAGTGGCAATGGCCAATCCAGTGCTGGCCTTCCCCCTGTGTTGGCAGGCCCCTGTTGCCAGAAATGCCTTCCCTACCAGGTCATTATCATCCAGGCCATAAAGACCAACAATTCCATCCATCTCTATTGTCTCCTCTTAATCTGCTAAAATCTATCGTGAATTTAATTTGGTTATCCCGTTCAACTTTGATGGTCTCGTAAAAAGTCTCCAAGGCCGTCACTCCCACGAACGCGGGAGTCTCCCGGCGGGATTGATTTCCCTGGATTCCCGCGTTCGCGGGAATGACGAAAACGGGTCAGTGACTTTTTACGAGTTTGTCAACTTTAGTACATTTCAGTAACTTTAGTTCACCCCAGTTAAATAAGCATAACATTTAACGGGGTAAACTTTAGGCATCCCGCCTGAGGCGGAACTAACTTTAGACATTTTAGGCACTTTAGCTCACTTTAGGCATTTCTCTACCTAAGATCCTCATGGTAATCCTGGAGAGATTTAACGGCCCCATGGCCCTTCCGGTTTCTGTCGATACCCCTTGCAGCTGCTAAAGCGGCCGCAGGTGTTGTGATATACGGCACCTTATACTTGATGGCCGACTTGCGGATATAAGAATCGTCATGTTTGCTCAACTTGCCGCTGGGGGTATTGATGACGAGTTGGATTTCGTGGTTTTTTATCCCATCCACGATGTTTGGCCTGCCCTCGTGCATCTTAAAAATCAAATCCGATTCAATACCGTGCCCGGCCAAAAACTTATGAGTGCCATTGGTCGCCTTGATCCTGAACCCAAGTTTATCAAACTCCCTCGCTACCTGGAGAACAGCGCTCCTGTCGTTTTCCGACACAGTGATCAGGACCGTTCCCTTTGCCGGAAGGGTCTGCTGTGCACCCTCTTGGGCCTTGTAAAATGCGAGCCCGAAAGAGTCGGCCATTCCCAGGACCTCACCTGTCGACCGCATTTCAGGACCGAGAATCGGGTCCACCTCCGGGAACATATTGAAGGGAAAGACCGATTCCTTAACCCCGAAGTGGGGGATAGGCCTTTGCTTTATATCGAGGTCCGCGAGCTTCTTGCCCAACATGAGCTGGGTGGCGATACGCGCCATGGAGATGTTGCAGACCTTTGATACAAGCGGCACAGTCCGTGATGCCCGTGGGTTGGCTTCAAGGATGTAGACCGTATCATTTGCAATGGCGTACTGAATGTTCATCAATCCGACCACCTTCAACTCGATGGCAATTCTCCTGGTATACTCGTATATTGTGTCTAAGTGTTTGGCCGGTATGCTGATAGGGGGTATCACACAGGCCGAGTCCCCGGAATGGACCCCTGCCAGTTCGATATGTTCCATGACAGCGGGTACAAAGGCATCGGTGCCGTCTGAAATGGCGTCGGCCTCGGCCTCAATGGCATTTTCCAAAAACTTGTCGATCAGGATCGGCCGTTCCGGAGACACATCCACTGCGGCAGCCACATAATGTCGGAGCATTTCCTCATCATGGATCACTTCCATTGCCCGCCCACCGAGCACATAGGAGGGTCTGACCATGAGGGGATAACCTATCCTTTCAGCCACCTTGAGCGCTTCTTCCAAAGTACTCGCCATCCCCGATTCAGGCTCGGGTATCCCTAATTTGCTCATCTTTTTGCGGAACCGGTCCCGATCCTCGGCCAGGTCAATGGCGTCGGGCGAAGTCCCGATGATGTTAACACCGGCCTGGGCCAGTTCATTAGCAATATTCAGGGGTGTCTGGCCTCCGAATTGCACAATAACGCCTTCCGGTTTCTCTTTTTCATAAATACTCAAGACGTCTTCCACTGTGAGCGGCTCAAAGTAGAGCTTGTCTGATGTGTCATAATCTGTGGAAACAGTCTCGGGATTACAGTTGACCATGATGGACTCAAGACCCTCATCACGTATGGCAAAAGCCGCATGAACACAACAGTAGTCAAATTCAATCCCCTGGCCGATTCTGTTCGGTCCGCCGCCCAAAACCATGATCTTGCGTCTATCGCTGGACCCTACCTTGTCTGGGGCATTGTATGTTGAAAAATAATAGGCCGCATCCTTCACCCCGCTTACCGGCACCGGCTCCCAACCTTCCACCACACTCAGGGCCTTCCGTTTTTCCCTCACATCTTTTTCGGGGATATTGAGAAGCCCTGAAAGGTACCGGTCCGAAAACCCGTCTTTTTTTGCCTGGGTAAGCAGCTCGTCGGGAAGTTCCTTTCCCCTGTATTTAAGAACTTCCTCCTCTAAATCCACTAATTCCTTCATCTGCTCGATAAACCACTGCTTGATATATGTCTTCTCATGGAGGGTTTCGACGCTGACACCTTTTCTGAGGGCCTCATACATAATAAACTGGCGCTCACTTGAAGGCTCTGCCAGGAGATCCATCAGATCTTCAAGGGGTTTTTTATTGAAGTCCTTGGCAAACCCCAAGCCGTACCGGCCTGTCTCTAAGGATCGGATGGCCTTCTGGAATGCCTCCTTGTAATTCTTGCCAATACTCATGGCCTCGCCCACTGCCCTCATCTGCGTACCCAATTTGTCCTCGGCACCCTCAAACTTTTCAAAGGCCCAGCGGGCGAACTTAACCACCACGTAATCGCCTGAAGGGGTGTATTTATCCAGCGTCCCCTCCCTCCAGTAGGGAATTTCATCCAACGTCATCCCGCCCGCTAACATAGCCGAAATAAGCGCGATGGGAAAACCTGTAGCCTTGGAGGCCAGGGCCGATGATCTCGATGTCCTGGGATTGATTTCAATCACAACAACCCGACCGGTTTTAGGGTCATGGGCAAACTGCACATTGGTGCCGCCGATGACCTTTATGGCCTTTACAATGTCATAGGAATATTTCTGGAGCCGCTTTTGAAGCTCTGGATCAATGGTGAGCATCGGGGCAGTACAAAAGGAATCGCCCGTGTGAACTCCCATGGCATCCACATTTTCTATAAAACAGACCGTGATCATCTGGTTCTTTGCATCACGCACAACTTCAAGTTCCAGCTCCTCCCACCCCAACACCGATTCTTCCACCAGAATCTGGTTCACAAAGCTCGCGGAGAGACCACGGCTGGCAATGATTCGCAACTCCTCCACATTATAAACCAGACCTCCGCCCGTCCCTCCCATGGTGTAGGCAGGCCGGATGACCACGGGGTAACCTAAGGATTCGGCAATCTTCTCAGCCTCTTCCACGCTAAAGGCCGGGTCGCTCTTAGGCATTTCAATGCCGAGACTGTCCATGGTCTCTTTAAATGCAATCCGATCTTCACCCCTCTTGATGGCATCGACCTCAACCCCGATGATCTTTACGCCGTATTTTTCGAGCACACCGGTGCCGGCCAGTTCCGAGGAAAGATTTAGACCGGTTTGGCCCCCGAGATTGGGAAGCAGAGCATCAGGCCGTTCCTTTTCAATGATCTCAGTCATAGTCTCTAAGTTGAGGGGCTCTATATAGGTGGCTTCGGCCAAACCCGGGTCTGTCATGATGGTCGCGGGATTTGAATTGGCGAGGACAATCTCGTATCCTAATTTTCGAAGGGCCTTGCAGGCCTGGGTTCCCGAGTAATCGAATTCACAGGCCTGACCGATAACAATCGGCCCTGAGCTTATAATCATCACTTTTTTGATATCATCGCGTCGTGGCATAAAGAAAATTCTCCTTTCAAGTTTGATGGTCTCGCAAAAACACTCTTATCTCGCGCAAAGGCGCAAAGAACGCCAAGACAAAATGAATAATATCAATATATTATCCCTGTGTTCTCTGCGGACTCTGCCTGCCCCGTAGCTCCGGCAGATGGTACTGGGGTGAGAAATCTGACTTTTTACATGGGTGTCATTATTAGCTTTGGCGAATATAGGAAAGCGCTGGTTTCAAGTCAAGGTGAAATGAAAAGCAGGCGGCTGGAAAACAGATAGGACACAGAAAAACGCAGATATTCACGATAAATATCCAATCCGCGGCCATCTGCACAAATCTGCGTCCCTATTAGCCAGAACTCTCACTCTATGACATGGATATTCTTCTTCCTGCAGATCTCCTTGAGTATCTTTGGCCATACACTTGCACTGACCTCTCCAAGGTGCGCCTTTTTTAAGAAAAGCATGAAGGTACGGGACTGCCCGATCCCGCCACCGATGCTGAGCGGTATTTCATCATTTATGATGGCTTTATGGTATGGGAACTTCAGGAAATCAAGCTGACCGGTCATCTCCAATTGCTGTTTGAGGGTTTCGGCATTGACGCGAATACCCATGGATGTCAGTTCATGGCGCCGCTTTGTCACCGGATTCCACACAAGGATATCACCATTCAGACCATGCATCGGTCTGCCATCTTCAGATACTGTCTCCGTGACCCAGTCGTCGTAGCCCGGCGCCCTGAGTTCGTGCGGATACCCATCCTGGAGGGTCCATCCGATCCCGTAGATGAAGACGGCGGAATATTTTTTGACGATCTCTGTCTCACGTTCTTTGCGCGGCAGGTCGGGATACATATCAAGAATATCCTCGGCATGGAGGAATGTAAGCTTCTCAGGCATGTCTGGGTATTTGTCCGTCTTCAACTGGGGGAAAAGCCCCTGGACATGCACCTCTGAGCCCTTGAGGACCTTCCAGATCTTTTCAACCACCTCTTTCAGGTAGTGGAGTTTGCGCTGCTTATCCGTTATGGCAATTTCCCAGTCCCATTGGTCCACATAGGCGCTGTGATCATGGTCCAGGAAGTAGTCCTTGCGAACGGCGTGCATATCGGTGTACAGCCCTTCACCAATATCCATCCCGAACTGCTTCAGGGCCATACGTTTCCACTTGGTTGCGGCCTGCACCACCTGGGCATCAATGGGGTTCTTATCATAATCGTTTGAAATATGAAATTGGACCGGTGTGCGTGAGCCGTCACGGTCCAGATAGTCGTTCACCCCGCTTTCAACATCTACAATCAAAGGAACCGTCACCCTTATCAGGTTGAGTTCCTTGCACATATTTTCCTCGATGTACTCCTTCATCGCTGTGACGGCCTGCTGTGTTTCCTTTGGGTCTAAAAGAGAACTATAGTCCTGGGGCAGGATCTTCTCTAACTCGGTATAATCTCCGATACCAGGTCCTGCCAAGTCTGCCTTCTTGTCTGTCATTATGTTTAGGCCTCCTGTGAATTTCTACTATAGGATTAACGTCCGGCTAATGTATATGGAAGAGTCTTCAGTTCAGCTTAATTCTGACTTTGGCGAATATAGGAAAGTAACGATTTCAAGTCAAGTCGAAACAATAAATAATCGGTTGGATCCTATGCTCTAAATAAGCCTTGAAACTTCCTCCCAGGAAAAAACCCGGGGCTGAGTATCGCCAAAATACTCTGGACAGAAATTTGATAAGGATCAGTAAAAAACATCCAACCTGGTTAATTGGAGTGTGACAAAGTGGAAAAAGGGGCGTTATTTGAGAATTCTGCTTGCGAAGGGGGATGAAATAGGGTATTCTGAATACCATTTCATGGTCCCGATTCAGACAGATATTGGGCGTTTAGAAGAACCGGTTCTTTTATATTTACCCAGTATAACGGCCTCACGCCTTATGCGTGATTTGGGACGAAGTTGGTTAATCTGTTGGTGAAAGAATGGCATCAGAAAGACTAAGAGTAGCATCTGGAGTAAGTCAATTAGACAGGCTCTTAGGCGGGCTTTATATCGGAGATAATGTGGTCTGGCATGATGATGCCGGGAGCCTTGCCTCTGTATTCTGCCTCAGTTTTATTCAGGCATCTCAGGCCCAAGACAAACCGCTCATCTATGTCAGTTTTGACCGATCTCCCAAAAACCTCTTGGAAAAGCTCGGTCCATTGGGTGAGAGCCAGTATTTGACCATCCTTGACTGCTTTACCTATGGCAAAGGCGCCGGATCGGAGATCTTTCTAAAATTCTATGAAGAAACAGAAGGTGAACGGCCCTGTCAAATCAATAGGGTAGATGAGCCCCGCCGGATAGACAAGGTAATGGACGCATTTTATGGCATCCATAGCACCATGGAGGGCGATGTCCGATTTGTCTTTGAGAGTCTGACCGGCATGCAGGAACTGTGGGGCGGCGAAGAACACATCCTAACCTTCTATTCGCACTCCTGTCCCAGGTTATATGAGCTGAACACCATTGCTTACTGGGTCATGGAAAAGGGCGCGCACTCCTCCCGTCTCAAGGCACAGATCAATCAAATTGCGCAGGTTGCTATCGACCTCTCCGTCAAAAGAGGCACGACTTCACTAACCATTTTAAAAGCCGAAAAGCGGAGCCTGGATAATCTGGATAAACCGCACAACTACTGGAGTAAGGACCTTAACGTAACATTCGATGCCGAACGACGGACCACCGGGCGGATTGATCTGGGAATGCGTCTCAAGAGACTCCGCATAAAACGGGGAATATCTCAGACACAGCTCGCCAAACATGTGGGAGTGACCCCAAGTACCATTTCCCAGGTGGAAAGCGATCTGATCTATCCATCTTTGCCCGCCCTACTCAAGATGGCAGAAATCCTCTCTGTTGAGATAAGTTCTCTTTTTCAGGGGCAAGAAGATGTGACTAACCGGGTGATTTTTCCCTCGGGTGAGGCAGTGGATGTAAAGTTCCCTGACTTGCCCGCAGGGAGCATTGGTGCAAAGCTGCTGACTCCTGTGGATTTTGACTGCAAGGCCGAACCATACCTGATTGAAATTCCCCCCCAGAAAAACCTCCCTTCGCACTTCTTCATCCATAAGGGAGAAGAAGTGGGGTATCTGTTGTCAGGAAAATTGCAGATGAAACTGGGAAAGGCTGTCTATTCGGCACGTGCCGGAGACGTCATTTACCTGACTTCCGAAATGCCGTCCCAGTGGAAGAATCCCGGGCAGGGTCTGGCGAGATTGCTCTGGTTAAAAATAAAATAATTGGGGATGCAGGGCCTTGGCTAAATAGTTTAGGGGGATGGATTTTTTGCTTGACAATTAGTATAACTAATATATATTAGCAAAAATTAGAATAGATGAATAGAGCAGGCATAAAAAGGGATCTTATCTAAAGAAAGGAGTCTACGATGACGAGCAAGCATTCTGGAATGATTCATGCCCTTGAATTCGGGTGTCAAGCGCCACTCAAGTTCTACGAACACTGCGCTTCCTGTGCCAGGCTTGAGGATGATTGCCCTGATCTCGACCTGGGGAGGGAAGTATTGAGGGGGAAGAAAAGAATAGTCTATGACGGCGAGCCCCTGGCAGAAGACAGTATTAGTGCCACGGCATTCAAATGCCTCGCACCCCTTAATTATTTTGAAAAAAGCCGCAAAACATGTGCCCATGAGGGGCGCTGTCGAGAAGAAGGTTTACTTCTTGCGCTGCTTAGCGGAAAAAAAGAGCTGGTCTATGCTCAAAAAGAGGCCATCAAGTTCCCACGTATAACACCTCGACCCGAAGAAGCGGAAACTCGAGAAGAAATGATCCAGGAAGCAGCTGGGTGATCATTATTGACATAAAAAATTCTCTCAGAAAACCGTCATAAGAAGGTGGTCAGACTTTCTGTTCTGACCGCCTTTTTTCGTTTTCCCGTCGGAATTTTTCTATAACCTGCATCGTTTCCAACAAAAACTGCTGTTCTCTGTCACAGTTTTCGCACACATAGCTGTTGGGGCAAGAATCCAAGGTGAGTTCTCCCTTATTCAGAGACCGACCGCCGGGAGCGTCCGGTCTCTCAACCATTTCGATGTAGGATGTGGGGCAGATATACGTACAGGCCCCGCAGCCTATGCACGTATCTGATTCAATCCCAAAAGGCGTATTCATTTCGCGTTCGGTGCCGCGGCCGACAAACCCGATGGCGCGCACACCCACAATCTCATCACAGACCCGGACGCAGAGACCGCACAGGATGCATTGCTCGTCCCCCTTCTTCTTGAACTGAGACGTTTTGACCCCCATCTTCTGGGCCAACTGTTGAATCGCCGGGACATGAGGGCACCTCGCCAAAAGGAGTTCCATCACCATCTTTCTGGTTCTTTTTACTCGGTCGGTATCGGTTTTGACCTCCAGGCCGTCTTCTGCCGGATAATTACATGATGTCACAAGCTTAGGCCACTTGTTCTTGACAACTTCAACCGTGCAAAGGCGGCAGGATCCGTATGGTTTAAGCGCCTCATGGTGACACAGCGTAGGAATAGGAATGCCCAATTTCTTGGCTGCCTCGAAAATGGGCGTTTCACGCTCCACGTGAATGATTTGTCCATTTATGGTTAGTGTTACCAGCATCTTTCCCTCAAGGCCAAAACCTCATTTGACATCTTATCTACTGATGATGTTCACGTAAATTTGTTGCTCAACGTTTCTTCAATAATGCAGTATTCGAGTAAATCAATTGCTTACTGCCGGCCAGCAGATCAATCAGAAAACCCTCCTCCCGACAACGACCTTCACGGCCGCACAGTTGACGGCTTTTTTCAAAATAGGAAAGAGCAGTAGTGCATTTGAAGACATTGGCATTTATACTGTCTTCCGAATCAAGCTTGCTGCTGTAAACCAACTTCTTTTTCCCTTCAAGTATTTCTGTGCTCATGGCCAGATCCAGGCAACCTTCGCTGAATTGGGGGCACAAAATACAATGTTCATAAAACTTAAGGGGGGCTTCACATCCAAATTCCAGGGCGCGAATGATTCTCGGGTTGCGGCACACGCCGGCCGGACATTCTTTTCTTGATATGTGGGCCTCATATTCATCACGAAAGTAACGAATGGTACTAAGCACCGGGTTCGGCGCAGAGCCACCTAAGGCGCACAAGGAAGCGTCGATTATAAAGGAGGCCAGCCCTTCCAGCAGTTCGATATCCCCTTCTTCCCCATGGCCTTCGCAGATATTTGAGAGTATCTCATACATCTGCTTGAGTCCCTCCCGGCATGGCACGCACTTACCGCAGGATTCATACATTAAGAAATTTATGAAATACTTTGCCACATCCACCATGCAGGTATTTTCATCCATGACGATCATACCGCCTGATCCCATCATGGCCCCAAGTTCCTTCAGAGTGTCATAGTCCACCGGCATATCTATCTTGTTCGCAGGGATGCAACCGCCTGATGGGCCACCTGTCTGCACTGCCTTGAATTGCCTATTATTTCTTATTCCCCCTCCAACATCAAAGATGATCTCTCGAAGGGTGATGCCCATGGGGACTTCCACCAGGCCGGTATTGCTGACCTTGCCCACAAGGGAGAATATTTTGGTTCCCTTACTCGTGTCGGTTCCGGTATCAGCATACCATTCGGCACCCCTATTAATGATGAGAGGGACATTAGCCCAGGTCTCCACATTATTCAGATTGCTCGGGCTGTCCCACAGGCCACTTTCTACCGTATGGATATATTTTGCCCTTGGCTCACCTACTTTTCCTTCAAGGGAATTCATCAAGGCTGTGGATTCGCCACAGACAAAGGCACCCGCCCCCCTGTTTATCTCTATGGTGAAATCAAGTCCCATTCCCAAAATATCCTCACCCAATAAGCCGTAGGAATGTACCTGCTCAATGGCCGTGGTTAGGTGTTCAACGGCTATGGGATATTCATCCCGTACGTAGATAAACCCCCGATCGGCGCCGATGGCATAGGCCCCAATAATCATCCCTTCGATAATACTGTGGGGGTCTCCCTCCATCATGCTCCGGTCCATAAATGCGCCCGGGTCCCCCTCATCCCCGTTTGCAATCACATATTTGACGATTCCCGGCGCCTCCCTGCAAGATCTCCATTTTTTTCCCGTTGGAAATCCTCCACCGCCACGCCCCCGTAATCCTGAAGCCTCTATGGTTTCGATGACTTCAACGGGCGTCATAGTGGTCAACGCCTTGCAGAGGGCAGTATACCCGCCCTCAGCGATGTAGTCGTCAATTTGAGTGGGATCAATCTTGCCAAGTTTGGCAAACACGTTTCGAACCTGTTTGCCGAAGAAGGGGATATCCTTTTCGCTTTTAACCCTTTTCCTGGTTTCAGGATCAATATACAAAAGGCGTTTTAAAGGTGTGCCATTTACAAGTGTTTCAGATACAATGCCGGGCACATCCTTTGGTTTTACTTTGTTATAAAAGATGTCATCGGGTTCAATGACCATAACTGGACCATTTTCACAGAAGCCACGACAGCCCGTTTTCTTAATCTTGATCTTGTCTTCCAAGTTGCGCTCTGTAAGCTCCTTGTTGATGTCCTCAACGATTTTCAGGGCGCCCCCAGCACGGCACCCTGTGGTACAGCAAATTCGAACCACCTGCCTTTTGTGATCCCCTTTATTCAGGATAGTTTGCCGAAGGGTCTCCAGATCTGAAGAGCTTTTAATTTTTTTCACTCTCAATACCCTCTGACTCTGTGGCATAATTGGACAATATCTTTTCAACCTTCTCTGGTGTCACCGCGTCGTAATATGTGTCATCCACGATCGCGACAGGAGCCAGAGCGCAGGTACCCACACAATTGACCGTTTCTAGAGAAAACATCATGTCCTTGGTTGTCTCCCCTTCACAGATATGGAGCGTCCGTTCCATCTGTTCCAGGTTCTGCGTGGCTCCACAGATATGACAAGCAGTTCCAAGACAGACCTTGACAATATGGCGACCTCTGGGTTCCAGGCTAAATGATTTATAAAAGGTGGCAATATAATAGATCCGCGATAGGGGGATTTCCAGCCTGTGCGAGATGTGCCTAAGCGTTTCGAGCGGCAAATAATTCTCCAACCGCTGTATGTCCTGAATGATGCCTATTAAAGCGTCGTGTCTGTATCCATGTTTTTCCAGTATTTCATCGACCTTTTCAAACGCCATTCTTTTGTCTCCGATGCTTGAAACTTGCAACTTGAAGCCCGATCATCCTGTTTCCGGCTTCAAGTTCTCATCCGTATTTTTCCTCCAGCAGGGCTTGGTGTGGGGTCCACAAAATCCATCCTTCACCTTCGAGAAAATAGTCCGGCGGCATAAATCCTGTAAATAAGGCTTCACAACTTCCAATCTATCCAGAAATCCTGCCTCTACGTGCCCCTCAGCCACGGCCATTTTCCTCAGTTCGGTGGCTACTCGACTGAATTTAATCTCCTGCGGGCAAACAAAGAAACAGGCATTACACAAACAACAAAACCATATCAGATCCGAGGAGAGTACATCTTTTCTCCTGCCGAGCAGAATCATATAAATTATTTGGCGAGGGTCAAAGTCTTCAATTACCTCGTGGACTGGGCATATCCCTGTGCAGGAGCCGCAGGTAAAACAGGGCTTGATAGCTTCCAGTCCTATCTTTTCGGCGACTTCGTCTTTAAAATGAGGGTCCAGTTCATTAAAAAGGATATTTTTCATGGGCAAATCCTGTTCAGCTATGAAACAATAAGCCTGTCCGATTCTACCAGTTGCTTTTTCTCCAGCTTCTTGAAGAGACTGATTACATTGTCGGAAGAGATATTTAGAAGCTCTACCAGTTCATCGACTGGACGCGGTCCATCCTGAAGATATAAGAGCAACCCATTGGCGGCAGATTCCTCCACAAGTATTTTTTCCAAGTCAGCGTGTAGCTTGTGATCGGCAGGGAGCTCACGGTATGTATCCCCTTGCTTCATATATTTTGCCTGTCTGGCAAAGACCATTCTTAGTCGCTTGCCCTCAAGGGCCATCCTGGCGGCTTTCAGCTTGACCATAAGGGGGTCAAGATCCAGGCCTTCACTCGACCCAAGGGGGCCAAGTTCCTTGATGCCATTGGTGAATGCCGTGATCAGGTCAACAAACCGAGGGCCTTCGGCCGCGGAAACCCATTCGAGAGACAATCTGCTCGGATCAACGTTAAGGTCCTTGAGGATCTTTGTTACGAGATTAACCTTATTGATGACTTCGTAATTACCGGACCGGTAATGGCACTCACCGAGGTGTCACCCCCCCACAAAGATGCCATCCGCCCCATTGACAAACCCATCCATGAGGAAGATCGGGTCAATACGGCCGGTGCACATAACCCTGATTACCCGCACATTGGGCGGATACTGGAACCTTGCCACTCCTGCGGCATCGGCTGCTGCATAACAACACCAGTGGCAGAAGAAACCGAGGATCGCCGGCTCGGATTTGTCATTTGTCATTTGTCACTCGTCATTTGCTGTTCACTATTTCACTAATGCTTTTCGCCGAATGCCCTTATCTGGGCCGTAATCTGATCATCCGTAAAACGGCCCATGTCAATGGCCCTCGTAGGACAGTACGAGGCGCAGACGCCGCACCCCTTGCATGCGGCAGAGATAACTTCTGCCTTTTTGAGTTTCCCCATCTTTGTTATTCTGATAGCGCTGTAAGGGCAGAAATATTCACAGAGTCCACACCCGATACATTTATCTGTATTACAGGATGAAACAATCGGTTCTGTCTTTACATACCCCTTTGCCAGCAGAATCGCCGCCTTAGACGCAGCAGCCTTGGCCTGCGCAATGCGCTCATCAATGGGTTTTGGAAATTGGGCCATGCCGCAAAGATAGATGCCATCCACATATGAATCCACCGGTTTTAGCTGTGCGTGGGATTCCAAGAAAAACTGATCGGATGAAAGTGGGACCGCCAACTGCTCGACCAGTGTCCTGTTTTCATGGGGTACCATGGCCGTGCTTAAAACCAGGAGATCCGGGTCCAGGACAAGGTCTTCTTTCATAAGGGGACTTCGCACTGTAAGCCTTAGCTTTCCGTCAAGGTCCTCCACCCTTGGTCTCTGATCGGGCTCATATCGGATAAACATAACGCCCTTATCCCTGGCCAGATCATAGAAATCCTCATTGAATCCGTATGTCATGACATCCCGGTACAGGATAGTAACTTCTGTCTCAGGATTGAGCTCTTTGATTTTTAGGGCGTTTTTGATGGCCTGTCCGCAGCAGATGGAGCTGCAATACCGATGCGTCTCGTCTCTTGAACCCACACACTGTATCATAACGATATGGTTCAGGGTTCCTGCATCTATTTCCTGAAGGGCAAGCTTTTTCTCCAATGTCTGCTGAATAAGGACTTTTTCATGACTGCCGTAGAGATATTCATCCGGCTCAAAAGGTTTTGCGCCAGTGGCGATGATAATAATGCCATGTTCTATTTCCACTCTTTTCCTGTTTTCGGCGTCCCCGAAAGAGAGAACCGTCTTGAAGTTCCCCACAAAGCCCTCAATCTTTTCTATGCTCGCATCGGAAAACAGATGAATATTATCATGATTCCTTACTTCTCGGATGAATTGGTCAAGGTATTCCTGGGGGTCCGGTCCTTCTAAAGTAAAATAGGTATGGCGCAGGTTGCCTCCAAGCTCAAGGGAACGTTCAATGAGATAACATTCAAAGCCCTGGCGGGCCAGGCTTAGGGCCGCGGTCATCCCCGAAAGTCCGCCCCCAATGATCATCCCCTTAGGGGAGACTTTTACAATAGGTTCGGGAAGCGGTTCAATCAGGCTGGCCTTGGCAACAGCCATTCGAATTAGGTCCTTTGCCTTCCGGGTTGCCGCATCCTTTTCGTGCATGTGCACCCAGGAGCATTGATCGCGGATGTTGACCATTTCAACAAGACATTTATTAAGGCCGGCCTCCCTGTTTGTGTCCTGAAAGAGCGGTTCATGGGTTCTGGGGGTGCAGGCGGCCACCACAATGCGATTGAGTTTGTGCTCGATGATCGTATCCCGAATCAAGACCTGTGTGTCCTGGGAGCAGGAATAGAGATTATCCTCTACCGTGACAACATCAGGAAGCGTCTCTGCATATTTCTTTACTTCATGTACATCTACGACCCCCCCGATATTCTTGCCGCAATGGCATACGAACACCCCGATTTTAGGTGACTCATCAGGATCTGTTCGCTCCTCAGGGAATTCCTTTTCCGTTACCAGAGTGCCCCTGGCAGAGGTCAGCAGCTCTGCTGCCGAGGCAGCGGACCCACCGGCCTGGATGACGCTGTCCGGTATAGCCTTAGGCCCTTGAAAGGCGCCAGCAACAAAGATCCCTTCTCTGCTGGTATCAAGGGGGGAAAACAGGCTGGTTTCACAAAAGCCGTATCGGTTTAACCGCGTGCCCGTAGCCAAGGCAAGGGTGCTGTTTCCCTGAGGTGCCTCAAGCCCGTTAGCGAGAACAACCAGATTGTAGGTGTCTTCCCTCAGGGAGCCATCTTCTGCCGCATACTTAAGGGCGAGGTTTCTTGTTTCAGGATTTTCTTTGATGTTAGAAACCCTGCTCCGTACAAACTTGACTCCCCCGGCCTTTGCCCGCTCATGGAAAACGTCAAATCCCTTTCCATACATGCGCATGTCCATGAAAAAGATGGTGATATCAAGGTCGGGTTCGTGCTCCAAAGCCACGATCGCATCTTTGACAGCATATTTGCAGCACACAGATGAACAGTATGGGTTTCCCGAGGTCTTGTCCCTGCTCCCTACGCACTGAATTATTGCGATTTTATCAGGCCTTTTCAGATCTGACGGCCTCAGGATTTTTCCAACGTAGGGGCCGGAGGCGCAGCAGATGCGTTCAAATTCCTTGCCCGTGACAATATTTGGTGAATCCGGGTAGTTGTAGGACCCTGAGCGTGATGGATTGAAAGAAGAAAAGCCAGGGGATAAGATAAGCGCGCCCACATCATAACTCAAAATCTCCGGTCTTTGATCAAAATCAATGGCTTCGGCCTGACAGGTGCGGGTGCACTGCTTGCACTCTTGCCTATTCAAAAAAAGGCAATTATTGGGATCTACCGCATAGCTCGAAGGGGCTGCCTGAGTATAGGAAATATGGATCGCTTTACGATGGGACAAATTTTCATCATATGGATCAGGGACGGAAACAGGACAATAGATAGCGCAAACCCCGCATGCTGTGCACTTTTCTTCATTCACGTAGCGGGGCTGTTTCGCCACTTTCACCGTGAAATTTCCTGGAACGCCTGAAACCTCTTTTAGTCTGGCATTGGTGACAATTTCGATGTTAGGATGCCTGGCAGACTCAACGAGTCTGGGGGCTAAGATTCAGATGGAACAGTCGTTGGTGGGGAAGGTCTTATCAAGGGCGGCCATGACGCCCCCTATGGCAGAAGAACTCTCCACAAGATAGACATAAAACCCTGCATCCGCCAAATCAGTGGATGCCTGAATACCGGCAATACCGCCACCGACAACCATAACGGCCCCTATTATATTGTGATCGTTATTAGTCATTTGTCAAGATAGTTTGCTAAAGTACTATATTCCAGGCGTGTTTGTGGGACTATGGCAGAAAAGGATAGCGAATGTCTCAAGTTGCCAGACGCTGTTGTTTGTCTTTTGCCAATGACTAATGACAAAAGACCAACTCCCTAATCTTCGATCAATTCCAGGGCTCCGCTGTTACACCACCTGACGCAGGAGGGGCTTGGGGGGATGCCACAAAAATCGCACTTCAAGGGAAAACCGGTCTCAGCCTCAATAAAAAAGGGCTTTTCCGGACAGGAGGCCCGGCAGACCAGACACATATTATACGTGTGATCACCCACTACGAGTTCATTTTTTGATGTGCAGGCGGCATCCACAAAGGGACCGGCAATGGTCGGGAAATAGGTATGTCCCTCTCGAAATACCCTGATCCGGGCCCTTCTGGGATTGGCCGCGCCAGCCACGTGATTCAGGGAGCATGCTATTTCACAGTGCCTGCAGCCGGTGCACTTGGTATGATCGATCTTTATCCTTGCCATCTTCAGCCCCCCAGCCCCAAGTCCTTCAATTTATCGGGATCGGGCCGGCCTTCATCGTTCCAGCCTCTGAGAGAGTAATATTCCGGCAACATCTCATCCACCCTGCTGACCTGGCCCTCTGCCGGTCCATCAAGGATGGGTTCCTTTGTAAACCGCTCAGGAAGAACATCATACTTCGGATCCAATCCCGTTTTGAGGTTAAAAGACCTCTCGATGTTCCAGATACGTTCGCCGATCGCAAGCAGGTCCTCTGCCTTGTAACCGGTGCCTAAGCAACTGTTGACCATGGGTACGAAATTGTTGAATTTGAGCCCCATCAGCGGCCAGTTGCAGAGTCCCAATGAATCCATCACCGCCGTCATATCCTGGTATCTCTTCACCAGTTCCGGCTTCCCTTCGATGGTCCAGGGATCGAGATTTTCATGCACATTCAGTATTTCTTCTATGAACGTATAGGCATAGAGATGATGAGGGCCGTAGTTGGATGTTGCAAAATGGAGCCCCATCCCCTGGATGGCACGCGGATCAAAGGGGGCAAGGGGAATACCTCTTACACCCATAAAAACCTTGGGTTCTCTATACTCATCTGTCAGGGCCTTAGCTCCCTGTCCTATCCTTTTGGCATGTCCTTTTTTTGTGGCCATTAGAGTAAGGGCCTGGAGCAGGTCGTCGCCGTGCCCGAATCTTAAATCCAGCTTGAGATCATCCTTAGAGACAATGCCCTTTTCCACCAATTCCATGGCTGTGGCCACGGTTCCTCCTGCTGCGATGGGGTCCAGCCCCATTTCTGCGCAGAGCATGTTGGCCATGCCGATGATGGTCATATCGGTAATACCACAGTTATATCCAAGGGCGCCGGCAGCCAGGTAGGTTGGGGCCATACCCTTTCCCTTAAAGAGCGGATTGCTCACATCGGTCTTCTTTATGCAGGCAATCGGGCAGGCAAAACAGCCCCGGCTCCTCAGCTCAAACGCCCCGGGCATGGTTCCGGCTCCAACGCCCCTTATTTCAGCAAAGTGAGATCCCTGGAAATTCTTGAACGGCAATATCCCTTTCTGGTGGCAGAGGTCCACAAAAAAGGCAGACCCCCAGGAGGACATGGACTGGGACGTCAGAGGGGCGCTGTTAAGTTTATTAATCAGGGTTGTCACCACCTGCACAAAACGGTTCCCATCTGCCACCGTCACAGTGTGATTTCCTTTAACTGCAATCGCCTTGAGATTTTTGGATCCCATAACGGCGCCAATTCCGGCGCCTCCAACTGACAGGAAACCGTCATTGATAATATTGGCTAAGGGGAGCAGTTTTTCGCCGGCAGGACCGATAGATACGAGATAGGTTTCCCTACCTGCCCACTTGTCTCCGAGGCTTTTCTTGAACGTCTCCTCAGTTTCAGAGGCAGTTCTGCCCCAATATTCGAGAGCAGGCTGAATATTGATCTTGTCGTCCATGATGGACAAAATAACGGGGGAGTCCGCTTTGCCCTCAACAATGATCATGTCAAAGCCGGCAAACTTTAACTCCGCCCCGAAATGGCCCCGCAGTTTGGCGCAGGCGATGGTCCCGGAGAGGGCGCTCTTCGTAACCACGTTGCATGATGCCCCGGTTATCGCCCCGGTCCCAACCAGTGGTCCTGACACAAAGATGATCTTGTTATCAATGGATAGGGGATCTATCCCCGGCTCAATCTCATCGGAGAGGACTTTTACACCGAGGCCTCTTCCCCCCAAAAAAAACTCTTCAAATTTAGCGGGGCTTTCTTCGATTGTAAAATCGTTTTCGGTCAAATTAACCCTGAGATTTCGACCGGTCCTGCCGTACATAACCTAACTCCGGAAAAATGAGGAATTATGAGATTGAGGAATTGAGGATTAATTCATCGGTTCCCCAATCCCCAATCCTCAATTGTCAACATTCAATATGCAATCATCAAGCGGTGCCTTTCAGCCACTCCATGGTCTTATCTTCAAGTGCCTTATACCCGAAGTCAACACAGGCCGTCTTGCAACAGCCGCAGCCGATGCAGTCATCGCTTTCCACATAAATAGAACTCTGTTGATCTTTAATGGCATGCAGGGCACAGACCCTGAGCGCATAACAATCTTTGCAGTTGTGCTTACAAATAACGTTGAGCATCTTTTTCTCCTTTCATATGTATGAGATTAAGTCCCCGATTTACACCTTCGGACGGACGCTAACCCAAGATCTTGTCTATTTCTTCCTTATCCGAATCCATTATATAAGGAATTCCGGAGATATCAGCGGCATCCCTTGTTAATGCCACCAAATCATTTCTCTCGATATATTTAAGAGCGAATTTTCTCTCGCCGGCCATAAGTTGCTGTAACCCCTGGCGCAGCCTGTCGATATAAGAATACATCCCGATAGCGCCCGCCGGCAGTTTCTCAAAGTCACTTCCAAAACGCTCTTTTAACTGGGTCCCTACGGCAAAGAGCTTCAGATATCCATCAGCAACATCTTCGCCCTCAAGTTCCATTTTTTCGGCCATTAGCCTGCCATGAGTTTTGCCTACCATGGCCGCAGTCATTATGGCACGGCCAAAGAGAACGGCCTTTACGTATGGTGCACCCAGGGCGATGACCTTGAACATATGGTCTTCCAAGGATAGCCCGCCGCCAACAGCTATAGGCGGAATATAGGCCCCTTTCGCTTTAAGGCGCTCGCACATCTGGTAAGCCAGGCACTCGAGTTCAACGGTCGGAACGCCCCACTCATTCATCATCCGCCAGGGACTCATTCCGGTACCGCCCCCTGCACCGTCAATGGTCAGAAGGTCTATCTTGGCCTCCGAGCAATATTTTATGGCCCGGGCCAGGTCTGCCGGACGATAAGCACCTGTCTTCAGGGTTACATATTTTGCCCCTACACTACGGAGATGTTCTACTGATTTGTAAAAGGCTTCCTCATCGACCATACCCAGTCTTGAGTGTCTTTCGAAGTCAGATATTCCCCCAGACTTGAAGGCCTCCTGGGCAGCGGGATTTGTAGGATCTGGGAGGACGATGTAACCGCGCTCTTTGAGTTCAAGTGCCCTCTCCAGGGTGGGCAGTTTGACCTCACCACCGATATCCTTGGCACCCTGTCCCCACTTCAGCTCGAAGATCTCAATGCCGAGCTTTTCAATGACGTACTCAGGGACCCCAAGTTTGGTATCTTCGACGTTAGCTTGAATAATAATGCCCCCCTTACCGTCATACCACTGCCTGTAGATATCGATACGTCGTTCCATTTCAGGGGATTTGGCAATTTTTCCATTTTGAAACTCTGCCTGTGGGTCCATTCCGCAGATATTCTCTCCGGCCACAAGGATAATACCGGATATGGCGGCGCCTGCAGCCATGTCTTCCCAATTAATCCTTGCCACGTCGGTGGATCCAACCGCGCCTGTAATGATGGGGAAATCAAGTTTGATGCTCTCATCCGCACCCACAGCAGCAGTGCAGTCCACCGCGGGAAAGGTAGCCACATCGGGGTCCGCATCTACACCAACGGCCCCAACGCAGGTTCCCTGGATATTGAAGTGGGAAAAATCGATGGGGTAGTCTTTATCAGCCCCTGCCGTGACCTTGCCGAAGGGTTGCGGATAGAGCATCTCCCGCCCTTTCAGGGCTGAGCGACCTATTTCACAAGGACCTTCGCATCCGTCTAAGCAGGTCACGCAGATCCCGGAAACGGGCGCTGGTTCAACACGGGTTGAGGTTACGGTTGCTGCACTACGATTTGGTTTACTAAATGACATAACTCATCCTCCTTGTTTAGGGTTTGAAGTGAAATAAAAAAAGGCGCCTCCCTTAGCCTGGGAAAAGACGCCTTTGTCTTCCAAAAAATACAGAAGATTCCGCACACCATTGTGCGGGACCATACCTAAAATAATGTCCTCAACTAGGTTATTATCAATGATACCAGTAATTATGTCAAGATCTTTTTCTTAAAAACCTGCAATAAAATTAGTGATATTAATAACAGCAAGGATTGGAAGGGGAGTAAGCATATGGAAATTGATGGCATTTCTTTCTCTGGATCACCAATCACGCGTCATATTTCATCTGAAAGGAGGACGGCCTCTGCAATGTGGCGAATCGATTTTCTGGAGTCCATGCTCCGCTTTTGCATCCAGCGGTAGGCCTGTTCCCCAGTCATGTTGCGCCTTCGCATGAGTACCTCTTTGGCCCGTTCAACTAATTTGCGGGTCTCGAGTTCTTCCTGAATGACCTTAGTCTGGACCATAAGTTCTGTGTTCAGGATGGCAACGGCCGCCTGATTGGCTACTGCCCTTATCAGATTCACCTCTGTCTCAGAAAATTCATGTGGCTCAGATGTAAAACAGTTGAGGACCCCGATAACCTTTTCATTTTTTACCTGTAGGGGTACACTAACCATGGATACCAGGCCCAATTTCTTGGCCATTTCTTTTTCTTTAAACCGAGGCTCTTCAAGGACATCCTTGACAATAAGAGGCTGATTATGAGTAATTACAAAACCCACCACACCCTCTTTCATAGTCAAGGCCCGGTCCCGTACGTACTCAGGCTCAATGGCCTGCGTGGCCTTTAACCGGATCCTTACAGGCTTTTCACTTTCGTCTATAAGCCATAAGGAGCAGATTTCAACACCTGTCACCCTGGCTGTAACCATGACGATCAACTTCAGGATATCTTCCAAATACTGTTCGGAGGTAATGGCACTGCTGATATCCATGAGGGCCTTGATATATTTTTCGTAGGTCTTAGGCGTAATTTTTTCCATCAGAACAACCTTCCAAAACTTTGACAGGATTAACGGAATAAACGGGATAAAACAAAAAAGACTCCAGGGCTTTTGTCTCACTCTAATGGTTGCTGTGCATCTCTGACACTTGTCCGCAGAGCCCGCCAAGCCATTCCGATGCCTCGCGGGCCGTTTTCTTCAGACGTTCTTCCGACCACACCTCGATATAAGTAGGGAGGACCTGGTTTCCCCGGAAGGCAATACCGTTATAGCGCTCACAATAATTTGCCAGCACAAGGACCTTGCAGATAAACCTCATGTCTCCGGGAATCACATCCTGATGAAGGTATGCCTCGGTAAGCCTCACTGCTAATTGAAGATCGGTGGTTTCCAGGGCATCGGCAGATTCCACGGTTCTAATTACCCCATCCCAATCCTCGGCTTCCAGATATCGATCCACGGTTTCATAAAGGTCCAGGCCCCTTTTCATATCACTTCTAATTTTAGTTTTCCTCCTTTTTTTTTCATTCATGAGCGAAAGCCTGGCGTAGGTAATATATGGATCGAGGTCACATTGCCCCTCTTCATAGCGGGCGCCCTCTTCCCAGATGCGCAAAGCGCTTTTTGCGTCGCCCTCAGCAAAATAGGCCATTCCGAAGATATGGCATCTGTGACAGGCAGCACCTTCATCGAGATCAACAGGTAAAATTCGTTCAAGCAGTGAAATAACTTCTCGCCAGTTCTGTTTCTTTGCAGCGCCTTTTGCCCTCTCAAACAGGGTACTGCAATGATCCGGATATCGTTCTTGCATCAACATTCTTAATTCTTCCGATTCATCCTTCCTGAAAGAACGTTCCAATGCGCGGATAAAGGGAGCCACCCTATCAGGATCATTGCTCAGCCTCATTTCCATCAAATACTCATAGAACGCCTCGAATGAACAATCCTTCAGTAGACCCATATGGGCCAACACCTCTGCATTAAAAGCGCCGGTATGGACGTCGCAGAGCCATATGGAATCAAATGGTGGAAAATAATATCCGTTCGTCCTGGAATCATCAACAACATCAAACACGGGAGGCCGCTCGTCAAGAACCATCGCCTGCGTTTTTTTATTGCGAGGGATTATTGCAGCGACCTTATCGGAACATTCATCTGAAAAAAGGATAAGGTCCTCCGGAGCAGTTACCCGGTAGAGCAGGTCAAAGCCCTGTTCTGAAGGTCTGAATGCGGCGAGATTGTACCCGGTATCAAGCCCGGAATCGGTGGCGAAATAGACGAAGATGATGCCGGTATCCCGTGAGGCAACCATCATGTGCTTCAAATCTCCGTGCGAATCTTCGATTCTTGTCGGTTCGCTTCTTTGCTTCACATCAGGTTTTGTTTCTAAAGTAAGAATGAAATCACCGTATTGTTCGTCATCTTCATCTGAGATACCCAGGAATGGATCAAGTGCCCCCGTATCATCATATGTGAGAAACACGAAATCAACACCGTTTGGATGAGGGACAGCCCTATTAACCGCACAACGCTTTTCAAACTGAGGAGCCGTAATGGTTCTACCCTGTTCCGAGTATATGCGAACGAAATTTTGATCGCGGTCGGTAATCGCGACCCGAAAACGGTCCCCACAATTCATAATGACAGGAAAATAAAAACTTTTCATTGTACGGATCGTACGCTCTTGCTCCATATCGACAATTTCAATGATCTCATCTGCTTTCTCTATATTACGTTTATCCAACCACAGCGTTCGTTTTTCAGGGAAAATCCACACATTTTCAACAACTTCATCCTGTTTCACCAATAAAGAAAAATCATGCCAGAATCGGATGGTTACCGGATCTAAACCTAATCCCAGTACGTGCGCACCCTGACCGGCTATCCAGAGCATCTCTCCGGAAATGACGATATTTGGGTAGAGCAGCTTTTCCGGGGCTCGAAGAATAATGCCATCACTGAACTTCTGGTCATCGAGGCAGAACGTCCTTACAAACACCCACCGATCATGGGATGTGGCCATAACCACATGACGTCCGTCCGGAAGAAGCCAGCAGTTGGGTTCCTCGGCCATCCATTTCATGCCGAAATAACCATAGGATGCAGGCAGTCTCCTTATATCGCACGAAACAAGAGACCACTCCCTTTTCAGGATTTCGGCATGCTCTTTTGCCTTATCACGCCAATGATTCGAATGTCCCCCTTCTTCCTGCTCAGCAAGCTTTTCCGCCATATCCATACAGATAAAATGATCTCCCCTTATCGAACAGGAATCGTACTTTTGACGAAGCATCTGGATGGTTTCCAGATGCTGCAACCTTGATTTCAAGTCCTCAACATACGCTTTGTCGGTTTCGTTAAGGACCTTGACCTTAATGCCGGAGAGGCAATTGCTGGCTTTCTCAAGATCCCGATGGCCTTCAGTGAGAAACTCCCCAGTTTTTTCAAGCAGGTCTTTATTTCTCCTGGACTCCATGGCCCGCAACATGGATTCCGCCTGCTTCAAAACGGTTCGGGCCTCGGGTACGTATTGAAGCACCTTGCCATGGAGATTCATCCCCTCAATAATACGATGGAGGTTTTCGCCCTTTTCCATCCCCTTTTTTGACTGGCCAAGGGATAGAATTGCATCCACAACTTTTTTGCGGTTCATCGCCGTATCGGAAGAAAGGACTTCTTCCACCCATCGAAAATGCGGATCATGAATGACCTGTACAATGCGTCGTCGTTGTTTTTCGGTGAAACCGATGAACTGAAAGAGCGACTCCCCGGTCCGCCCTTCTTCCCAAAGCCTAAGCAAATCAGCGATTTCCATCTCTTCTCGTTGTTTTTTCGCCATGTTTCGTGCGTATTTTAGACGTTGGGACAGTTCAGGGGCATTTGCGCCAAGGGCGATGGCCTTCTTCAATAGATCGACCTCCCTGCCAAATGCATGCCGCCCTCCGGCATCATCCGCCTCATGCAAAAGCAGGGTGATTCTATCTTGGCGCTGCTGTTTTTCAAACTCACGACGGACCTGTTGAGCCGCTTTGTTCTGGGGCAAGGAAGACAATATCCTTTCCGCCAGTTCCAGACCCAAATCGGAACGGCCCTCCTCCCAGGCCAAAATCATTTCTTTTTCCACATGTTCGAGCTTTTTGGTTTTGAGCCTTAAGACTTCTTGCTCTAATTTGTCGATTTCAGATTCTTGTTCCAGATTTTCATAAGATTTCAAATTCGAAAGCGCCTTTGCTGCACGGTTTTCATCCCCCTCCCGGACAAAATGGCCTGCAACAAGAAGATATATCTCCACCACTCGAGGATCTGAGATACGGGCAATATAATCCAGGGCCTGCTCAAAATGACCGCAACGGGCCGAGGACAAACCCAACAGGATTCT
The DNA here is from genome assembly GCA_014382715.1 of Candidatus Desulfacyla euxinica. Classification (GTDB taxonomy): domain Bacteria; phylum Desulfobacterota; class DSM-4660; order Desulfatiglandales; family Desulfatiglandaceae; genus Desulfacyla; species Desulfacyla euxinica. The sequence continues at coordinate 1,763 of JACNJD010000339.1, read as the reverse complement.
CACCCTTCTATCTTTGCCTGCTGCCGTTGAAAATGACGCTGAAATATCCAACGCCTTCTCATAGGCCGCCAAATGATCGACAAGGAGCTCAAGGACGTAGAGGGCAGGCTCAAGCCCACCACGGGATGCCTTGAGCGCTTTCAAATAATATCTTTCACAGAGATCATAATCGTAGGCATCCAGCGCCTTCTGTCCCAAATTGATCCAGTCATTCACGGATATATCTTCATCTCTTTCCTTTAGCCCGCCATTCCGGGACAATGGATCATTAGACAGTTGCTCAATAGATCCGGGTGTTTCTGGAAAATCCCCCCTGCCAGCGGCCTTTTCTGCAGATGCCTCATCGATCCGCCTTCTGATCCATGACCTCGCATCATCTTCCAGTTCATGGATCAGCGCATGACAGGCATCTTCGTCAAAATGCAGAAGCCGCAATCCCACTAATTGCGGATTTTGTGGCTCAGGAATCTCCACATGGAGGCTCTCTTTAAACTCTCTTATGAGCAGACTCTGCAGGCGGGCTTTTACACGGTAACGCTCAGAGGCCTTTTTGGCGGCCACTTCTGTATTGGTCGGGTTGATCCGGTGAATCAACCGGATAAGTTCAAGGGCTGTAACCGGCGCCTTTCCCTCGAGGACTTCATAAGGATCAAGTTGGGTTCGTCTTTTTTTCTTTTTATTTCGTTTGCGAGCCATGTTTGTAGTCTCCCGGTATATAAGGGATTGCCTTCCCGAGTCGGAGGGTCAAGGAGGTCTCTTCCCCGCTAAGCGGCATCGGAATCCGGGATGTCTGCCGAAAGGGGTGCTCAGCTCACTAAGTGCGTATTCCCCCTTGCTTCTATTACTTGTCGGCCCTGTGCCCTTGGGCTCATTCTCCACTTCCTCTGTCTGCCCCGGTTTGGCCGCATGATATGATTTTGATGAGCATAATGGGGAAAAATACTGGATGTTCTGAGAAAATTCAAGGAGTTTGATTTGGCATTTGAGGATTTTTATCTTCTGGGTGCGTATCATCCGATTTTCGTGGAAATTAGTAGATGAAGAGCGAAGCAGGGGTGAAAATCAAAAAAAGTACAATTTTTTAGACATGCAATAGGAGAAGGCTGCAAGATCTAACCTTCTGGTTTTCTGAAAAAATTCTGGGGCTACAATGATATAGGAAAACTGGAATCGTGCCGCACACAGACGAGGTTAAGCATTGGATAATTATCTTTGAGCGTCACCGCTCAGAAAAATAGATATCACAAGCTATTTTGAGAGGTTGAGTTTACCGATTTGTTGGAGATATCAACGGGTTTCAACCCGGCCAAAAGCTGTTAGAGCTATGACATAGCTCAACCCTCGATCCGCCCCTCTGGATGGGGATATCACAGGTTTGTGATGATCTGAACTGTATCAGAAAATGCCACCGTAGCCCTAAGAACTGTGTTTGATGATATCACAGGGTTTGACGGCCTCTAAATATTCCAACTAAGTTGGAGATGCCAACGGGTTTCAGTCCATCCAAAAAGCTATTAGAGCCATGACATAGCTCAACTCTCGATCAGCCCGTCTTGATTATGATAATACATGTTTTACCTGAGTCGACCTCGATAGATAAGACAGGTTTGGGGACGGAATTTGTGCTCAGCAATTTAGTGCATTTTCCAAAGAAAAGGTACCTACAAAACGAACTTATATGGTATCATTAATCTATGGCTAATATTGAAATTTACGTGCGGATTAAACCTACTCGATATCTGGGTGATAAGTCTTTGAAAATC
>JACNJD010000076.1 GCA_014382715.1 Candidatus Desulfacyla euxinica | reverse complement strand
TTTTTGAAAGTTTTAAAGCCGCGGGCAAAAAAAATTGCCCGCGGCTTTTTTTTTGCTGGGATGAAGACGGATGTTATGAATATCGTTTTAATCGGATACCGGTGCAGCGGTAAGACAACCGTGGGTAAGCTGTTGGGCCGGGAGTTAAAGAGGGAGTTTTTGGACACAGACCGGCTTATTGAGGAAAAGACAGGCCTTTCCATCCATTCCTATGTATCTCGGAACGGATGGAGAGATTTTAGGCGTGTGGAAAGAGAGGTCGTTGAAGAGGTCGCCTCAAAAGACAACGTAGTCATCGCCACAGGGGGAGGGGTCGTGATTGATCAGGAAAACGTGAGGAATCTAAGGAAAAATGGGTGGGTGGCGTGGCTTGACACGGGTGCATCGGTCATCAGAGAGAGAATGAAAAAGGAACAGAGGTGGGGAAACTTTCGCCCCGCACTTACCGGGCTCGACCCCTTTAAAGAAATCGATACGATTCTCCATGAGAGGATGCCGGCTTATGAATCCGCCAGTGATTACAGGGTGGACACAGATGGGCAAAATCCTGAAGAAATGGCGCAAGCGATTATGAGGGCCTTGTCACAAAGGTATAAAAACAGTGATGAGGGGGGCTTTTAGTATGGCAGGGAATTCGTTCGGGCAGGCGTTTAGAATCACCACTTTCGGTGAATCGCACGGCAAGGGGATCGGAGCTGTTATAGACGGTTGTCCATCAGGTATCCCTTTGTCGGACAAGGATTTTGTCAAGGAGATGTCAAGACGTCGGCCGGGCCGTACCTCTATTGATACGCCCCGATCCGAAACAGACAGGGTGGAGGCACTCTCGGGGGTCTTTGAAGGGTTCACAACCGGAACACCGATTGCCCTCCTTATCCATAACCACGATGTCAAAAGTGAGCCTTATGAAATCCTTCGTAAGCTTTTCAGACCGGGTCATGCCGATTACACCTATTTCAAAAAGTACGGTCATTTCGATTTCAGGGGTGGGGGAAGATCATCTGCCCGCGAGACCGCGGCCAGGGTAGCTGCCGGTGTAGTAGCCCAAAAAATACTCGATCCATTAGACATGGTAATTACCGGTTACACCCTGGAATTGGGTGGTATCCGGGCAGAAGATATTGATCTGGAGGCAATCAATACAAATCCCTTCTACTGCCCTGATGTGGCAGTAATAGACAAAATGAGAGAGGTCATTTTAAGGGCAAAAGATGAAGGTGATTCCATTGGAGGAATTGTTGAGGTTAGAGTGCGCGGGTGTCCCGCTGGGTTAGGGGAGCCGGTATTTGACAAGCTGAGTGCGGACCTGGCCAAGGCGGTGATGTCAGTGGGGGCTGTTAAGGGTGTTGAAATTGGGGCGGGCTTTGAAACGGCCAGGCTTAAAGGGTCTGAAAATAATGACCCCATAATCCCCACCGGTTTCAAAACAAATAACGCAGGAGGTATCCTGGGCGGTATTTCCAACGGTGACGACATTATTCTCCGCACCGCTGTAAAGCCGATCCCCTCCATAATGATTGACCAGGAGACGATTGACAGAGAAGGAAGGCCTGACAGGCTCAGGCTGACGGGAAGGTTCGATACCTCAGCAGTTCCACGAATTGTCCCGGTGCTCGAGGCAATGGTCAGGATCGTCCTGGCCGATCATTATCTGCGGGCAAAATCAAACGCGATTAATCAGGAGAAAGGATGTTGAAAAAGAACTGGCGAAATTTTTATTACTATTTTTTCCGGGATACAGGTCCGCCCGTGGTCTGATTGAAATAGTGAAATAAAAGACCGTGGGCCGACAGATCGACCACGGTTTTTTTTGTTGTGTCGTATTCAACCCAAATCCTAATTGAGGGAGATTATTAAACAATGAATGCTCTTAGACTTACATCAATAAATGGTGATGGTGCCGGGCGAACGGTCATATCAGCCGGTAATGTGAAGTTTGGCGAGGATTTTGTGGTGATTGCCGGTCCCTGCAGCGTGGAGAGCGAAGAGCAAACCATAAAAACGGCCCAGGAGGTAAAGAAGGCAGGCGCCAATATGCTCAGGGGGGGGGCGTTCAAACCAAGAACTTCACCTTATGATTTTCAGGGGCTTGGTCTCCAGGGCTTGAAAATACTTGAAAAAGCTAAACAGGAGACCGGGCTTCCTATCGTGACCGAGGTGACGGATCCGCGTGATGTATCATGGGTATCTGAATATGCAGATGTGCTGCAGATCGGCACCAGAAACATGCAGAACTTCTCTCTATTAAAGGAAGTTGGAAAGCTTGACAAACCGGTGCTTTTGAAAAGAGGGATGAATTCAACCCTCAAAGAATGGCTCAATTGTGCTGAATATATACTTGCGGGGGGAAACCCGAATGTTATTCTTTGTGAAAGGGGGATAAGGACGTTTGAGACTTACACCCGAAATACATTGGATCTAAGTATAGTGCCCTCTGTCAAGGAACTCTCCCATCTCCCGATTGTCGTTGACCCCTCACATGGAACCGGGCGCCTGAGTCTGATTGAACCCATGAGTCTTGCTGCTATGGCGGCCGGAGCAGACGGCATTATGGTTGAGGTACACTACGATCCCAACAAGGCAATATGCGATAAGGATCAGGCCATGTCACCACATATGTTTGGGGATCTCATGAAAAAGCTGCAGGTATTAGGGTCCTGTATAAATGAAATGAATTGAAATCCGGTAACCGTTCATAGGTTCAGAGTTCAAGGTTCAAGGTTAGAGGCAAAGACAGATCTCCTATCTTGTCATAAAAATACAGGTAGTGGAGTGGATGAAATGAAAACGATCCGAATTCATGGCAGTACAGGGGACTCAACGATACTCGTCGGTGAGGTTCTTGAGTCTCTCGGAAAGTACGCGCCATTGGAAAAGACAGTGGTTATCACGGACACCAATGTCAGACGTCATTATCAAAAGGACTTCCCTCCCTGTGAAGTAATAGAGATCAAGAGCAGTGAAAAAATAAAGAGCTTAGAGACTGTCAAAGAAATATACCAAAGGCTCACAGAGATTGAGGCTGACCGCTCATCTTTTATTGTAGCGATTGGTGGCGGCGTTGTGTGTGATATTGCCGGATTTGTCGCTTCAACCTACATGCGTGGAGTAAGATTTGGATTTGTTTCCACCACCTTGCTGTCACAGGTGGATGCCAGCGTGGGCGGAAAGAACGGGGTGAATCTCGGCGGATACAAGAACATGGTGGGAGTTTTCAATCAACCTGAATTCGTAATCTGTGACCTGAACCTTCTGAAGACCCTGCCGGAAAAAGACCTCTTATCCGGTTTCGCTGAAATAGTAAAACATGCCATTATCGGAGACCCCGAGTTGTTTTCATATCTTGAAGAAAATTATGAGAGAGGATTATCATTAGATGCCGAGGTGATAAATAGGCTTGTTTGTGATTCCATCGTCATAAAATCATCCATTGTAAACAGGGATGAAAAGGAAACGGGGGAGCGGCTGAAACTCAACTTCGGGCATACATTCGGCCACGCCATTGAGAAGACGACTGGTATTTCCCACGGTGAGGCGGTCAGTGCCGGTATGGTGATTGCTTTGAAACTATCTATGCGAAGAGGATATCTATCCATGGAAGAGACCGAAAAGATCGAGGGCTTACTCCAGAAAATGAAGCTCCCGATCCGGCTTCCATTCGATTCGGGGGGCGTGCTTGACGCTCTCAGAAAGGATAAGAAAAGGAACGGTAACATCATTAACTTTGTACTGCTTCGCGCCATCGGTCATGCGGTTGTGGAGAAAATGTCAATCCAAGAATTAGAAACGGCAATAAGTGATTTAAAAACATTTGCGGATGCACCCATTTCAAAAATAGTGAGGTAAAAAATGAGTCTTAAAGAGATCAGAAAAAATATTGACAATATTGATTCTCAGATTATGCAACTCTTGAATAACAGGATGGAACAGGTCCTGTTGGCAAAAAAATTCAAGACCGAAATAGAAGACAATAAGAGGGAGAAGGAGGTCCTTGACAGAATAGAAAAAAACGCCACGGATCTTATTAATTCGGAATTCATGGAAAAGGTATATGCCGAAATCATCAGGGAAAGCAAAAGACTGCAGCAGAACAATTTCGAGATCATTGCGTTTCAGGGAGAACACGGTGCATATAGCGAAGTTGCATCGAGGGAATGGAACAGAGATCTGATTCCTTTCCCGTGCATTACTTTTGCCGAGGTATTCGAAGGTGTTCAAACGGGGCTTTATGAATATGGGATCGTCCCTGTGGAAAATACGCTGGGTGGTTCTGTGGCACAGGTAAACCATCTCCTTATAGATACCGATCTGAATGTGGTTGGGGCGATAGAACTCCCCGTGCACCATTGTCTTCTTGCACTGCCGGGAACGGACCACAGAGAGATCCGCAGTGTATATTCTCATCCCCAGGCCCTTTCACAATGCCGCCGATTCCTTCAAAGGAACAAACTTGAGCCTCTTTCATTCAGCGATACTGCCGGGGCGGCAAAAATGCTGGCGGAAAAGAGACCGAAACAAACGGCCGCAATCGCAAGCAGGCTTTCTGCTAAGCTTTATAATCTTGAGATCATGAAAGAGAAGGTGGAAGATCTCGACAGAAACATGACAAGATTCCTTGTGCTTTCCAAGGAAGAGAGCGAAGAAGAAGGAGACAAGTGCTCCATTGTCTTTGCCACAGAACATAAGGCCGGCACCCTTTTTAATGTGCTCCATGCGTTTGCGAAGAAAGACATCAGTCTAACAAGGATAGAGTCTATCCCGAATGAGCCGGGGGATTATGCATTTTTCCTTGATTTCGAAGGATCAAGTAAAAATAACAAAGTCGTTGAGGCCCTCAAAGAGGTAAAGAGAATTACCACAAACTTCAGACTGATGGGCTGCTACAAAGAGAGGAGGGCCAAATGAAGATATTGATTCTTGGTGCCGGTCATATGGGTGCGTGGCTTGTGGAGGAGCTCTGTCTTGACCATGAAGTGGCTGTTTACGACCTGGATAGAAGAAAGCTCAAATACTTCTTTAACGTTACAAGATTCCTTGAACCCCCTGAGACGGAGGAATTTGCGCCTGAGCTTGTAATCAATGCGGTAAGCATTGCCAATATCCAGGATGCTTTTGAAGACTTTCTTCCCTACCTGCCTGAGGAGTGCATCCTTTCAGACCTTGCCTCGGTAAAAGCCGGGATCAATGAATTATACAAAACCCTGGGAAG
>JACNJD010000077.1 GCA_014382715.1 Candidatus Desulfacyla euxinica | reverse complement strand
TTATCCATCCAGGCCTTGTCTTGCCCGAGAGAAAGTCCTTGACCCACCGGTTATTTGTTTTTGAAGAGGTGTGGCTTTTTCCGCTGTATGCAACCAAAAGGCGCTTTGAAAGCTCTTTCCTGCCCTCCCCATTGAGGAGAGAAGTCTTTTGAAGTGGGGCGGTTCGATTTCCGTAACGCCATTCCCATTGATGGACACCGCCGTAGACTGCAGCAGCCTGGTCTTGAATACCGCAGTTGCCGCCGCTGATACCATCCTCAAGATGATATCCCAGATTAAGGATCTCTTTCCTCGGGTAGTTTTTATTGCCAAGAGCAGCAGACACCTTGGAAAGTGCCTTGATCAGGGCCACTAAAGCAGTGCTTGATCCACCTAATGCGGACCTGACAGGAGATTGGGAATCGATCTTCACCTCCAGACCGTGGAAACCGAAAAAAGAGATAGCCGCAAAGAAGAGGCCGAATGGAGAATCAAAGGAAAGCCGGTCTATGGAAAAAATCTCGGGTTGTGCAAAACCGGTCGAGCTGATTTTTACCTTACCGTCTTTATAAGGATGAAGACCTGCCGAGGTCCTCAATGTAAGGGCAATGTTAACAGTTGTGGGCTGTATTGCTTCAAAGGGAAGGGCTAAGGCCTTGATGTCCCAGGTCCCACCCGAGTCAACCCGGCATGGGGCAGAGGCTTCAACAGGTCTTTGGGCAAGCAGATCATTAACCGGGATCATTCACGCAGACCTCCGTTTTCAAGGGTGACGTTTTCCCTGACTAGTCTGAATACCCTCCTCTCATGCAGGGTAACACTTTGATTTATTGTGGCACTCATAAACCTTCCCCATGGACTTTCGGAAAAGTCCTCAATTATCCCCATTAACTCCCAGCTAAGGGGTAACCATGGGGACAAACCGCACAAGCATCACATCTTCAGTCTTGAGCTGCCCGCCTCTCTTGACCGCCCGCACCAATTTCTGGACGGTCCCTCTCCTGCCAACCGGAATGATCATGCGGCCTCCCTCCTTTAATTGTTCAACCAGGGGCCGGGGGATCTTTTCCGGGGCGCATGTCACGATTATGGCATCAAAGGGGGCCTTTTGAGGCCATCCCTTATGACCATCCCCTATCTTTATATGGACATTTTTATAGCCAAGCGCTCCCAAGGTCTCCCGGGCACTTTCCCCTAATGCTTGGATGATTTCAATAGAGTATACCTCATTGATAATTTCGGCCAGAACAGCGGCCTGATATCCGGACCCCGTACCAATTTCAAGGACCCTCTCCCCTGGCTTCAGTTTAAGGACCTCTGTCATGAAGGCCACAATATAGGGCTGTGATATGGTCTGGCCTTCACCGATAGGGAGAGGATGATCGGCATAAGAAAACCTTCTGTTTTCTTGAGGCACAAAGAGGTGTCGCGGGACCTTTCTCATTGCCTTTATGACATCCGGATCATTTACCCCCCTGTCCATGATCTGACGGTTGACCATAGCCTCCCGAAGACGGGTAAAATCTATCTCTTCCTGTGCTGAGCAAGTTGAGAAACTCAGCAGAATCAGAATCAAAAAAAGCGGATAACAAAAAACTATTTTCATGATTATCGACTCTATTTTCAGCTCTTAATCCGCCTGCCCTTTTCCAACAACAAATTTGCCTGTGAAATATTTTTTCCGGATTTCCCCGGCTTCTTCTTCAATCCAGCGTTCAAGGCCAATATTCTTGATCCGGCATAGATTGTAGACCTTCATGTTATGGGGGTATCTTCCGGCACCTTCAGCCGTCGGGGCAAGAAAAGCGCAGGGAAAATCATCGCAGTCACAGCACAGCTCCACGCCTTTGGCTTTCACACAGTCTAAAGTTGCACACCCCTCCGGCGGAAGATGGTAATGCTTCCCATCCTGTTGGCGGCAGCCCTTGCAGGGGATCTCTTCTTTTGGGATCCCCAGTTTCTCATGAATCATTTCGGCAAAATCACCTGTCAAATTGTCCTCTTGGATTTCGCAATTAAAGCAGTCTAACCCACATGGCGCCGTTAAAGCCTTCTTGTTTTTCATAGTTTTCCCTTTCAATTTAGATCTCGTTAAGTCGGTTGTTGTTTCCTGAATTCATATGTTTTGACCGGAAATTAGACGTCTTACAGAGCTAAAACTATGATTTATTGATTTCAAAGTTCTATTTTCCAACTCAACGACTCCACCAATCAACCATTTGACAATGACGGCAGTTCAGACTCTCAATATTTTGACATCCACAGTTGTTGCCGTTTGTTTCAGTATCATGGCATTACTGTGGAGTAGATGTCTTGAGGGAAAAATGAGATGCCATGGGATCGAAATCCCGATCATCATGGAGTAACGTTAATCCTTCCATAATACAGAAAGTCGCGATTATTATATCAATTGTTTTTCGTACAGTAACCCCGGCTTTTCGAAGGAGTCGGTAATTCTGGGCACTTTGAATGGCGACATTGTATCCACCCATTTGGCGAAATGGAAGAGTACTTAGAAAGGTCTTGACTGTTTCGTAATCCTTATCAGATCTGAAACCCTGAAGAACCTCTGTGAGAATTAAATCCCCAATGACGACGGGAACATTCGAGAGGTAATTGTCAAGCAAATCTGTCTGCCACGTGGGAATGCCGTTGAAATAGTCGATCCATACGGATGAGTCGATTAGAATCACTGATCTAACCTCATTGCATTGAGGTCACCATCCCATTTCAGTTTTCCACGCAGGCTTTTGACTTTTTCTTGTTTCTTAATTTGAACCAATAACTTAAGTCCGGTCTCAACAACACCCTTTTTGGTTTTTATCTGGCTGAGTGTCATGGCTTCATTCATGAGTTCGTCATCTATCACAATATTAGTTCGCATTGTCTTGCTCCCTATTCTTAATGTGTATAAAAGCCATAATACATACACATTTGGCCGGTGTCAAGTCCCAAGACATCTTTCTAATTGGAGTAAATACCCCCTATTTTTCAATTAAATTGCTGACAAGTTGTTTATTGCAGTCACAACTGTCAAAGGACATCTGCAGAACATCTACGGGAAGCTCAACGTCAGAGGCCGCCGGAAGAACCCATTCCCTATCGGAAGCATATGAAAGGCTTGGGATTTGAAATACCGGATTCGCATCACCGATATCTGTCTTGCTCTGATAGAAGCAATCCCTGAGAAGAAAATTCAGCGGGCGATTTTAGATCGAATTAGGAATTTATCGGATGAACCCGACAAACAGGGTAAAAGATTGGTTAAAGACCTATCTGGATTCCGCTCGATACATGTGGCGGGAAGATACGAGCCATCTACGAAATTGATAAACAAACCGTAATCGTTTATGTTCTTGCAGCAGGAATCAGAAAAGAAGGTGACAAAAAAGACATCTATAAGATTGCAAAAAAACTTTTAAATGCAGGCCTTCTGGATTTAAATCCGGATAAAACCTGATACCCAATTTCATTAACTTAACAGCAATACTAGAATAACGAACATTCGATTGGCGAACATTAGAACGGAACGGCAAAAAAACAGGTCAGCATTTCCTTGCTTTCAGAGAGCCTTTGGTTCGATTGTTCGATTGTTCGTCACTCGATTGTTATCTTTTAAAATTCATTTTTCCATCATACCGAAGGCATCAGCAATATCCAAAGGCAGTTCGTCAAAATCATCGGCTATCTTGATTTTTCCCTTCAATGCCCCGGGCCGACGTGGTTCCTCGCTTTGTTCATACCGCACGAGTTTTGCAACCGGTTTCCCAGCCTTGCCAATAACCACCTCCTGTCCTGCCATGACTTTCTCCACAAGTGCCGACAACTGGGCCTTTGCCTCTGACATGGTTATAAGCATAATGGTTATCTCCCGATATGTAGTCTGGTCAGAAAGTCAATGCTTTTTTCAGTCAAGTTTTAAAGCTAACATTATAGCTTATTCTTAAGCGACTCTACCAGGGGCAGGGCCTCCTTGAACTTATATTTCTTTATGAGCCGATCCAGGTCGGCAATTTCCACTCTGAATTCAGACAGCCACTTGAGATCCCTGATCTGTGCCATGGCCTCCTTGCACGGTTTCGGCTTCCGGGTTTTCAGAGGGGGAAGCAATTCTTCCAAGGCAGCTCCCAATTCACCGGGTGTGGCGTCAGGACCCGCTTTATCTGCAACAGCGGCCTTCTGCTCTTCTACACCCAGCACACCCAGAGCTGTTACAACATTCTTCAGAACTTTGCCAAAGACGGAAATTTTCTCTTCATATGAATCCGCCTCGCCTTTCTTATTCTCTTGTCATGGCCATATTTAAAGTTCAAGTTTAAATATGGCCAAATATAGAAGTATATATCGTCTGCAGAGAGATTCAGCTTCTGAGTTATCTCCTGCAGGCCCTGCCTTGCGTTATCAGCTTCAAGTCCATTTAAAAACCAGGTACAAAGGCATCGAGGCACGAAGGCACAAAGTCTATATGGCAACATCGGGTTTTATAGCGATCCTTCTCAGGCTCTCTTTCGCACCGTCCTATCCTGGAAGTTCTGTTCCCTGGTTTATTATTTCCACATACTCGGTATAGCTGAATATCCGGTTCCGCTTTGCACCAGTCAATTCCCGGACAATGCCAAGGCGCTTCAGCTTGTCGAGACAATTGTTAACCGTTGCCGGGGTGATGCCTGTCTTTTCCACCAACCACTTTGCAGTGGCGATCGGTTGCTCCATTAACACGCGGTGAACTCGCAATGTTGACGTTGCCGCCCGGCCAATGCTGCTGATTTTATCACGGTTCTCACTGCCCAAATCGACGAGCTGCCTGGTCGTCTCCACCGCTTGGGTGGCAGTAGCAATGACTGCCTCTGCGAAAAAATCGAGCCAGGCTTCCCAGTCACCGGTCAGCCGCACATTATTAAGCAATTCGTAATAATGCTGTCGGTGTGTTTTGAAATAAAGGCTCAGGTAGAGCATTGGCTCCCGGAGTGCTTTTTGCTCACACAATAGCAGAGGGATCAAGAGTCTCCCAATACGACCGTTGCCATCTAAGAACGGGTGAATGGTTTCAAACTGAACATGAGCCAAAGCGGCCTTGAGCAACGCTGGAGAGGGTTCTGGCTGGTCGTGCAGAAACAATTCCAGCTTTCCCATACACTCCGGCACTTGCCCGGCTGGTGGCGGAACAAATGCCGCGTTGCCAGGTCTGGTGCCGCCGATCCAGTTCTGGGTCCTGCGAAACTCACCTGGAGCCTGATGACTGCCCCGGCCCTTGGAGAGCAACACGCCATGTATTTCTCTGATTAGAC
>JACNJD010000293.1 GCA_014382715.1 Candidatus Desulfacyla euxinica | reverse complement strand
TATAAAGAGATCAGATCTCCCGCAAAAACAACCCCAAGAGAACTGCCGATATAGATAATGGCAGCAACATGCTGTGAACTGTCTTTAAGATAGAAGGCGTAGACAAAAGCCGCAAACGCGTTCAGGGTAAATATATACCCGAATACCTTGCTCAGTTTGTCTACCCGCAAGAGGGTGAGCTCATGGTCAAAGAAATGGAGGTGCCATGATGAGCCCGTATCCAGTTGCCATATCAGGCAGAAAGTGACAGCGGGAAGGAGAATGGTGTACCAGTTCCTTGTTTTACCTTTTAGAAAAGGGACCAGCAGGGCGCCCAATATCATAATAAGAGGTGGAGGGAAGCTACCTGTCATAGTAATCTTCCTTTACCTTTAAGATGAACCCTACAAGTTTTGAAAAAAGTATAAGGACTGTACATGAAACAAAACCGAGCAATGCATAGAATCCGAAGAAAGAATCTATTCCGAAGTAGGCATGCCTGGTCGTGAACAGGTCTGGTATGACAGTTAATCCACAGGCTGCATAAAGCATGACCCAGAGTCTTCTGATGTTTTTCGGCTTATCAAAATAATCGAACTCTTTTTTTGGCGTCATTTTCGATTACCTCTTCTTCTGATTTCCGATTCCTATGGCTGCCAGTTCCAGGAGCAGATCAGAATAGAAAAGAGACCCTACTCCTGAGGGGAGGGATGTGGGCGCCTGAGCTAATATCAGGCTCTTGGGTTAGGGGTCTATCCGGGCTGAAAACGGGAGTCAAATCCCGAGACCTTTGAAAACCGCCCCCTTTCGAAGTCTGCGCTTATCTGCCTCCCGCCTCGGCGGGACGTTGCGTTCATCCCGCCGAGGCGGGACTCGAAATATTCAATATATTCCTGTGGTTAATCCCGCTAAAGCGGGACTCACGCGCCTTGATCTTGAATCCCGCTGACAGCGGGAAGCATTTTTCAAAGGTCTCGTTTCTGGACGTTAACATATAGTATGAGAGGATAGAATATGAATGTCGCGACTGCTTTAAAATACAACTTCGAAACCGGTATATATAGACCGCCCAGTGAAGGCGGTAGCTACTCTCTGCTCATTAGGGTTACCCGCAATTGCCCCTGGAACAGGTGTGAGTTTTGCAGCATGTACAAAGGGGAGAAGTTCGAACTAAGAACACCGGAAGAGGTCAAGGCCGATATCGATTCAATTGCGGCTATCTGCAACAGTCTCAAATCCATTTCCCGCAAACTCGGTTATAACGGTGAGATGAACCGAAATGTGGCCATCGCCCTGCTGGAGAAAACACCCGAATTCAATACCGGCCACGGTTTTGTGATGGTTTACGATTGGCTTTCAGCAGGGGGTAAAACGGCCTTCCTGCAGGACGCAAACAGTCTGATTCTGCCTACGCAAAAGCTTGTGGATATATTGAAGCATTTACGAAAAACATTTCCCTCTCTAAACAGGGTCACCTCTTACGCAAGGTCCAGAACACTGGCTCAGAGAAAGCCTGAAGAATTGACGGCGATCCGAAAAGCCGGACTGGACAGGTTGCATGTGGGTCTGGAAACGGGCGATGATGTACTGCTGAAAAGGATAAAAAAAGGGGTTACCAGCGAAGGGCACATCAGCGGGGGCAGAAAGGCCATGGAGGCCGGATTTCAGTTATCCGAATACTGGATGCCGGGGTTGGGGGGAAAAGAGATGTGGGAAGGTCACGCCAGAAACACGGCCCGGGTACTAAGTGCAATAAACCCCGATTATATACGGTCGCGGCCCTTTTTCCCCGCGCCCGGTTCCCCTCTTTTTGAGGCCAATAGCAGGGGAGAACTTCAACTGCTGTCCCCACGGGAACAGTTGATGGAGTTAAAGGTAATGATTGAAGGCTTGAACGTTACTTCAAAAGTCTGCTTTGATCATGCCGGTAATCATTGGAGAGGAAAGCAGGGAGGGCTTTTGTTCACTCAAAGCTATGAAGGCTATAAATTTCCGGAATATAAAAACCGGGTTTTACAATTGATCCAGGAGGGGATAGACATTGTTCAGCATACCCCTCATTTTCATCTATAACCGGCCCAGTCCACTCCGTCAACAGCACGGAACTTTTTAGCGCTCCCCTTCAGAGAGTAGTTCTCTCCAAATATTGTCTGCAGAGACGGATCGCCTTGGTGGGATCAAGGGTCTGTGCATCGGCCCCCACCTCTTTTCTCGCTAAATCCGTTGTGACACCTCCACCGATTATTACAAACGTCTTTTCCCTCAGCCCCTTTTCCTTTAGAAGAGATACAGCCTTCTTCATTGATACGAATGCCGGTGTTATAAGAGCTGAAAGCGCAAGTATGTTAGTCCCTGTCCTCTGTACTTCTTCCACCAGTTTTTCAGGCGGCACATCCACTCCCACATCATGAACCAAAAAGCCCTGGGCCCGCATCATGGTGACCACGATGTTTTTCCCCAGGTCATGTATATCACCCTTTGGTGTTCCGAAAACAACTGACCCGGAGGTCTCAGGGGCCCGTCTGGAAATCAGGGCGGGCTCCAGGATTGCGCTGACCTGCTTGAAAACCTCAGCCGAGTGGATAAGCTCGCTCAGAAAGAATTCGCCGGTCTCAAATCTTTCCCCCACCTCTTCCATGGCCTCCCTGCATACACCGAGGATCATTAAGGGGTCCGTGTTCGATTCAAGGGCCGCCTTCACCAGATCAATTGCCTCCTGCCGTTTCATTCCGAGAAAGGCTCTTTTCAGTTCCTCTTCCATCATCATCCCCCATTGTCATATTTGCATTACGTCTTTTAAGCACCACCCTTACATAAAAAATGGGGCTCGGGCCCTGCCAGATCCTTTTGGGCCCTTCACGCCCCCGCTTCTTTAAAGGAAATTTTCACTACCAGTTACCCGGATACTCTTTTGCCACATCAATCATCTTCTTTACGTTTTCAAACTTGGCATCCACCGGGCATTCACACCCGGTTGTCAGTATGAAGCCCCCGCCCCGTCCCACCTTGTCAATCAACCTCCGGCAGTATTCTTCCACATCTTCCGGCGTACCCAGGCTAAGAAGGGCTGCAGAGACATCTCCGCTGATGCACATGTGCCCGCCCAGAATCTCTTTTGCCTTGAATATGTCGGTCATTCCATCGAGGTCACACACGCATTTTCCCTTTGGAAGCTCTTTAAGATAAGGAAGATTTATGCCCCAGTCCGTGTCAAAATGAAACCACGGGGTTATTCCCTCTGAAAGAAATGCGTCCACATAACGTTGAAGATAAGGCCATTCAAACTCCTCGAATATGTCCGTACGATAATAGAACCCCGATCCCCGTTCCAGCACGATGAATACAAGAGGGATACCGGTCCTCTTGATCACGTCCAGGGCGTTTTGAATAAGATCATCGCAAGTGGCATCCATGGCGGCCTTTATCTTCCCCGGGACCTCGTACAGGTCCATGGTAAACTGGGTAAGGGTCCGGCACATGGAAAAAGCCATGATGGTGGAGTCCACGTACGCCCCGAAAAGTGGATGGATATCCATACCATGGTATATCTCAATCTCCCTTATATACTCTTCCAGAAGCCGGTTCTGGGTAGAGGCTATCTTTTCCATGGGCCGGCCGCCGCTCATCACCTGATAATGTTCCTTCCAAAAGGCATTCCAGCCAACGGAGGCGATCTTATCATAATCCTCCCTTGCAAAAAGCTCCCTTTCATCGATTTGATTTAATTCGTCTTCACCGAGCTGCCTTCCAGGAATCAGCACCCTTACCGGCGCCGCGCAGAAGACGCCCCCGATCATGGGCCAGAAGAGATTGGGCTTGTACAGTCTGTCGTATCCGCCCAGATCCTCAAAGGTGTCCATCATAGCCTTCAGACCCGTGTCCACGTCCCGCCAGGCCTGGCCCTGCGTTATCCCCTGGCACCTCGGCGCAAAGGCCGTTATCAAAGGCATGACCGGCACGCGGTCCGGTCTTTCCACGGCCACGGCGGCCTCAAATCGCTCCATTCTCGACATGGTCTCCTGAATCATCTTCTGTCTCCTTCTCCTTCAATCATGTATATCATGTTAATCCTGTCAAATGTTTTCTATTTCCGACGGAAACGGTAGAACCTTTTCAATTCTCACCAGTAGAACTGGTAGATCAACTATCATTTAGACTGTTCAGGGAGGGGGCCTCTTTTCTTCCTCTTGCACTCTTCCATAAACAGAGGGATAAACGTGGTCAGGTCTTCACAAATACACACATCCGCAATGTTGAAAATGGCGGCATTGGGGTCCGTGGAGATGGCAACGATGAACCCGGAGCCCTGCATACCGACCCTGTGCGCCATGGCACCGGAAATGCCGCAGGCGACATAAAGACCGGGAGATACCGTCGCGCCTGTAAGCCCAACCTGTTTTTTGTATTCCAGCCACCCCGAATCGCACACGGGTCTGGATCCTGCCACGGAAGACCTGGGAAATAATGCGGCCAGTTGTTCTATGAGCGCCACATTTTCTTTGCTGCCGATTCCCCTGCCGGCGGCCACAAGAACATCTGCTTCGGCCAGGCCGGTATCTTTCTGTTCACCCCTGATGATTCCAAGGGATTTTGTATTCCTTGATTCGGTCGTGGACAGACGTATTTCAACGGGTCCGGGGGTTGCGGTGGTTTCGGGCTCCATGGACTTGAAGGCCCCCGGCTGTACAGTAAAAACCGTCGTTTCCATCAATGGGAGCATCTCCAGGACAATCTTTCCATTATATGCGTCCCGGGAAAAACAGATATTATTTCCATCCCACGACATCCCGTTTACCCCGGTAATGGAGCCTGCCCCGAGACGAACCGCAAGACCGGGCGCAAAATCCATCCCCTGTGTCGTCTGTGAAACCAGGACAAAAGCCGGATTCATTTCCGGCAGACATTGATGAAGGAGGTCTTTGTAGAGTTCGCCGCTGTAGTATTTCAGGTGGGGGCTCTGTATGCCCAGGACAGAAGCTCCCGTGGCTTCCGCAATTTCTTGAGAGGTCTTTTCAACCTCGTCACCCAGCACAATTGCTTTTACCGGCAAAGGCTTCGCCCGTCTGATTTTTTCGGCAAGGGTCATCAGCTCGTAGGTACCCGGAGAGGGTTTTCCACCACGGCATTCCGCTATTATCACAATTGCTTGATTCATAATGTTAAACATTTTGTCATTTATTGATCGGCCTGAACCACTACCTCAAATAATGGTACCATAATAAGGTTCTACCGGTTGAGTAATTACTTGGCCATAAGTAATTCTCGCCTCACGTAAAAACCATCCATTATTCAAAGACACGAAGTTCCTTAACTTTA
>JACNJD010000209.1 GCA_014382715.1 Candidatus Desulfacyla euxinica | reverse complement strand
CTGCGATCTGTTCCGGGGTGATCGGCAGATACGGCGACATGGTAGGGGTATGGATAGAACCTGTAATTGCTGCAGATATGATTGACTTTTTCAGCATAAAAAACCCTCCTCTTCGTGTACTCAGTTGCCGCCTTTTCTCTCAGGAAAAGATGACTTAAATCCACTACCTTTTCCCTTGACTCTAAAAGGGATTTTCTTTATAAGTCCTTCTCATAAAAGATTATAATCCTATCACATTTTTATCAAATCATGAAGGGTTCTTTTTCACTCACGCAAAGACGCAAAGATAAAAAACTATGCCTGAGAACGAAACTACGAAGATTGTTGTTGATACGGCGTATCAGATTCACAGAAAGTTGGGGCCAGGTTTGTTGCTAAAAGACTGTAAGTTTTCTTTGCGTCTTTGCGCCTTTGCGTGAGACCTTTTCTGTTCTGGTTTATCCGGGTCAGGCGTATAGAGAATACAAAACTCAAACTGAAGGGAGATTATTATTATGGGGAAACCCAAAACACTCGAAAAAAACATGTTTGATTTAACCGGGAAGAAGGCCGTTGTCACCGGTGCCGGCCGGGGTATCGGCAAGGCCGTTGCGTTAGGTCTGGCCAATGCCGGGGCAGACATCGGACTTGTGTCCCGGTCCGAACCCGAACTGAATGCGGTGGCAGAACTGGTAAAAGCGTGCGGCCGACAGGCAGTTGTTGCGGCTTCAGACCTGACCGAAACCTCGGATATCGCACCGGTGGTGAACCGCCTGGCCAGGGATTTGGGAGGCATCGATATCCTGGTTAACAACGCGGGGGTCAACATCCCCCAGGACGCTGTAGATGTAACAGAAGCGGCGTGGGACAGCGTCATGGCCATCAACCTGAAGGCCGCGTTTTTCATGGCCCAGGCAGTGGGAAAGATAATGATCGATCAGGGTCGCGGGGGCCGTATCATCAACATGACCTCCCAGACCGGTTCGGTCGCCCTTATAAAGAGAGCGGCCTATTGCGCGTCCAAGGCCGGTCTCAACCTCGTTACCAAAGTTCTGGCCATGGAGTGGGGCCCTCACGAAATCCTTGTGAATGCCGTGGCCCCGACCTTTGTTGAAACTGAGATGACAAAGGACATGCTGGCTGATCCCCAGTTCAGAGAGTACGCGCTGGCCAAGAACATTCTCAAACGGTTTGGGACCACTGACGATGTGGCCGGAGCGGTCATCTATCTATCCTCACCTGCCGCGAATCTGGTAACCGGGCATGTGCTGATGGTGGATGCAGGCTGGACCGCGCACTGACAGAATATTGGATGCTGGATGTTGGTTGCGCGTTGCGGGTTACGGGTTACGGGTTGATAGAAACTTGAAACTGGATACTTGTCGAAGATCCCGTTTTTAAGCGGGAATGCTTGATGCCGGGTTCAGTTCAAACAACTTATTGGAGGTAGAAAAGAATGAAGGATATACAAAACGTGCTTGTGGTTGGTGCAGGCGTTATGGGACATGGGTTGGCTCAGACCTTTGCCTTGAACAATCTGGACGTCTTTCTAATAGACAAGGACAGAGAGCTACTTGACCGGGCCGAGGTCTGGATCCGGGAAAATCTCGAGTTTATGGTCGAATTAAACCTGCTTCAGCCTCAGGGGGTAGAGGATGCCTTGCGCAGGATCAGCACCACCACAGACCTTGACGACTCTGCCGGTAAGGCCGACTATGTCTTAGAGGCGGTCAGCGAAAACCTGGATCTGAAGAAAGAGATATTCAAGCAGCTCGGGGCCGCTGCCGGTCCCGATATCATCCTGGCTACCAACACCTCATCCTATGACATCAACGAGCTCGCCGCTGTCACCCTTCACCCGGAGAGGGTCCTGGGAACCCACTGGTTCCATCCACCATCGATCACACCCGCTGTGGAGATCATCCCCGCCGACGCCACCAGCGAGCAAACCGTCAATACTGCCATCGCCTTTATGGAAAGTATCGGCAAGTTCCCCACAATGTGCAAGTCCACACCCGGTTTTGTTGCAAACAGGATACAGTTCGCCATGGCGGCCGAGGCCCTTGCTATTGTCCAAGAGGGTCTGGCCTCCCCTGAGGAGGTTGACCGGATCGTAAAATCGAGCTTTGGATTCCGCCTGAGCGCCTTTGGCCCATTCGAGATTATTGATCAGGCCGGACTTGACACTTACCGCGCCATATTCGAATACTTGTATGATAAACTGGGTCGGGAGCAGTTCAGGCCCCCCCAGATCCTGAACGATTTAATTGAGCAGGGCCGGCTTGGTCTGAAAAATGGAAAAGGATTTTACGATCATAAAGACGGAGCAGCCGAGGTCCTTAAACAAAAACGGGACAGCCGGTTATCTGCGAGGCTGAACATTTTCAGAAACGAAAATCAAGGAGGAGAGCATGTCTAATTATCTCAAAGAAGCAAAACCAAGCCCTAAAGAGGATCTTTCCGAAGTAAGAGAAACGGTCAGGGAAATCCTGGAAAGCGTCAAAGGGGAAGGCGTAGAGGCCGTCCGTAGATACTCAAAGAATTTCGACAACTGGGCACCGGACAGCTTCAAAATCACTCGTGACGAAATAGAAGCTGCCAGGTCTAAACTCCCGACCACCATGGTCGAAGACATCGATTACTGCCAGGTCCAGATCAGAAATTTTGCAGAAGAGCAGATGAAGCGATTGGTTGATTTTGAGGTGGAAACTCTGCCGGGTGTGTTTCTGGGGCAAAAAGTAATTCCCGTGGCCTCTTCCGGATCATACATCCCGGGCGGGAGGTATCCCATGCTGGCCTCGGCCCACATGACCGTTATCACACCCAAGGTCGCCGGGGTCTCCAGGGTGGTGGCCTGCACCCCGCCGATAAAAGGCGAAGGGATCTACCCGGCAACCCTCTACTCCATGGTGGCCGGCGGGGCAGACGAGATCTACTGCATGGGGGGTGTTCAGGGTCTGGGCGCCATGGCCTATGGCATGGAGGGTCTTGATCCGGTTGATGTGGTCGTGGGCGCGGGAAATAAATATGTGGCGGAGGCCAAAAGACAGCTCTTCGGCGACGTGGGGATCGACCTGCTGGCCGGTCCTACCGAGATTCTGGTCATCTGCGACGACACTGCAGATCCGTATATTGTGGCGGCAGACATCCTTGGCCAGGCCGAGCACGATCCCAATTCCCGGCAATGTCTGATATCTCTGTCTAAAGATATCGCGGAAAAAACCATGGTTGAAATCGACAGACAGCTCGAAACACTGCCCACCAGAGATGTGGCAGCCGTGTCCTGGGGAAATAGCGGCGAGGTGGTTGTGGTGGATTCACGTGAAGAAGCCGTGGAGTTAAGTGACAGGTGGGCCCCGGAGCATTTAGAGGTACAGACCGCGGACTGGCGATATTATCTGGACAACTGCACAAACTATGGCTCCATGTTCTGCGGTGAAGAAACAACTGTCAGCTACGGAGACAAGACCATCGGCACAAATCATGTCCTGCCCACCATGCGTGCAGCGAGGTACACCGGCGGGCTCTATGTGGGCAAGTTCGTAAAGACCGTCACCTATCAGTACGCCACCAAAGAGGCCTCATTAGAAATCGCCAGGGTCTGTGAAAGGGCCTGCAATTACGAGAATATGTTAGCCCACGGTATCAGTTGTAAGGTCAGGATTGAAAAATACGAAAAGTGAAAGGACGTAAATACCCATTCCTGTATACATTTTTATCCAATGTCGCCTTGACCGACTTCCCTCGAATGGATATTATTGGACCCATAATTGGGTATTTCGCATTTTAGATAGAGAATAGTGGCATTTTCTAAACTACCTTGCGTTTTAGGCCTCAGTTTTCGGCTCCTGACGCCTGAACACTGAATCCGAAAGTATCATGCACGCAGTCCTTTCCCGAGGGTGCTGCTATATACCAAAGAAATCTTGGCCATATTGTTTCATTTCTCAAGTCCAAAATCGTTTATTGCAATGAGATTCCTGAAACCCGATTTTTCTTGACATTAAGGTATCTTTTTGTCATTACATCAGCCAATATCCAACCAATTATTCAACCTCAAATAAGAGGTTAGCCCATGAAGAACAACTTCAAACTGTATATGCCCTGCTCCTAATGGGGCTCAGTCTGCCCTGTTGGGAGCCAAATCTTCTGTTATTGAAAGCCAAACACATCGAGGGATGGGAACGGAAAGCCACAGGTGTTGATATTTTCCGTTGAGCCTCTTTTAAACTATCCTGTTTCTGAAAGATACGCAATCGCACACAAGCAGCTAGGGAAGTGGTACAATCTTTATTGAAGGAAAGGAGGGGGAAATGCCTACAGTAAAAGTTGGCGACATCAACATATATTACGAGATCCATGGGGAGGGGAAACCGCTGGTCTTGATTCCGGGCGGTGCGGGGCGTATGGGATGGGTTCCTCAAATCCGCGAGTTTTCCCAGAAATATCAGGTGATAAGTTTCGATAACCGGGGTGAGGGTCAGACCGATGCCCCAAACTATCCATACTCTATGGAGATGATGGTGGAAGATACAGCGGGGCTGCTGGACACCCTAGGCGTCGATAAAGCCCACCTTGCAGGATTTTGCCATGGTGGTGCCATAGCCCAGAACTTTACCTTGAAATATCCGCAGCAGGTGAAAAGTCTGATCCTGTTTGCTACCGTGGCTAAGATGACTGGCTTGATGCGCCACGTCGGTGACGTATGGTACAGGCTTATGCAGCCAGGGGTAGATCAGGAGACACGGTTCAGAGAGCAGTTGAGCTGGGTATTCACTGATAAGTTCTTTGAAAGTGAGGAGCAGATTCAAGCCTCCGTGAACATGTCGGTGAACAATCCCTATCCGCAGCCTGCATATGCCTGGTGGCATATGCCTGGGTCTGCCAGGGAGCTTTCTACAAGGAGCATGACGCCAGGGAACGGCTAGGTCAGATATCAGCCCCTACACTGGTGATTGTAGGCAAAGAGGACATCGTCACACCGGTCAAGTGCTCGGAGGAGCTGACCCGAGGTATTCCCAGCGCCGAGCTAATCATCCTCGACGGCGGGGGACATATGGTCAACGTGGAGAACGCGGCTGAGTTCAATCAAGCGGTGCTGGGCTTTTTGGCGGAGGTGGAAAAGGGTGAGAAATGAACCAATCCTCTACGAACATTGAATTGACTTTCCACCATAAATTTTGCATGCAAAATAGGCCGACTATTTTCAACAATTGATCTGGCAGCCTTGTATAGCATTGGCCGATGTGCGACGCCACCTTTATGCACGTTATGTTGCCGGTTAGTTTATGTTGTGTGATTTGGTTCTTTTCATTTT
>JACNJD010000078.1:2315-5360 GCA_014382715.1 Candidatus Desulfacyla euxinica | reverse complement strand
TCACTGAACCATTTTACAACTCCTTCTCCCAAAGCGCCAACCTCCTTTCTCAAGTTTTCGGCATGGTCACAGTCCAGGGTCGACCCTCTGGTAGAAGGTCTCGATTCTACAGAGTAAACTCGACCCGCACCTGCAGCCAGGCCATCAGTATGGTTTATGGTATTATAATATTTTATCAGGGGTCAAGAAAAAAATAAGCGGGTCTCGTGGTGTTTTTTCAGTTTGCTGAGGGACCTTTTTCTTTTTCCACCTTTTTTTCAAGGAGCATATCCAGGCTTGTAAAAAAGGCATTGTGCTGCCACTCCGGGATTACATAGACCCAGGGGCTGACACGGGTATTTTGTTCTTTTGCCACAGCGGCCAGTTCTTCCTGGTTTTTTTCCTCTGGAGGTGCCTTTTTACCGGATGAGGCGGGTGGAACTTTTTCCCCCTTCACAGGACCGGGTTTTTGATAATCGACTCCAATTTTCAAATAGCAGGGCATGGTCTCTGCGCAGGCCTTTCCTGGATAGACATTATAGGTCAACCCGTTAAATAGATGATACTTTAACAGCGGAGAGGTTTCTTCCTGGATAGATTTCGGTGGGGCAGAAGGGTTTGCCACGTCCTCGATCTGGAGCGATGATAAGGCCTTCGACAACCGGTTGAGAGAAGATTTCTTGATTTTCTGGTTGGTAGACGGGTCAATCAATTCAAGATCCTTATCTTTACCGGCCCGTTCAAATTTATAACGCACCAACTTTCCACCAGGTCCCATACATGAAATACTTTGAATTTCTTTGGTATCAACCTTGACCGGGCTTTTTTCCAGCCACTCCGATGGACCGGTCTCAAAAGAAGCAAGTATGGTGTCGATCAGGTAAATCTCGGGGCCCTTGCTCAATATCACATACTGACCGTCAGGCATCTTTTTCTCTTTCATTCTGGTTTTACCTAACAAGATACCTAAGACAGGTTTCCCTTCCTTGTCTTTCATCCGGATCCAGGTCCCCCTCTCATCTTTCGGGGTCTTGCTGTCGCCAGGGGATTTCAGGGATAGGCGTTTCAGGATCTTCTCAGAAGACTCAAATTTTCGCCCGACTTTAACCTGTTTCAGGGTCCTCACAAATCCGGATATCTTTGGAAAATCAGCCGGGTAACCAAAAAGCTCTTCCACAACCCACAAGTCCCCCTTTTTCGTAAGGGAAACAGTGTGCGTCGGTGTTTCGATGGTAATGGAAGCGACCTCATTGGCTGGAAGCTGTTCCAGCAGATATGTCCCCATCTCTCCTGAGGGCGAGGAGCTGCTCTGTAAATAGATGATCAGGGTTCCTGCTGCTGCGAGAACCCCCAAGACAATCAACAGAATAACAAGGGTTTTTATCTTCATTTTTTCCCAAACTTCCTATGTTTGTAAATGGCAAAACCTATTCCGATCAGGGCGACCAAAAAGGGCATAAGGAATATGTTGATCCCTTTAAGTGTGGCACCTAAAGTTTCGATGCTTGCCCGAAGGTTTCTTCGAACCTGCTTCAGCTCCCGGTTGATTTTCTGTCGCTGCTCTTTGAATTTGGTAATCTCTACTTCCTGCTCGGGGCTGAGAATCATTTCTTGAGATACATCTTTCTGCTCTTCAATTTGACGGAGTTTCTGGGTGGTTTCCTCCATCTGTTTAACCAACTCATTCTCCTTTGTCAGCCAACGTTCCTGGGCCGTTCTTTTCAGTTTCACCACCGCTGTAAACGGTCTTTCAAATTTGCCACGGGACCTGAGTCCTATGAGGTCATCGCTCCCTGTCAGGATCTCGGAGGCATTGGAGAGAAAGTTGAGATTGTCGTTGAACATCTCTGAGATGACAAGCCCGAGGACATTTCTCCGCTGGACATAAAACTGGTCGGCCAACATATCGGCGTCAGAGACAATAATAATGGTTGCCGGTTTTTTACCCTCCTTGATATGCGCCCATTTTTTCCCCTCAGAGTCCTTTGAATTGGGTTGGCCTTCGGGGAAGGCTGTCTTAAATTTACCCCGGAGGCGCACTGCAATATTGAACCGTTCCCCTGCCGGGGTAAAATCCTTCTTGATTGCTTCCACCCCCAGGTATGCCTTGAAGGCATCCATAAGGGCGGAATTCCTGCTGGAGTGAACCAGCGGTTCAAATTCGGAATCCACGTCTCCGGACTTCTTAATGGCCCCAGCTATTGGGAAAAGCATGCTTTCCAGCCCTGCCGTAATGACTGCATTTTTGTTAAAGGCCTCTCCTCTTGCGGAGATCATCAAGGGGTTCTCTTCCATACTGTTATCCCCGGTCCTGACCTGGGTCGGTTGATCAAAATCAGCCACTGCCTTGGTAGAATCCATTGATACTCCCCATGCCTTGAAGACCTTGTCCAAAGAGGCGCCTGAAGAGCGTATAAACTGCCGCTGACCCTGGCTTCTGTCTGAAACACAGAAAGGGTCCACGAAGATAAGGGCCTTTCCGCCCGAAAGGACATACTGGTCAATGGCGTATTCTAATTGGGGGCTCAGGTTTTTCGGAAAAACAACCAGGAGAAGATTTAGCAGGGGATCGATCTTTTGGATCGAGGGGTTTATCTGTCGGACATCATATATCTTCTTCATCTCTGTTATAAAAAGCCACTCTTTCTCGGTCCTCTGAGTCTGCCGGGTAGGTCTCCCAACTGTCCCGAAAACAGGAAGGCTGGTGATAATCCCCACTACCATTTTCTTATCTGACTGAATACCTTGAATGATACTGGTGAGGTCGTATTCCAGCACCTGCTCTTTGTCAGGGTCCAACCATTCAATGACATCTTCCTGATCCGCAGAAACAAAAACCAGCCCGCAATAAATCTTGCCTCCAGGGGTTCTCATGGGTTGGATACCATACTTCTCAGCCCATTCCTCTTCGTCAGAATCGGGTTTTGGGTCATATATCTCCACTTTGATCCGGCCTTTACCGGCATGCTTGTATTCAGAGAGAAAATCCTTTACCTCTTTAGCATAGATTTTGATATTGGCCGGGATGTCGGGGTTGCTCTGGGAGTAAAAGAATTTTATGGTGAC
>JACNJD010000078.1:0-1844 GCA_014382715.1 Candidatus Desulfacyla euxinica | reverse complement strand
ACACCGTTTGCAAAAAGCATAAAAAATATAACGGAGACAAAATAGCAGAGATCACGCAGGTCTATTACCCCCCGCTGAATGGAAGCGAAATGGGGCATAAAGCTGAAACCAGACACCACATCCACAAGCCATAAAGGGGCCCATCCGGAGAGTATGTCTGTCACCGGGGGCCACCCGGCAAGGACCAGAAACAGGCAGATAACCACTGACAGTATAAAGCTGATCACCTGGTTTCGTGTCATGGCTGAAGTCATGCTTCCCACACTGAGATAGGCCCCGGCCATAAGGAAGCTCCCGAAATAGGCGCAGAAAATAGCGCCAAGATCCGGGTCACCTAAGTAAACGACAGTCAGGACCATGGGGAAGGTGAGGAGCAGCGCCACACCTATAAACAGCCATGCAGCCAGGAATTTCCCTAAAATGACCTCGGTAAGGGTAACGGGGAGGGTCAAGATTAATTCAATTGTCCCGGTACGGCGTTCTTCTGCCCAGAGCCGCATACCCACGGCAGGTACCAGGAAGAGGAAAATCCAGGGATGCCATTCAAAAAATGTCCGGAGATCTGCCTGGCCTATCTCATAAAAATGACTTAGAGAAAAGGTGAAAAACCCGCATAACAGCAGGAAGATCACGATAAAAACATATGCCACCGGAGACCCGAAATAATCCGCAAATTCTCTTCTCAGGATTCCGGCAGTGTTCCTAAAAAAATCTTTCATGCTTCCCTCTCTATTGAATCGGGTATCGTAACCATGCGAAACACTTCGTCCAGACGGCCTTTTTCCATAAAAAACGTCTCCACGGAGAATCCTTTTTCAAGGAGATGGCCGAGAATCAAATCTGCCGGCGGTGCAGATGTCTCCTTTGGAAAAAAGCGTAGAGTCATCTCTGTTTCGCTTTCACTGACAATTTCACTCTTTTCGATCTCTGGAAAGTCGTTCATATTTTGAACAATATCTTTTCCATCGCCCTTCTTAATGGTAAAGCAGATAGTCCCATGAAGGGCTGACCTTGCCATGAGTCTTTCAGGCGTATCATCGGCCACAATCCGGCCTTTGGCGATGATAATTACCCTGGTGCACACCTCCTCCACCTCTTCCAGAATATGGGTTGAGAGGAGAATCGTCTTATGGCGGGCCATTTCACGGATCATGGCGCGAATCTCATATTTTTGATTTGGATCAAGACCATCGGTGGGCTCATCCATGATTAGATACTCCGGGTCATGGAGGATACTCTGGGCAAAACAGACCCTCTGATTAAACCCCTTGGAAAGGGTGTTTATGGTCTGGAACCGGACCTCTGTGAGGAAACAGCGTTCAAGGATTTCTTCTACACGCCTTGTCTTTGAGCTACCGGAAAGACCTCGCATCCCTGCTATAAAACTTAAGAATCCGACAACTGTCATGTCAGGATAGGCAGGGGCATTTTCAGGCAGATACCCTATCTTCTTCCTCGCGGCCAGGGACTCCCCTATAATGTCGCTTCCCCCGATAATAGCTGTCCCCGATGTGGGGGGAAGGAAGCCTGTGATCATCCTCATAGTGGTCGATTTTCCCGCGGCATTGGGCCCTAAAAAACCTAAGACCTCTCCCCGGTCCACAGTGAAGGATATGTTGTCAACAGCGCTATTTTCACCGAAATATTTACTGAGATGGCTTACTTCTATCATCTAATCCCTTCCTGATGCTGGTTGCTCGTTACTCGTTGCTGGTTGCTGGATGCTGGGCACTCGTTTTTCTGGCTTCTGACCTCCGACTTCCGACTTCTGGGCTTTGTTACTGGTTGCTCGTTGCTGGTTGCTGGATGTATGCCTCAATGGCAACGCCTGCGTCTGCCTTACA
>JACNJD010000281.1 GCA_014382715.1 Candidatus Desulfacyla euxinica | reverse complement strand
GGTTCAAAGGTTGCACTCTCATCGCCATGGGTCATTTTGTAAACGTTTTGTACGATAACATCGGTGGGTATGGACCAGGCAGGGATTCCCATGACAACGGCTCATCTACCATCTGAGCCCCGATTGCCGCTCGATTTGTCTTTCGAGCGCATTATTCAGACCCGATTCCGTTCCATAGATAATCAACCGTTTTTTTGCCCTTGTTATACCGGTATAAACGATCTCTCTGGTCAGGAGTCTATGTGCTTCATCTTCAGGCAGAACAAGGAGCACGTCATGAAACTCCGAACCCTGGCTTTTATGAACTGTCATTGCAAATGCGAGTTCCCAAGGGGGCAATAGATCCATAGAAAAGGTAATATAGGATCCGGAGCGCGGGAAAAATGCCCTGTATACTCCTCTCCCCTCTCTGATAACAACACCCACGTCTCCGTTAAAAACCTCCTTTGAATAGTCATTTCTCGTAATCATGATTACTGCACCGGAAAAATACCACTCTTTTGTCCACGCCGAAGGTCCAAACTCAAGACTCAGGTAATCCGCTACCTCCCTGTTTATCCCGGTACAGCCATAAATTCCATTACGAACCAAGGAAAGAACCCTGGCACTCCCTACTCTGTTAAAGATCTCCCCTAAGATCTCCAGCCCGGGATCAGAGTTAAGAAGTTCTGCGTGGTCCATACCGCAGGCCTCCCCAATAAGGTCCTTGAAGCTTCTACTATCTCCTTTGATTGGCCTAAGGTAATGATAATCCGTCCAGAGGCGAATGTGGTTCCTCCATGCTCTTACCCCATCGTTTTGGACAAATGCCCATTTATCCGGTTTGAGTTGAAGGGCTGAATCAAAGGGGAGGGTCGAATATTCAGGGGCTATTCCCCGATTGATCTGTTTTGCCAATCTCAACAGGTTGGCTCCTGAGCGATACGTTTTTTCCAGCACTGTCAACCGGCCTTTAAACCTCTCCGCCCTGATTCCATCACTCATTTCAGCAAAAACAGCCCCCGCCTCTACAGAGGGGAGCTGGTCTTTGTCTCCTAAGAAGATAAGTTTTGTCCTTGTGGGGTCCACTGCCCGCAAGAACTTCTCCATCATGACCACATCGACCATCGAGACCTCGTCAAGGATAATGACGGAGGCCGGAAGGGGGTTTCCCTCGCCATAATAAAAACCATGGTCATAGCTCCGGTATCTCAAAATCTTGTGGAGGGTGCTTCCCTTCAGGTTTAGCAGTCCCTTATCATCTTCGGAAGGCCCTCTGATGGTGTTAATGTTGTATTGAATCGCTTCTGTCATCCTCTGTGCAGCCCGTCCGGTAGGAGCGCCCAGGAGAATCTCTTCTACCCCTATACCCGCCCTCATGAGACAGCGAATAATATTAACCATCAGGAAAGTCTTGCCTGTACCCGGCCCACCGGAGATAATGGAGAACTGGGACCTGAGCGAAAGCCTTATTGCCTCGACCTGGTGTTTATCCTGCTCAATAGGCAGGCCGCCCTTTGAAACACGGACGGAAAGCTGAGGGGAGTATATATCTTCGAGATAGGCTTCAATCGTGCTCTCGGGTATCTTGAAGGCAGGCTCCGCCGTCAAAAGAGCCTCTATCCGGAGCCTCAAAAATTTCTCGTGGAGGTAAAATTTCTGAAAATAGAGGAGTTTTCTCCCTTTGGTTTCAGAGAGAATCAGAGGCAGATATTCATCACCGTTTCTCGTGATAAGCCCTTTGTACTTATCCCTTGAAAGCCCTGACAGAAATTCCCTCGCTATTTCCCCGGCCTCTTGCTCTTCAATAAAGGAAAGTAGTCCGGTACATAATTTCTCTTCATCGAGATCCAGACAGAGACTACCTTCCTGTAAAACCCCAAACATGCATATCAACACCGCAAGAAGTGGCGAATCATCCTCATATCCGCCCATCTCAACCAGATCGCGGATATTCATATAATCTAAAAAAGGGAGTTCTAGTTTTTGAGAACAGCGATAGATATATCTGATATCCGCCTCTATTTCCTTTCGGAGGATTCCAAGGCCGATAAGTTTGTCTATGAACTGAGTGGTTTCTCTTTCCATAATTTAGGAATTTAGGAATTCAGGAATTGAGGAATTTGATTGGAGCAATTGCCTTCAA
This sequence comes from Candidatus Desulfacyla euxinica, assembly GCA_014382715.1. Taxonomy (GTDB): domain Bacteria; phylum Desulfobacterota; class DSM-4660; order Desulfatiglandales; family Desulfatiglandaceae; genus Desulfacyla; species Desulfacyla euxinica. The sequence goes on along the minus strand of JACNJD010000281.1, from coordinate 3,239 downwards.
TCCCTCAATTCGCAATTCCTCATTGTTCAGTTTCTAAGTATCGTTGCGATTTCTTCTTCAAGTTGCTCTAATGACCCTAACTCATGGGGCGGAACATGATAAATCCCGGCTCCCTCACCCATACCCATCCCACGCAAGTAAAAATAAAAGACTCCCCCAAAATCCGTTTCCGGATCAAACTGATCACCCATGGTCTGTTTCAACCAGCGCAATACTGCTACTGCATATAACTTGTACTGGAGATGGTAGTCGGCATGGTCCATACTCTTTTCCATGGATTCAAGCCCATAACCGGTCTCAAGGGTGTTCGATTTCCAGTCGGCTATATAGTACTTCCCGTCCTTTCTGAATAACAGGTCCACAAAGCCTCTTATAAAACTATTGGATATTTCACAGTCCGGAATCCCGTGAGGTTTAATGACGCCAGGCGGAAAGGAATAATAAAACTCCACCTCATGAAGCCGGTCGTCCTCTTGTAGATGAGCAAGCATGAAATTATCAGCAACAGAGACCACAGGGGCTGTCAGGGTATTCCCTAAAATCCTGCACACCGAGTCTTTCCATCTCTCATCAACCCTATACATCTCCATCTGTCTTAGAATTATCTCTCTTGTGTCTCCGTCATGCATCATGCTCAAATGAGGATCCCGGGTTTTGGTGATTGCTTTCAATACCACCCCATAATCCATATGCTCCAGGATATCATGAAACATCAACCCCGCATCAATTCCACCGGGTACTTCATCAAGATCTTTTTCTCCTGAAACGGCCCCCTCCCCGAGAGAGGCGAAACCTTCGTCATCTTCCTTCCTCCTCTGCTCTGTCTGGAAAGAAAGATCCTCTTCCCCGGCATCATCTATCCGGGACATCTTTTGATGGAGGCTCGAAAAGGAATCTATTTTAATCCTTCGCTGCTCGTAGCTTCCTTTATACGAAAGAGGCTCAAATGCCTCCCCCACGGGGGTTACTGTCTGTCGGGGTGTTTTCTCAAACCCGGTCCGGGCTTTTGAAGCGCCTGACTGATCGGCCTTCACCCAGAGCACGTCCCTATCTGCTTCACCTCCGGGAAAGGCGTCCAGCAAGGCTGGAGAGAGCTGGGTGCACACCGGGCCGAGCCATGGGGCATTCGTTCTATGGATGTAGAATGGCAGATAGAGTTTGAATTGGGCCCTGGTGGAGGCAACATAATAGAGGCGCTTGTCTTCATCCATTTTTTCAGATTCATGTCTTCCGTCTCCACCAGATTTCGACAAATCAACGATTCTTCTGATTTCTGAGGATAATCCGGCCTTTTTGATTTCGTGATAAGTATGATATTCGTCCTGAAAAGATGGTGGCTGTGTCAACCCGCCGGCAACAAAAACGACGGGAAACTCGAGCCCCTTGCTGACATGCATGGTCATGATCTGAACCTTTAGGGTTTCAGTTTCAATCTGATGTATATCAGCCCCCTCTTCAGCATCTAAAGACCTGTTTCGATAGGTATCAAGTGTTGCCGACAACCCCCTGAAATCGAGATTTTTCTTATATGCCACCTCCTCGAGGTATTCAAATATCTGGTTGTAATTGGTATATTTTCTATCCCAGCCGCTCTCTATTGTTTCACGGGAGAGGAAACCTGAGTCTTCCATCAATGATTGAAAAAGATGACTCCACCTTCGTGACATGGCATATTCATTCCACTTGAAGAGCATCTCCTTTACCGGGTGAGAGGGAGACATTTCCTCATATGCGTAGAGCTCGCTCAGCTTGAACCTGAAAAATGGGGTCAGCAACGCCTTTTTGACTGCCGAACTGTTCCCCGGTTCCAGGATTGCGCGAAACAGAAGACTTGTATAGACCGCTTCATCCGAGACAAAGAGACCTGGTTTTCTGTAAAATGTATAGGGGATTTTCTCTCTTCTAAGTTCCTCTTCAATAAAAGGGACATCGGATCTGCTTCGGACCAATATACATATGTCCCCAAACCCGATTTTTCGTTCATCTATGCCCTTCTCTTTTATCCTGATACCAGAGGAAAGCAGATGTTTAATCTCACGGGCCACAAATTTCGCTAATCGCGGTTTGGCCGGTCTTGGAGATGGGGCCTCGCTGAGATCAACGATATTTAAGACCGGGCGGCCGGAGGTATCCGTAATAAGCTTTCCCAGCCTCTCATCTTCACCCGGGAAATTTATGCTTTGATATCCGATTTCAAATTGACCGGCTGTTGCCTGGGGCTTGAACCAGGCTTCACCGCAGAACAGGTTGTTGAAGGCCGTAATTAATGCAGGCTGGGATCGCCAGTTGACGGACAGAGAATATAGTCTGGCCCGCCCTTGCGTCTCAAGTCCTTCCATCTCGTTTTTTGCGCTTAGATAGACATATACGTCGGCGCCTCGAAAGGAGTAGATGGCCTGTTTCGGATCACCTATCACGAACAGAAGATTTTGAAGGCTGTTATCATGACTATCGATGAAAATCTTCCTGAATATCCTCCACTGAACAGGGTCTGTGTCCTGGAATTCATCAATGAACGCAACCTTGAACCTGTTTCGGAGTTTTTCCAGCAGGTTTGATGAATTATCTCCATACAGGGCCTTTTCAACAAGCGAGAGCATATCATAATAGCTGATCCATCCGTGGCCCCGTTTTGTCCGGCTTACATCATCCTGAAGACGATGAATTGCTTCCACAGAAAGCGTGTGTTGAAGTTCATTCAACCTTATATTAAGTTTTTCTAATGCTTGCCTGACAGTTTCAAGATCGGGGCACACCTCCAAATTCGGGCCGCCCTTATTCCATTTCTCCGGGATGAGGGTCTCAAGCCCTCTCCTGCCACTCGATTTTATGTCTTCTATCCGAGCCATTAAACCCGAAAGGGCGCAAATATCAAACCTGTCTTCTTCAGCGTCTTCAAAATATTCTTCAACCGGAATTACTATATTATCGAATATATTTTTTTTTGCTCTTTTATTGAAATTCAGCTCATCATAGCTGTGGGAAAACTCCCCGTCAGACCCGAGCAAAGCCTTTATCTCCATGCAGGCCGAGGCAATTTCCTGTTTGATTTCTTTAAATCCCCTCCCCTTAAGATCGGGCAGCAGTCGGTCACCGGCTGCTTTATGCAGAGATTGTGCTAATTTAATTATGGTATCTAAAAAGCTGCCCTTCTTTTGATTAAACTGTGAAATCTCCAGAATTTCCTTTAAATGCTCCCCATATATTTCCGGCCAGTCCTTTCGCATCTGCTCTTTCAG
>JACNJD010000080.1 GCA_014382715.1 Candidatus Desulfacyla euxinica | reverse complement strand
AACAAGACAAATCAACGGTTATTCACAATAGAATAGATATCCTTTATGATCTCCTTGGAAGTCACCCCCATAGCCAGACTCATGGCCTGGGCCAGGCCCTGTGGATTTTTTTGCTTGCACACCTTCTTGATGGTGTAGCTCTTCTGAAAGAGAACGCTTTTGCTTACATCAGGTTCATTGGCCGCCATAAGGGTAATGGTGAGAGACAGCACGGCATTCCAATTTTCCGTCACATCCAATTCAAGAAACTCATCCACTGAGCCCTCTAATAGATAAGAAAACGGAAATCCGCTGCCCTGGGGGAGCACAGCCTTGAAGAGACCGGACGCTCTGATATCCCGGCTCAGAAAATAAGTAACAAGGTCTGCGGGATTTGATCGCCATTTATAGTAGAAATATTCATCTCTCTTGAATGATTGCCTCCCATAGATGATTCGATTTGTGTTGTATGCCGGCGCCACGCTGAAACGTTCGATCTTCAGTGTAACGGGGAGCGGTTTGAGACCTGTGATACTTGGGGCCGTGTATTCTAAGGTATAGTACTGAATCTTGTTCTTTGGCTGTTTAAGATCGATGCAACCTGCAATAATCAGGCAGGCGCTCAGGCAAAAAAGCAATATCTTCATGTTCCGATCCATAAGGAGTCTCCGTAATTTCTGTGCGAGTCCTTACCTATGTTACTCCTCCGGCTCCACACTTCGGGGGACAGGAGGTTCACCAAAAATTAACTGCGAAGGATGGTCTGCAACAAGCCCCAAGAACTGGTTCAGGTTGTCCGTTGCCTTTTCCAGATTCTGTGCGCTGACCGAAAGCTGGCGTTTGAGCTGGAAGAATGTACCGTCTGCGTTACCTATGAATAACGCACCTTTTTCTAACAGGACGTTGGCATTTCTCATGGCTTGCCTGAGGTCTTCAACCGCCTTCTTGATGTTCTCCTCATTGTCAACCACCATATCTTCTACACCCACAAGAAACTTGTCCATCTGTCCAAGGCTGCTGCCGGCCTTGTCCAACAACTTGTTGAGTGATTGTGCCGCATCGTCCACGGAAGCAAGTATTCGGTCCCATCTCTTGCTGTCTAAGATACGGCCTGCACTTGCAAGAGACGATTGCAGTTTTGTGGAAACACCTTTTATATCGGCATCGACAATCATTCGATCAATATTACCAAGGGATTCTCTAACCTTAGCTGAAATAGCCTTCACCTCAGCATCCGCAATCATCAAATTCACGTTGTCAAAAGTCAATTTCAGTTTGTCGGAAATCCCTTTAAGATCTATGGTTTTGATATGGTTCAGGACATCATCAAGTCCTCTCAGCAGCTCACTTAATTCGGACGGCTTTGAGGCCACGATTGGATATTCCGATGGAAAGGTAATTAGAGGAGAACGGTCCGGTTCACTATCATCCTTGCGGTCTAATTCGACAAACATGCTCCCCGTAATACCCACGTCTCTTAGTTGAGCAACAATACTTCGATCAAGAGTCTGATCTGATTCGAGCTTCATCAACACCTGTATTAATTTCGCATCGGGGGCAACCTTTATACTTTCTACACGGCCGATGGATACACCCCTGTATTTTACCGGAGAATCCTTACTGAGCCCCTGAACAGATTCATCAAAATAGGCTGCGTAAAATCTACCCTTTTCCAGATAACGGGACATGCCCAACCAGATAACGGCCATCATGGTAATGCCTATCCCACAGGCCACGAACAGTCCCACCGCTAACTTGGCTTTCTGGGATGCCATTATTCGGAACCCTTTCCGCCCACACCATTTTCTTCGGTCTGGCGGTTAAAAAACTGTTTGACGAATTTATTCTGACTGTGGTCCCTCAGATATTTCGGATTACCTTCTGCGATAATCCCCTTTGCACGCTTGTCTAACATTATAATCCGTTGGGCCACTGCAAAAATGCTCTGAAGCTCGTGAGTGACCATAACCATGGTGGTCCCGAGACTCCTGTTTAGATAAAGAATAAGGTCATCCAGTTCAGCAGACGTCACAGGATCAAGACCTGCAGAAGGTTCGTCAAAAAACAGGATCTTTGGATTCAGAGCCATGGCCCTTGCTAACCCCGCCCTCTTTTTCATCCCCCCGCTCAGCTCGGAGGGAAGGTAATTTTCATAACCTTCCAAATTGACCAAACCTAATTTCATCTTGACCAGGACATCCACTGATTCCTTGGGCAGAGAGGTGTATTCCCTTATAGGCAGGGCCACATTTTCGGCAATTGTCATGGAACCGAACAGGGCAGCTCCCTGGTAAAGGACCCCGATCCTCCTGAATATTTTTTGCAATGTCGTCTCATCGTCCACGGAAACCTCATCGCCGTCAATAGCTATCTTACCTGCACGGGGTTCTATGAGCCCTATGATAGTCTTGAGCAATGTACTTTTGCCGCAGCCGCTTCCCCCTAAGATAACAAACACCTCTCCTTCATAAACGTTAAAAGACACACGGTCAAGGATGATATCTTCGCCGTATCCCGCCCTGAGATCTTTCACCCGGATGATGGCTTTTCTACTCATCGATACCTTCCTATCCCCAATAGCGGAGTATAACCGAAAACACTGAATCAGATAATATTATCAAAAAGATGCTGCTGACCACTGCCGAAGTGGTGGCCTCGCCCACGGATGCGGCACCGCCTCTGACCTGGAATCCCCTGAAACACCCTATCCAGGTTATCAGAACACCAAAGACCCCGCCCTTAAGCACACCCCAGAATACATCAAATAGCTCCAGGGTTTTTATGGTCTGAGCCATATAGGCGCCGGCAGTGAGGTCAAGCATAAAGACCCCCACCAGGAGCCCCCCCATAATCGCAAAGATGTCTGAAAAAAGTGTCAGGATGGGTACCATAATGGCCGCAGCCACGAGCTTGGGCACAACCAGAAACATGACAGGATTAAACCCCATGGTAAACAGGGCGTCAACCTCTTCAGAGATCTTCATGGTTCCTATCTCGGCGGCAAAGGCAGAACCCGATCTTCCAGCCACAATTATCGCCGTCATGATCGGCCCCAATTCACGAGTCATGGCAAGACCGACCAACGAGGCTACATATATGTTGGCTCCAAATTGCTGGAGTTGAACCGAGGACATGAATGCCATTATCAGGCCCATAAGGAAGCTTATGAGGGCCACGATCGGAAGACCGTCAACCCCCACTCTCTGCATGTACCGGATGGTGTCGTCTGATCGCAGAGACCTGGGGTGCAGACAGATATGTACTAATGAAATAACAATCGATCCGATAAATGATATGGCATATTTTAGATCTGCAATATGCCGAAAGGTCGCCTCGCCAATGCGGATGAAAACACCAGGGGACCGCTTTTTCTCAAGCGATATCTTTTCGTTAAGAGAATCGAAATGGAGGATAGAAAGCAGTTCCTTTATCTTGTCGCCTGAGTTAACAACATAAAAACCATCCCTTCCATTTGAGACCATTTTTCTCAAATGCACTAAGACTAATGTCCCGAAATCATCCAGGTGGTCGACTTTTTCGAGATCCACGGTAAGAGATGATAGGGAATAATCGCTGAGCAGGGCAGTCAACTCCTCAATCATTTGACCGGCATTGGCTGAATCCATGTTCCCGTGGATATGAAGCGTAATACCTCCTTCTGGATTTTCAGCAATCTGGTATCGCGAGGGACCTGTTGTTTCCGGGGTGTTCATATAAGAAGTCTCTCATTCTGCATTCGTTTCACTTTCTTCAAAATGGAACTTCTTCAAATCCTTTTCATTGACGTTATATTTACCTTTCAGCACTTCCATATCCACCTGGAAAATCAACCAGCCCAAGAAATCATCACCTTTATACAATTTAAAAGCGATTTCAGTGTCCCTGTGGCCCATGGGATGATCTTTGCTGGTCCGATAGAGAGTCAACACCTTGTAAAGGGGATTCTCGTCCCCTTCGAAATCTATGTCAGCATAACTGCTGCCCACCATTCCCTGAACATCTACCCCCGACTCGTTAGAATAAACGTCGAACACCTTTTTATCCTTGTCCAGTAAAACCACGCCGATATAGGGGATTGTAATCCCCTTTTGAACATCAAAAAAACCCTTTATGACCTGAGTTGTCCTGGCCCTTTCTCCCTTCTCAAACGGGTCGACTAAGAGAGACCGTAGCAGGCGGTAAGTGACGGCTAAGTCATCTCTCAACTCTTTCTTTCGTATGTCCGTTATCTTATATCCCTTTGAAAAATACGGGTAACCAAAGAAGATCCCGGCTGTTAACACTACTAACAACACCAATGAGGGGATAAGCCAGCGCCTGGCCCGCTGATATCGTCGCTCCAAGACCTCTACAGACGTAACATCTCTCCCGAGGGAGACGACGCCCTGGAAGTTATGCTGACCGTCATAAAGGGCTCTTGTGCTGGTGGAAATATGGCGTATCCCCTTTTCGGGATGCCGGACCATGAGGGTCTTTTCCCTTATTGCATCTTCAGATACTACCTTATCAAGAAACGCTCTATATTCCTGAGGATCTTCGTAAATCTCTTCGGCTGATCTATGACGCATCTCATTCGCTTCTCTGCCGTACAAATTTTCAGCCGCATTATTCCATGACAGAACACTTCCATCTTTATCACTCAGAATTACGGCATCGGGGATCTGGTCACAGAATTCCGTCAGCCCGTATACTATCTGGCTTGTCTCATCAAGCCGCTTCGCCAGGTATTTGGCGAATTCCCTAAAAACTTCCGGGAATTCGCTTATAAAGGAAGTGAGTTCCTCTTTTGGTATCCTGATAGTCTTTATGTCGTTGATAGCCTTAACAGTAGCGGTCCGTTCTTCCCCTAACAGAAACGACATTTCTCCAAAGACAGACCCCGCATCAGAAATCTCGGCTATTCTTTTTCTCCCCTTGAGGACAGCCGCCTCCCCGGAAATAAGAAAATAGATATCCTGTGTATCATCGCCTTCGATAAAGACGGTCTCTCCCGCCTTGAAGATGGCAACATATCTGCCTAAACTCGGATTATTTATTATCTGGTCTAACATAGAAAAATTATGCAATATATCTGAAACACCCTTTTGAATGCCAAACAACTATAACAAGATCAGTTGATTTAGTCAAGGATAGACAAATAGAGCGCCCTGGGACCCACCCTGCAGGGCTACATCATTCAAACTGATAACGTGCTGACTTAACGAAAATTGTTTGCTTATTTGATTTTCTATAAATTCGAAGCACGAAATCCGAAATCCGAAACAAATACGAATAACGAAAATCCAAAATTCTAAACGTGATGAGCCCGCAGATGCTGGGTAAATATTTGGCATGTTTTGATTATTTGATATTCGAAAATCACCTACCACCTGCATAGCAGGTGGTTTGAGGAAGCCCCCTCGAAGGGGGCT
>JACNJD010000158.1 GCA_014382715.1 Candidatus Desulfacyla euxinica | reverse complement strand
TGCCACCATACACCTGAAACTGAGCCTCAATTGGCGTGGAAATGCAAAAACGCTGCTGTTTGAATCCTTCTGTTTTATTCAACTTCACCCGATGCTGGCTTTCCTATATTATAGATGAATTTTGACCCACCCCAGAAACGCAGAAGAATACATCTGGTAGTTATAACCTGTTGGGGTCTAACATTTGTTCTTTTCTTGATCTTCATTCCTGATTCGTTCTTCAACCGCAAATTTCCACGAAAATCTGATGATATACACCTTTAAGACGATATCCTTAAATCAAACCCCTTGAATTTCCCTGAAACATCCAGTAGTTTTTGCTATTATACTTAACAAAATGAATCATTGAAGACCTAACTGAAAAGATGGTGTTTGTAAGTGGAGCACATCAGGTCGCAAAACGACACTTCCAAAGGAAATTATTGCTTCACATTTCTAATTGACTTCAACGACGGGAGAAAAAAGAATGAGACGACTAAGAATTCTGGCAATGATTATTCTGATCCCTTTTGGAGCCGGTCTACCGGGTTGTGGTGGTGGAGAAGGGGGCGAAGTTAAATCAAAAATAAGGTCAACCACAGTGGGACAGGAGTTAATAGATCTTGAATCCGCATATAAAAAAGGGGCAATCACAAAAGAAGAATATGAAAGCCTTAAGAAAAAGGTATTAGAAAGGAAGTAGGACGCTTTGGGAGTAAACCTATCTATGAAAGAAGGGAACAACATGAACAAAAAAGTTTTTTTAATCGTCAGTGTGCTTTGTCTGGTACTATTTTTTAGTTTTGCCAATGCCCAGGATTACATCATCGGGGACTATGTTTTTACCTGGCGTGCGGCTAAGGTGGGCGATGTAAGAATGGACGTTCAAAAAACCCCAAAAGGTGTTTCCATCGTCCTGGCCGGTCCCGGAGGAGGACTCGCACGCCTTAATATGACGCCTTTACAGGCCATGGCGGTCGGTGATGTCCTGGAGAAAACCGGGGGGTATTACGATGAGCAGATGAAAAAGCAGGACCCGAACATGGAAAAACAGGTTTCAGCAGGAGACCATACGGTCTCCTTTTCTTCATCCCGGGGCAGGAAGTTTCAGGTTAGAGTAAGAAAATCCGCTGTAGGTGCAGCGGTCTTGCTGGATAAGGATCAGGCATTGAAGATGGGAAAATACCTGAGGGATGCCCAAAAAATGGCTGCCCTGCTCAACGAGCGTATCAAACCGTAAACAGAGCCCGACGGGGTGTACGTCTTTCAGGCACCGAAAAGAACCTATGAATGGGAGGGAGTGATGGCCGAGAAAAAACCAACGGGTGGGCAAACCAGACCGGGATGGCGTTTTTGTGGCGGCATCATGTTGTTTGTTCTGGGGCTTTTGAGCCCCTTGTTCATTCCCTTGGTTACGGCCACGGCCCTGCCTACCGGGTGGAAGACGGCCCTTTCAGGACTCCTGATGTTAGGGATACCCGAACTTCTGTGGGTGGCGGCGGCGGCCATCATGGGAAAGGCGGGGTTCAACCATATCAAAGGAAAATTCTGGGGATTTTTCAAGAAGATGGCGCCCTCTGACGAGGTGAGCCTGGCGCGTTATCGGGTTGGGCTTGTTATGTTTTTACTGCCGATCCTTTTCGGCTGGGTCGGACCCTATTTGCTACAGAGGATTCCGGGATATGAAAACTACCGTTTTGCTGCGAATCTCATCGGCGATCTACTCTTGCTTTCAAGCCTTTTTGTACTTGGAGGAGATTTCTGGGATAAGTTGAGGGGATTGTTCATACACAGAGCCAAGATCAAGATACCCGCCCGTGACCCTAAATAGGTCTCCACCTACGGGCGTTTTGGGAAGTGGATCGAGGAAACATTTCTGAACCGGATCCCGCCCTATGTAATTCTTCGAAATCTAGCCAGAAGGGTATCGGGCCGAGACGTGCCGAATCAGCTTCAGCCTGCGCTGATTGGCACAGACCCCGGCACGGATCTCTTAGGCTTTATTGTCGAAGAACATGCTGGAGGCAAGTTCACCGTCTTGGTACCACTTGCACCTACGCCCGGGGTGGGCACCCTTCAGATCGTCAGCCGTGAAAAGGTTCAAAAGCTGGAAGTTCCCATGAAAGAAGCCCTTGGCGCCATTCTGAACTGGGGTGCTGGAACCGAGGCGTTGCTAAAAAGAACGAAAGGCAATTCCCAGTAAAGAATCCAGGTCCGGTGGGAGTCGGGGCTGCCGGAAAAGGGGTGACGGCAGATCCGTGAGACCGGTGGACATCCTGGTAAAAAAGGATGTGAGCAACCCGGGCTCAACCTGAGAATATGGATTTTCTGACCGCTTCAGCGCAATACTATATCAAACGGAAACAGTTTGCAAAAGCAATGGGTATGGCAAAAAGGATCCTGGCAGCCGATCCCGGAAACCGTACGGGCCTGGAACTCCTGAAATGGCTCAAACGACAATCTGGGGCGCAAAAAAAGTAGGGGTGAAGTGCATCGTTCATTTTTTTAAGAAAGACGAATCTACCAAAATTCAATGGCGTTTCAAATTTTTTCTTGTCAGCGAGGTTTATACAGCCTATTATACGGTGGGAGGTTAAATAAAAATGGCTACAAAAAAGGTTTCAAAGACAATAGACGAAATCAACCGGAGGATAAAAAAGGGTAAGGTCGTCGTGGTTACGGCCGATGAGATGGTTGATATTGTCAAGAAGAAAGGCGCTGAAAAAGCGGCCCGTGAAATTGACGTGGTCACAACCGGGACTTTTTCTACTATGTGTTCGTCCGGGGCCTTTATCAATTTCGGGCATACCAAGCCTACCATGAAGGCATCTAAGGTATGGATGAATGATGTTCCCGCTTATGCCGGCTTAGCTGCCGTTGACATCTATATCGGGGCCACTGAACCCACTGAAGACGATCCTTTGAACGGGGTGCATCCGGGGCAGTTCAAGTACGGAGGCGGTCATGTTATCGAAGATTTAGTGGCAGGGAAGAAGGTAGAGCTCAGGGCTACCGCCTATGGAACCGACTGTTATCCAAAACGGGATCTCAGAAAAAAAGTTGCTCTTAAGGATCTCCCTTATGCCCTGTTGCTTAATCCCAGGAACGGCTATCAGAACTATAATTGTGCGATTAATCTGACCAACAAGACTATATATACGTATATGGGGGTTCTTAAACCAAATGCCGGAAACGGAAACTATGCCACTTCAGGCCAGTTGAGCCCCCTCTTCAATGACCCTTATTATCGCACAATAGGACTGGGCACGAGGATATTTCTCGGAGGTGCAAAGGGTCATATTACGGGTCCAGGGACACAGCATAAACCCGACGTCAAGAGGGATAAGAATGGCATACCCCTGTCCCCTTCAGGCACCCTTATGGTCATGGGCGACCTCAAAGAGATGGACCCCAGGTGGGTGGTTGGTGTGAGTCTGCTTGGCTATGGCTGCTCTCTTGCGGTGGGCTTAGGTATTCCTATTCCGATACTCAATGCGGAAATAGCCCGTTTTACGGCTGTTTCTGATGAAGAAATCCACACCCAGATTATCGACTACGGGAACGACTATCCAAATGGCACCCCAACCAGTTTGGGCCAGGTAAGCTATGCAGAATTAAAAAGCGGGGAGATCAATCTTAACGGTCACGAGATCCACTCCGTCCCCCTCACCTCCTATACCAGATCCCTCGAGATTGCAAACATATTGAAAGGGTGGATAGAAAAGGGCGAATTTCTTCTCACACAGCCCCAGGAGATGCTGCCAACTGTTAAATAAAGAGGCTGTTCACGGGTTCAGGGTTCAAAGGTTCAAGGTTGCCTTTCTGGTGGAGCCCGAGATTCATAGGACCGAGCTACTGGATACTGGTTTCTGGATACTGGATATCAATGCATTTCAAAAAAATCTCTTGACGCCTTAAGTATGCTCTCGATAAGTTCCCTGCCGGGTTCCTGGTTTTGAATCACGGTCACCTTAGGCCCTAATGGACCCCACTGTACGGCATCGCTTTTTTTGAAGAGCGCAACCGTAGGAATTCCGAGCATAGCGGAAAGGTGCGTTACGCCGCTGTCATGCCCCAAGCATAAAACCGCCTCATTGAGTGTCTTAATGAGGCGTTCTTTGTCCGGACAAAAAATTATCCGAGCATCCTCAGACTGAAGGCTATCCTCATAGTAGGAATGAAGCGATTCCTCTGCCGGCCCTAAAAGAAAAACAGGTTTGAGACTGCCGAAGTCGGTTTCACTGCAAAATCTTTTGATGAGATCTGACCAGAACTCGGGAGGGTGGTTTTTCTCTAATGATCCCGAGCCCGGGTGCAGTACAATCTTGTTCGGCCTTCGGGATAAACCATGTTTTTTACTCAGAATACCGCCTTGTATAGCCTCGATTGATCTATCAGAATCAACCGGGAGCCCCGCGGATTTCAGGCATTCGGCCAGGTACCTGGCCACATGGACATTCTCACCTTCCAACGGAAAGGATCGGAAGATATGGACAGAGGCCTCAGGCAGAAATGATCGCAGGTTATTTCGGATGACCCCATCTTGATCGTTAAAAAAAGCCGCTGCAATTTCTGCTTTCGAAACCGGTAGTCCTTCCCCATCTGTTCTATTTACGAAAAGCCTGTGCCAGCCGGATCTCTCCATATCCATTGCACAATGGACCCAGGGCCGGATGAAGTCGAGACCTGGCTCCCTGCCCACAAAGGTGACGGTTACCCTATCCGAGAGATCTATTAGGGCCGGCAGCAGCATGAGGGTATCCCCTAAGGCGCCTGGTCTGATAATAAGGACGTTCAAGGGCCTCTCCTACCCGGCTTTGGATGCAACAACCAGAATGAGGCAATCCTCCTCACCGTTGTTCAGGAGCGCATGACTGGACCCCACCGGGACCCAGACAGCGTCTCCCGGTGTTACCCCCCTTGCCTCCTCATCGACCTTCATTTCACCCGACCCGCTCAGAACGAAATAAATCTCTTCCATCGGGTCCACATGGGCCTCAATTTCCTTCCCCGGTTTCAAGCTCGCAATGGCTAGAAAACCGATCTCTTTCAAGATCCGACGGTCTAAAATCATCTGAGCGATAGCCCCGCCATGAGCGAGATATGTGGTATCCATCACTTCCCTGTCATTTATATTTCGTACGATCATGGTTATGACTCCTTAAGCTGAACCCCGATGTTCCAATTGAATCCGCATTCCTCATAGATATGATAATATATTCTGTCAACTCTCCCGAATTCCAATACAATATCGGGGTAAAAATTGGAATTCGCAACTTGACTTTTCAGCCCCGTTCAGTAAGAATTTCACAACTGATTAGGGATGATGTGAATCTTATAATCCGAACTGTGGAGGATTCCAAATGGAAAAGGGCAAACTGGATCCCCGTCTGAGGCTTATACAACAAGCTCCCATTAAAGGAAAGACCGTCCTGTTAAGGGTGGATCATAATGTGGTTAAAAACGGTCAAATCAAAGACCCTTACCGTATCGATGCCACCATTGGCACCCTTTATGCCATCGCCGCAGGTGGGGGAAAACCGATCCTGATAACCCATGTGGGGAGACCCAAAGACAAGAAAACCGGCAACATCGTTTGCAGAGAGGGGGAATCCATCACACCCATCGTCAGGTATCTGGAACAGAAGCTTCCTGTTAAAATTCATATACAGGAGTTCCCGATAGATCCTGACATGGGGATTACCCATATGGACAAATCCATAGAATCTGCCCTTGAAGACCTGAGGGAGGGGAAGATCGGAATGATTTATCTTCCCAATTCACGCTGGTTTCGGGGTGAGCAGTCAAAAGGTCCGGAAAGGGAAATTTTAGCTGAGGAGCTTTCATCCCTTGCAGACCTTTTTGTTAATGATGCATTCGGTTCGTGGCGTGCCCATGCGTCAACCTATGATATTGCAGATAGGCTGCCCTCGTTTGCGGGAATTCTGCTCCAGAAGGAGCTGATGAATCTTCACAGGGTGCTTGAACCTGAAAGACCGTTTGTGGCAGTAGTTGCCGGGGCCAAATACGATACAAAGATCGGTCCCCTCAAGGCCCTTTATAAAAGAGTTGACCATCTGATTCTCGGAGGGCTGATGTATAACACCTTTCTTGCTGCAAGATACGGGGTGGATATTGCCGGTGTATCAGATGAAGACAGGGCCCTTGCAATGGAACTTGTCGAATTAGACAGAGAAGAAAACAAGATTCTGGAAATGCCATATCTCGTGGAATCGGAGAGCACAGAGGAGAGGATTGAAGGGCAATATCGATCCATCGGGATTGATAAAGTGAGAGAGGGTGGGGATGTTAAGTATATCCTCGATATAGCGCCTGAATCCTTTCAGGATAAAAGAGTTGTGGATGTAATCACCACTGCCAAAACAATTTTTGTTAATGCCGTCATGGGGCTTATGCCCCTCTTTTTTGAGGGCTCCAGGGCACTGTATCGATTGATTGCCGAAAATGACTCTACCACCAGGCTCTTTGCCGGTGGAGACACGCTGCAGGAGCTCCGAAATCTCTGCCCCGGGATCTACATGGCGGGTCTGGATGACCCCGACTCTTATTATTTTACAGGCGGAGGAAGCGTACTTGCGGCCATAGAACAGGGAACCCCCTATGGCCTGAAGCCGGTTGAGATACTGATGGATTACCGAAGAAATGCCTAAAATGCCTAAAGTGAACTAAAGTGCCTAAAGTTGGTGCTTGTTTTTTATTCGATGTCGGAGTCTTCGCTTACCTGGACGTTCATCTTTTTCCACCCCGCTATAGTGGGGCTTGCGAGCATTATAGAAAATCTCTTGTGCTTCTTGTCTGCCTCTGGCAGATTTACACAAAACTCAATTGGTAACTGTCTAATGCCTTGAGCCTTTCGATCATTCGCCTACATAAGATTCCGACAGCGAGGACTATAAATGACGATTACACCCATTTTTGACCCTGAAAAAGAAGGCCGGCCCATGAGGGTTGCCGCTTTTATGTCAGGTTCCGGGACAAATATCATGAGGCTCTTGGAACACGAAAAAAGGCTGGTGTCCCTTGAAGGGAAATCACCCTTTGAAACTATCTTTATATTCAGCGACCGCTCAGACGGCCAATCTGCCGGAGAAAAGATCGCATTGGAAAACGGTCTTTCCTATTTCAGCTATGACATCAGGGCCTTCCATGCCGAAAAATCCATTAAAAGAAGTGTTGGGACTCCCGAAGGCATGGCCGCGAGGAGAGAATATGACCTGACGGCCAAGAGACTGGTGGAGGCCTTTGAGATCGATGTAATTGCTTTAGGCGGGTATATGAGCTATATTACCTTAGAAAGATGCGTAAACGTTCATCCTGCGGATCTTTCCATATCTCTCCCTGACGGCAGAAGAAGATTTATTGGCGACCATGCGGTTCAAGATGCGATTTCTGCCGGGGAAAAGATGTTGAGGTCCTCTACTCTATGGACAGATGAAGGCGTTGACTCGGGTCCTTTATTAATGGTATCAGACCCTGTCCCGGTAGAACTACCTGAATCGCTGGAAACATTAATAAAAAACAGGGAAAAACTTACAGCGGTGGCGGATGAACATCAGGAACGTCTGAAAGAGGCAGGAGACTGGAAGATCTTTCCCCGAACCGTAGAAATGATAGCAAGGGGCCGGTTCGCCCTTGACGATAAAAACCGGGTGTATGTGGATGGGCAACCAGTGCCGGGTGGTTATAGGGAAGAAGAGTAATCCTGGACCTGGATTTAAGTGCCTAAAGTGAGCTAAAGTGCCTAAAATGCCTAAAGTTATAGATTTGCCAATATCTAACAAATAAGGAGATCCTGCCATGTCAGAATTGATCCCCTGGATGGATAAAGAGATAAATAAAATGCGAAGGGATATGGACCGTCTCTTTAACCGGTGTTGGCCCGATATAGGGGCAGAACTGTTTCTGGAAGATGTGTCAAGGGGTTTTTCATTAGAGACGTTCCTCACGGAAGACACTTTTTTGATTAAGGCGGTACTCCCGGGAATTGACCCCAAGACCCTGGATATAACAATTTCCGACGACAAGCTGACCATCAAAGGCAGTAAAAAGGAGGTGTCTGTTGAGGGAAGCGGGTATTATAAAAGGGTCGAGAGAAAACTCAGTCGTTTTTCCCGCACTATCCCCCTCCCCTTCCATGCGCAAAAAAGCGAAATCAAGGCTACTCTCAATAACGGAATATTAAACATTGTGGTACCTAAAAAGAAGCCTCAAAAGGCGCTCTACATAAAGATTAAGACGATTTAACCGAAGACAAGGAGATCAATAATGCCCAGGAAAAATTCTTATGCGGAAGTTCCTCTTGAAAATCTCAGATGGAGACTTGACCCTGCCACACTCCCTTTTAAAACCACGGATGATCTCAAACCTTTGAAAGAAATCATAGGACAGGAAAGAGCGGTTGAAGCATTCAAATTCGGGATGGGTATCGACAGACGGGGATACAACGTATTTGTCACCGGGAGGGCAGGAACCGGCAGGATGTCCACGGTCAGAAAACTGCTCCAGGAGATATCAAAGAAAGACAGGGTCCCTCACGATCTCTGCTATGTAAACAACTTTAAAAACCCCGAAGCCCCCATCCTTCTCCGCCTCAAGGGAGGGACCGGTCTTCCCTTCAAAAAAGATATCAACAGTTTTGTAGCTGCATTAAAAAAACAGATCCCGCAGCTTTTTGAAAGCCAGGAATATGTGAGCATGAAAAAAGAGATTCTGGAAGCCTACGAACAAAAAGGGAAAGGCTTTTTCAAAAATCTCGACGAGAAGGTAAAAGAGGAAGGTTTTGCTCTTGTGGATGTTCAGGTGGGACAGATCAAAAGACCGGAGGTCATGCCTCTGGTTGATGGGAAACCCACACACATCGATCAGATTGAGGCGATGGTTGAAAAGGGGAGATTCCCAAAAGATGAGTTTGAGGCAATGAAGGAGAAGTATGACGGTTTGCGGGGGCAGGTCGAGCAGATCTTCCTTGAACTCAGAGACCTTCAGAAAGAGATCCAGGAAAAGGTAGAGGAGATGGACCGGGTCGTGTTCATGAAAAATGCATCAGACCTGGCTGCTCCCCTCATTAAAAAATACACAGCCAAGGCGATAAAAAAATATGTAGAAACCATGCTCGAAGAGATGGCCAATAATCTTCAGATCTTCATGCCCCAGCAACAGGCTCAGATACCGGGGCTGCCTGTGATGGCGCCTGAAGGGGATCAGTTTCAACCCTACAAAGTAAATCTCCTGGTTGACAACAGCGAGCAGAAAGGCCCGCCGGTAATCATAGAGAGCTACCCTACCTATAGAAATATCTTTGGGAGCATCGAGAAGATCGTTGACAGATCAGGAGTGTGGCGGACCGATTTCAGCAAGATCAAGGCAGGCTCCCTTATAAAGGCCATGGGAGGTTATCTGGTTATCAATCTTTTAGACGCCGTTGTAGAACCTGGCGTGTGGCAGGCCCTTAAGAGGGCGCTCAAAAGCGAAGAACTTGAGATTCAGACCTATGACCCCTTCTATCTGTTCACCACCAGCGGCCTCAAGCCGGAGCCCATCGATATTGATCTCAAGGTTGTGGTTATTTCCGATGCCCATCTCTACCACCTTCTCCTGAACTTTGACGAAGACTTCAAAAAAATATTCAAGGTCAGGGCAGATTTCGATACTGCAATGGATAAGAATGAAAATTCCATCCAGCAGATCTCGAGCTTCATTAAGATGAAAACCGAGCAAGAGGGTCTTAACCCTTTTGACAGGACAGGGGTAGCGGCCCTGATGGAACAGGCAGTCCGCATGTCAGGCAGGCAGGAGAAGATCTCCACCAGTTTCCCGGAAATTACCGATTATATACGAGAGGCCAATTTCTTTGCGGGAAAGGAGAGTAAAGCGCTGGTGGGAGAAGCCCATGTGGAGGAAGCCATAGAGGCCAGGAAATTCAGGTCAAGCATGGTGGAAGACCACATTCAGGAGATGATAGACCGGGGAACCCTGATGATCGATGTGAAGGGAGATGTGGTTGGACAGATCAACGGGCTGGCCGTCTACTCAATGGGGGATTATATGTTCGGCAAACCTTCCCGCATCACCTGCTCCACATCCATGGGGCGGGCAGGGATCATTAACATTGAGCGGGAAGCGGATATGTCAGGCAACACTCATAACAAGGGTGTGTTGATCTTGGGCGGATATCTCAGAAAAAAATATGCTCAGGACAAACCGCTGACCATAAGCGCCAGCATCGCCTTTGAGCAATCTTACGGTGGTGTGGACGGTGATAGTGCCTCTTCCACAGAGATCTATGCACTTCTTTCAAGTTTAACCGAAGTCCCTCTCAAACAGTATATAGCCGTCACAGGTTCGGTCAACCAGAACGGAGAGGTCCAGGCCATAGGGGGCGTCAATGAAAAAATAGAAGGGTTCTTTGATTGCTGCGGCAAAATGGGAGTTGCAGATAACCAGGGTGTTATGATACCCCATAGCAATGTCAAAGACCTGATGCTTCGAAAAGACGTGGTCGAGGCTGTAAAAAAGGGCCGGTTTCATGTATATCCCGTCAAAACAATTGATGAGGGTATTGAGATCCTGACCGGGAAAAAGTCCGGGGTAAAAAATGCAAAAGGCGCATATCCTAAGGGGAGCATTAACTACTTAGTCGACCAGAAGCTGAAGGAGTTGGCTGAAGGGCTGAAGAATTTCGGTAATAACGAGAAGGAGGAGAAAAAAAAGAAAAGGACTCCGGCAAAGAAAAAGAAGACCCAATGATCCTGAAGAAGACATCTCTTTCAAACCCCATTGACGAAAAGATTGCCTGGGCCCGGCATTATTATAAGGAGTTTGGAGACAATCTTCTCAAAGAAAAGAGACTCGTGGATCTCCTGGCACATCTGAAGACCGCCGTTGTTGCCTCCCGCAAGGAGATGGCTATGACAGGGATCGTAGAGGTATGCAGGCGATGTGAACAGGAGGAGGGTGGCTCCTGCTGTGGTGCCGGCCTTGAAAATAGGTATGACGGCTGGCTCCTCCTTATCAATCTCCTTCTCGGCGTCAAGCTCCCCAAAACAAAACAGCAGACCGGCAGTTGTTTCCTTTTGGGAAAAAATGGATGCCTCCTTATGGCACGCCATGTAATCTGCATCAATTATCTCTGCAAAAAAATAACTGATCTAATCGACCCGCGCATAATAATGGAACTGAGAGAAAAGGAGAGTGAAGAGGTTAACACCCTTTTCATACTCCATGAAAACATTAAGCCGGTTTTGAGAAAATGGACCAGCACCTGAAGAAAAGCCTCGCTGAGGTTGCCGGGTTCTATGACCGGAGAAAAGTGGGTGCTGTGGGTCCTCTCGGATTCAGGAGATCTACCGATCTGATGACATTACTTGCCTGTGCAGATCGTCTTATTTCTGAAGAGATAATAAAGCCTGACGAGACCGCCTTTCTGGATCTGGGATGCGCTGATGGTAGAGTAAATCTGTTTTTCAGCTATCTTGTCAAACTCTCGGTCGGCATAGAGCTTGACGAATGGACCCTCGAAGAGTACGACCCTTTGCGGGCCGAGCTTGACAGCACTCTCCAGCAAGAAGGTCTTCTATCTCCTCCCGTAAATATCTTTTTATTCCACGGAGACTCCACTGAGAAGACCACTCATGACTCGATTAGGCGCAAGACAGGCACGGGTATTGAGTCCTTTGACATCTTCTACACTTATCTTATAATGCACGAGGAGTTTGCTGAGATACTGGCGGAAAAGGCCAAAAAGGGCTCCATATTCATGGTATACGGCCTAAACAGAATACTGCCGAGATATCCCGGGTTTCGCCTGCTGCAGAATCTGAGCCCCATGGAAGGAATTTTAGCGCTTTATCGGAAGGAGGCCTGAACCATGAAGTATGAAACCATAGAGTACGAAGTAGTAGAAGATGGCATCGGGGTCTTATCCCTCAACCGCCCCCGAAGGTTTAACTCGGTCAATGAAGAAATGGCGGAAGAGTTAGAGTCGTTCTGGAGAGATCGGCTCTACGATCTTGATACGCACGTCATTATCCTGAGAGGAAACGGGAAAAGAAATTTCTGCGCCGGGCTGGATATGAAAGCAGTCATGAAGATTATGCCTGAGATGGATACCGATATGTTTTACAGGTTTCAGAGCCGGTTGGCGCGTCTTAACCTGGCCATGCGCCAGGTTCCGCAGCCCATCATCTGTGCTGTCCATGGGGCAGCGGTGGGTCTGGGTTTCAGCTTTGCCCTTGCATCTGATCTGAGGGTAATCAGCAACGAGTCCCGTTTTTCTGCGGCCTTCATCAACATAGGACTCGGCGGAGCCGATATGGCGTGCAGCTATTTTCTGCCCCGTCTTATTGGGGCGGGAAGGGCATACGAATTCATGCTCACAGGTAATTTCATATCGGCTGAAGAAGCAATGTCTCTCGGTCTTGTCAGCCGGTTGGTGGAGCCAGATCAGCTGATGGAGACAGCCCTCGAACTGGCCCGTACAATGAACAGCAAAAACCCCATGGGTCTCCGTTTGACCAAGGAAGCGATTAATATGAGTATCGATGCAGGTGGCCTGGAGCACGTCCTGAATATGGAAGACAGAAACCAAACCCTGCTGGTCCTGCGTGGAAGGCTTGGAGAAAAGGGAAAGGCAGGCAGATATTTCTGATTTTATGACAGCATCCCACAGCGCCCACACATTGGGATTAATGGATGGACACTAACTAGCGCCCGATGGAATGGATCTCATCCATGATACTGATGTCGGGTTTTCCAGCAAGGAGTCCACCGATCTTCCCGAAGAAAGTCTTGAAGTGGGGAGTGGAGGAATGAAAATCAAAAGCCTCCTTGTCCTTGTAGCGTTCCATAATGACGATTGTGCCGGGATTGGCCTTATCCTGGTTCATGGTATAGGAGAGGGTCCCCTCTTCAGTGGCCACACCCGCCATGAGTTCCTTTATGAGATCGATGGCTTCATCAATCTTTGCCTCTTGAATGGACAGCTTCGCAACAACTCCGATCATTTTACAACCTCCCTTTCTGTAGGAAAAAGGGCCAGAACTGTTTTTCCCCAGGATCATTTATAATCCAGGGTCTGACCCCGCGTTTGGTTTGTACGTGCAGGTAATTACCATCAAATCTCTGCCTTGTAAACCCAAAACTGATCATAAAGCCCTTTTCTCTTGTTTAGACAGGATCTACCCCGCCATGCGCGGGGCAGGCATGGATTCTCAGGATTTTTTGCCTTTCCTGCCTCCGGCCCGTGGGGGCCTACGCTCCGGTGGGAAGAAAGGCAAAAACTTAAGTCCTCTTCGAGGGAGTTTTTTTGGCAATGAAAAGACGCCATATATCGAGATCTACTCAGGGCAGCGTCCTCATTTTTACAAGGGAAAAAGTCTGAACAGACTCTGATTTACCTTTCACCTTTATTACAGGCATGGGTTGAAAATTAAACTCATTTTCAAGTCCCTTTGCAACCTTCTAACTGACAAGAATATCTGTCCCGAATTCCTTGTTCAGGTCCTGGATTCGAGAGGCCAGATTAACCGTATCACCGATCAGGGAATAGGCAGACCGATCCGAACTGCCGATATTTGCAGCCAGGACCTTTCCAGTATGGATGCCGATACCATGGCTCAGGGGTGCATATCCTTTTTGGGAGTGGATCTTATTTATCTCTTCAAGACGCTTTCGCATGCCAAGGGCTGCCTGTACTGCAAAATATACATGGCCTGGTTCATAAATCGTAGATCCAAAGACCGCCTCTATCTCATCCCCAATGAACTGAAGGATCAGGCCGCCATGTTTCTTGATGGTTTCCGACATTGCGTTTAAATAGTCATTCAGCAGATAGATCAATTCTTTTGGGGGAGTCATCTCCACCAGGGGGGTGAAATTACGAAGATCTGCAAACAGGATGGTTGCCTCTTTGAGTTCACCGTCGAGGGGGATACTGCCGTTTAAAATTTCATCCCTTACCTTGGAATCAACATACCGGCCGAATGTGTCCTTAATCAACTCCCGTTCCCTTAACCCTTCTGTCATGGCATTAAGGGCCTCTCCGGCAAACCCGATCTCATCATTGGTATAAACGATGGCCTTTGCGTTTAGATCCCCTTTTTTTACCCGGCTCATGGTACGGATGATTTCAGCAACAGGCTTTTTAAGATGATGCACGAACAGTATGGCAATCAGAATGGCCATCACCATAAACACAATACTCTCATCGGCAATAGTTGTCTGGATTCTGTCTGCCAGCATGAGTGGGGTTATCTTACCATTGATCTGCATATCCCGGAACTGATGGATGGTCAGGTGGATAAAGGCGAGAGGAACGACTGACACCGAAAAAATGAGAGCCCCCAGCCTGATTTGCAAGTTGATGGATCGGACCCCTTTAACTTTTGAAAGACCACCATCAGGGAAAAACAAAGGGACCAGATTGTGCTGGGAAACATGCTCCACGAAGAAAAAGGCAATCATTATAGTGATAAGTCCGCCGGCAATTCCCATACTCAATCCTCCGGGAGAACCCATAAAAGCGAACATGATTGACCCGAATCCCCAAATGACAATATCCATAAGCACTACCATATAAGGTTCATTGAGCAGCCTTCGTCTGGCAGAATCCAGCAATCCGGGATCAGGCTCCGCACTATCGGCAAATTGCCTTATACATCTTCGGATGGGTCTTTCATACCAGATGGTAATGATGAAAATGACTCCCATGCAGATAATTCCATAGGCAATATCCAGGTGGCGAAGCAGGGATAAAAGTCCCTCGGATGCGTCAAGACTGCGATGGGCAAGAAAGATATTGGTGATAAAGTCACCGATAAGGTTAGCAGAGATATTGCCCAGGAGCATGCCGTTGACCAGGAAAAAATATCGGAATTTACCAAATGTCTGGATGTCAGATTTCATGAATCTCCTAATCCGAATACGCCTTTTCAACGGCCCGCTGTACCGCATTCATTATGACCAGGCTGCTGTTTGTGGCCCCGCTTACCGCATCGACCCGTGTTGATTGCTGTTCCATGATCCTTTTCAGCGTGAGAGATTCGGCCGCCTTTCCCTTTAGCTCCCAGTGTTCGACCATTTCAATACGGACGATCCTGTTGTCTTCGATGGTTACCATCACAACGACCTTGTTAGGCCCTCCCATATAGACCCCTTCGTAGATCCCGGCCTTGAGTTTTCTCTGCTCCAGGGGGCCCCCGATCATGGGGGTTGCCGCACAACCGGCAAAGAGGATGGCAAGCATAACGCAGGCGATTCCAAGCCCAATGATTCTATTGCCACGGGGATTGTGCCTGAGCATCCGATTACAAAACATGGGTTTGATACCTCCCGATTCCGGGCGCAACAACAGCACCGGTGGCTAATCTTTAATATATAGCACGCGTTCTCTGTGCAGTCCATGTCAAAATATGCAGCTAATGATCCTGACACTGCGTATCCAATAGCCTGATAGGGTGCACCCGCGGGGTTCTGGTCTTTTTCAAAGGTCTCACGTGGTCATCAGACTTGTTATTTATATCTGGTGGTGATAGATGATATATAGTATAAGATATCAAGCTTTCGCAAGGGAGGTGAACCACATGTCCAAATCACAAGACGCAAAAAAAGCCGCGAAGAAAAAGCCACAGAAAACAGCTAAAGAAAAGAAACTGGCCAAAAAGGAAAAAAAGAAAGACAGGTAACCCGGCAACAGCTTATCTACCGGCGGCGGGACGATCACGCGGAACGAAATTCTGAGTTGGGGGCTTATAAACTTCCTGGTCTACTTCAAGGCTATGGCCCAGCCAAAAAGGAGTTTCTCTGATGGTAGACATAAAACTGGATCATTGTGTAGTACATATTTCTGATTGGGAACGGTCGAACAGGTTTTACAGTGAGGTTATGGGAGCAGAAACTGTGCCTGTTGGAAGTGGCTGGGCTTATAGGTTTGGAGAAACACAGTTGAATTGCCATGGGCCAAATGTACACGCTACACCTGTGGCGAAAATACCTGTAGTGCCTGGTGGCAGTGATTTATGCTTTATTTGGCCTGGGGATATTGATAGCGCAATTGATCATCTGAGAAATCATGACGTTGAAATAGAAATTGGGCCGGTGCAAAGGTTTGGTGCAAAAGGGGAAGGGATAAGTGTATATTTCAGAGATCCAGATGGTTCATTACTTGAGTTTATATCGTATGATTCTGGAGGCTGACAAACTACATCAATTTACGTGAGTGTGAAACCATGATGTCGTGGATAGAAGAACACTGGCCCAAATCTACCATATTTCTTGCTGTCTACTCGACGATATTAATTTTCCTTTTTGTTCTGGAAATAGATTTCGCTCTTTTTTTGATTTGGATACAGCTTCCCGTTTACTGGTTACATCAATTCGAGGAGTATGTGTTTCCTGGCGGTTTCCTTGAAACATTCAACAAAAAAGTACTGGGATCCAATGAAAATGAATGGCCAATCTCAAAAAGGGCGGCTTTATGGATCAATATTCCAATAATTTTTATCGCGTTTCCGTTATCAGCCATTCTGGCGGGCACAGTAGATATTTCTATCGGGATATGGACAGCATATTTTTCGATTCTCAATGCAGCCTCCCACGCAGGGATGTTCGTAATAAAATGGAAATATAATCCCGGATTCTTTATCAGCGCATTTCTGAATATACCTGTCGGTGTGTTTACGGTCTGGTATTTCTACTCAAATAATGTAATATCTACTTTCGGACATCTAATAGGTATTTTGGTGGCAGTGGCAGTCCAGGGAAGCCTCATGGTCTGGGGTCTGAAGTTTATGCGAACCAAAGTTAACCCCTTGGTTGCATAAATAAAATGGCAAAACAGGTTTAAAGATTATAAATACAGCTTATTTTTCAATTATTGATATATTCCTGGAATCCACTGAAGGTTACATCCTGAAAACAAACAAAGACAGCCATTTTATTTACCCTTCGGGAAAGCCGATGATACCGCATCTACTGTGTTGTCGAGGGTTCGCGGTAAAGTACTACAGCTTCACCCTCGACGTCTAATATCTGCGGCATCCTCGACTTTTGCAACGTTAGGGTCAAGGAAAAATCGGCAGCAAGAAACTGAATTATAAAAAATATGAACAGACAAGATGAAAGGAGATGAATCTGATGGATGAGCCAACCGCTTTGGATAGGACCTTTCAAATCATCATGAAACAAATGGTGGAAACAGGACAGGCGCCCCACTATACCGAGATTGCCGCCGAGATGGGAGTTTCACCGGAGGACGGTCGAAAGGCCCTTCACGATCTTTTTTCGGCAGGTGTTCCCGGATGGCTGTTTCCAAACACCGATCTCATCGCCTCGTTCGCTCCATTCAACAACCTCCCCACACAGTATCGTATCACTATCGATGGTCATCAGAAGTGGTTTGGCCAGTGAGGATTTGAGTCGCTGGCAGTCTGCTGGCTATTTCCGGAAAAGACCGTCCGGATCGATGCCCCCTGTCTGGATTGCGGAGAATCGATCGTTGTGGAGATACGGGACGGCGTTGTCCTGAAAAGCGAACCCGAGGGGCTGATGACCTATGTGGCAATTCCCTTTTGGAATTGGCGCGCGGACATACCCTTTGCCTGAAGCACCATGAATCTCTTCCGGTCGGAAGAACACATTCGAAACTGGACCGGGTTCGTTCAGGGCACCGAAGAAGGAATCACCCCCCTTAACGACCTGGTAAAGCTCTTTTCAGGAAGCTACTTTAAAAAGCGGATGGACCCCGATTGGGTCTCCCGCAGCCGTGAGTACGGGAAGGAGATGGTCGCGACCTTCAGGGAAGTGGGAAAGACCGGCCCCTTCTGGCAACCTAAGAAACCATAAGACTGGAGGTAGTCAGCTATGTTTCATTTTCTTTTAAATGAAGAGGAGATGGCGTTTTGTCATGAGGTCAGGGAATTCGTAAAAAACGAAGTTCCCAGCCAGATGGTCAGAGATATGGATAGCGGCGAGATCGAGTCTGGCCGCTGGTTTGTGGAAAAGGCGGGCCCTCTCGGTATTTTAGGGACAAGATTTCCCAAAGAATACGGCGGTCGCGACCTCAACTGGGTTACCAATGTAGCCGCGTGCGAAGAGGTGGGCGTGCTGGGCACCTCCCTCGGCTGCGCCTATGTGATGCCGAGTATTGTAGGTGAAGCAATCAATCTTTTTGGCACCGAGGAGCAGAAAACAAAGTACCTGGCCCCTACCCTTTCGGGCAAGCTTTACAGTGCCGAAGCCCTCACCGAACCGAGGGGAGGATCTGATTTCTTTGGGGCCACCACCACTGCAGTAGAGGATGGGGACTCTTATATCCTCAACGGGGAAAAGCGATTTGTGGTTGGTGCCCAGGATTCGGACTGGTTTCTGGTTTATGCCAAGTCAGCCCCGGAGGCACCCCCCCATAAATCCATCAGTTGTTTCATCGTGGAGAGGGATTTTGGTGTGGAAGTCCAGAACATCTACCAACTCATGGGGACCCGGGGAGGCGGTACGGGTCGTCTCGTCTTTAAAGATGTTCGCGTCCCAAAAGAAAACCTGGTGGGAAAACCCCATGGGGCATATGCCGTCTTCAACCGCATGATGGTCCCTGAACGGCTTCTTTCCGGAGCCGGGGCCGTTGGCGCCGGCAGGGCGGCCCTGGAGGTGGCTGCCCGATATTCCACCCGGCGCAAGGCCTTTGGAAAGGTCATCAACAACTTTCAGGCGGTCAGCTTCATGGTGGCCGATTCTGCGGCACTCTTAGATGCCGGCCGAGCCCTATGCTACGCCGCTGCAAGGTTAGCCGACAGCGGTGGAGATGCCAGAAGACTCGTATCAGAGGCCAAAAAGGTGGCCACCGAGAACAGCTGGGACGTGGTCAACAAGGCCATGCAGATAATGGGCGGGATCGGTTACACCACCGTCTACCCCATCGAGCGGCTGCTGCGCGACGGACGTCTCTCCATGATCTGGACCGGGAGCAACGAGATCATGAATCTTCTTATCCAGCACGAATATTATAAGGAGTTGAACGCAAAAGCTGGTCAGGCCCGGGATATCGAGCAGGATGCAGTAACCCCGGATGAGGAGGAAAAACATTACGGGTAACAACTCCTCAGCCCATTGAATCGCCGTGGGAATTTTAATCAATCATAAAGTGACTCATGGACGGATGAGCATACATCAGAGCAGATGCTTACGTTTCACCTGGATGTAGGTATGTGAAGTTATTTCTGACTGAGCCCTTAGGAGGAGTAATGGATTACTTTCGTGAACTGATGGGTAACATAGGGATGGCGGTTGACGCCGTTGGGGTTTTAGTAATTGTAATCGGGGCGATCATCTCTACTTGCCGCTTCCTTTTTCGCAGGCAGGAGAGTCCCGGCAACTCGTACAAACTCTACCGGCAAGGTCTGGGGCGGGCCATCCTATTGGGTCTTGAGTTCCTCGTGGCAGGTGATATTATCAGGACGGTCGTCGTTGCACCCACGCTGGAAAACGTTTTGATCCTCGGACTGATCGTCCTGATCCGTACTTTCCTCAGCATGGCTTTACAGCTCGAAGTGGAGGGACGATGGCCCTGGCAGCACGCTCTGGAAGGTCGGCCAGCCTCACTCCCGGAGGAAGCAGTCAACAAGGTCTAACCAACCATTCCATTTATGCTCTTCGATTTGGGTCGTAATATCACAGCCAGAACTATTAAGAAGACGATTGGAGGATTGAAATTATGAAAATAAATCCGGATTTTGTTGCACCTTGCGGTCTTTATTGTGGAGTTTGTGCAATTTATATTGCACACCGTGATAATAATCAAAAATTAAAGGAGGGGTTAGTTAATCTTTACAAGGGAGAAGTTCCCGGTAAGGGCACTCTTCCTGGCAGTGAAACTCTTTCAGCAGAAGATATACGATGCAACGGGTGCTTATCCGATGATCAGTTTATGCATTGCAAGCAGTGTGAGATCAGAACCTGCACAAAAGAGAAGGGATATACCGGATGTCATCAATGTGAGGAATTCCCCTGTCAGTATATTGACGACTTTTCCATGGCTGTTGGCAAAAAGGTTATTTTGCGTGCTATTCCGTATTGGCGAGAGGTTGGTACTGAAAAATGGATTCAAGATGAGGAAGCCCGCTACATTTGCCCAGAATGCGGCAATAAAGTTTTCCGGGGCGTTATCAAATGTAACCGGTGTAAAACGAAATTGGATCTGGACTAATGTTTTCGCAGCAAGACAATTCGGAGATTAGGGAAAAGTTGTCATAGAACTTTGAATGAAAGATAGAAAAAAAACAAGAGGGGGGCAGTAAAATGAACACAGAATTATTAGCACCTTGTGGTCTTTACTGTGGCGTTTGCGGAGTTTATATGGCAAGTCGCGACAACAATCAAAAACTAAAAGATAAGTTAGCAAAGGCTTATGGTGTTACCCCCGAACAAATTGTCTGCAAAGGCTGTTTGTCAAACGACAAATTTGTATACTGCCAGACATGTGGTATTCGAACGTGTGTCATGGAAAAGAATTACGAAGGCTGCCATCAATGCAATGAATTTCCTTGTAAATTAGTTGATGATTTTCCTGTTCCTGTTGGCAAAAAAGTAATACTCCGCTCTGTTCCTGATAGAAAACAGTTGGGCTCTGAAAAATGGGTGGAAGAAGAGGAAAACCGTTACAAATGCCCCCATTGCAGTGGCCAGCTCTTTCGAGGCGCCAGACGCTGTGGGAGTTGTAAGGAGATCGTCGAGATAGAAGGCGTATGAAGGCGATAGAAAAACAACTCATTGACCACGAAGGCCTGGAAAAAATGGTGTATCGCTGCCCGGCAGGTAAACTTACGGTTGGCGTAGGCCGGAATCTTGAAGACAAAGGTATTACCGAGGAAGAAGCCCTGTTTTTACTCAGAAACGACATCGCTGAATGCGAAGACGATCTGCGCTCGATTTTCACGGAATACGACACTCTGGATGAATCCAGGAAACGGGTGTTGATTGATATGCGTTTTAACCTGGGTCCTTCTCGCTTTCGCCAGTTCAAAAAACTGATCGCTGCAGTGAAGGAAAAAGATTTCAGCCGTGCGGCCGATGAAATGAAAGATTCAAACTGGTACCGGAAGGTCGGGAAAAGAGCAGAAACACTTCTTGAAATGATGAAAATGACTGGCTGACCCATGAATACATCAATAATGATTTTCGCTATTCAGGCCGGTGTCCGACTCGGCAACAAATTGAATGACGTGATATCCTTATCTTTCCAAAGCCCTCCTTTCCACACCTTCATGAAATTACAGCCTTCCTGAGATTTCAGATCTTCCCTAAAACTGAACATGGCGCTGCCGTCAAAACATTACAGAATTGTAATGTTCCTGAAAGGTTTACGTAAGGTTCGGCGTGCATAATCACAACCACACGCACGAATACCCTGTTCCCGAAAAAAATCAACAGGCCTGTTTCTCAACTTATTCAGGAAACTTGATCGGACTGTCCCTCCACGGGAGCGGGGTGGGGTGTGTGGGCAAAGTAAAGGGGTCCGATACGTCGAAATTCATGGGGAAATCGATTGTGAAAGGAGACAACATGTCAAAACAGAAGGTAATGTCGGAAGAAGTCTTTGAAGCCATGCTTGATCAGGCTATCGAAGATCTACATAATAGTGCCCTCGATGCAAGCGAAGTCTTTACCATCGTCGAAGAACAGTTTGGAAACGGCTACGCCAGGAGATTCTGCAATACATCCAATCGATAGTCCTCTCCGAATCGTATGGTACGCTTTGGGATTCCGGATACGAGAGAAGAGAAGCATAGCAACCTCAGAATAAATCCTGTCTTTTGGTAACCGATTGAAAGCGGGCACACACCGCCGGATCATTGCCCCATAACGCATGGACATATGATAAAAGGATTGTTTCTCCGACGTTCCTTTTAGCTTATTTTATTGGCTTGACAGACTTATATTATAAGTTTAAGATAGGGATATGAAACGAATTGAATGGAAACCGAAGGCCATTCGCCAGCTCTGAAGAATCAAAGATCAGAAAACCAAAGACATCATCTATGAAGCGGTTAATGTCTTACAAGATTTCCCTAATTGCTCGAACATCAAGAAGCTGAAAAATCGCAGGGAATATCGCCTTCGTGTTGGCAAATGGCGAGTGTTTTTCACCGATTCGTTGACAATTCTCTACATTGAGGAGGTTAAGAAAAGAGATGAACGCACTTACTAATGTTCAGTTTATTGAACAGAACGGAAAACCTGCTTTCGTGGTAATTCCTTATGAAGAGTACCTGAGACTTCTACCATCGGAAGACATTACGATACCCCATGAAGTCGTTGGCCTCGTCGTAAAAAACGGCATGAACCTCGTTAAGGGATGGCGCACGTACCTGGGGCTCACCCAAGCCCAAGTCGCTAAGAAAGCCGGTATGAGTCAGGCCGCTCTTTCACAGATGGAAAAAGGTGAAAAGAATTTAAGGACAAAAACACTTGAGAAACTTGCAGCTGCGATGGGACTTAAAGTGGAACAACTTCAAGATTGATGCACCTGACAAAATCTCCAAGGCTGTCACTCCTGTAAAAGCGGGAGTCTCCCGCCGCGGCGGGATTGATTTCCCTGGATTCCCGCGTACGCGGGAATGAGGAAAACGGGCCAGTGAGTTTTTACGAGCTTGTCAATGTTGAAAGGAGGGTTAAATGGAAGTTATAGAAGCGATCAAGAGTAGACAGTCCGTTCGAGCCTTTAAACCGGAACCGATATCAACCCAGACACTTAAAGACATCCTGGAGGTAGCCATTCATGCCCCGTCCGGGGTGAACGCTCAGCCCTGGGAATTTTTCATCCTCAAGGGCGAGGTGTTGGACAGGCTCAAAGCAGGCTGCGTCGAGCAGTTTCGGCAGGGTATCGGGCCCGGGCCGGATCTCCCTCTTCCTGACAAAGAAAAAGGAGACATGGGTCTTCAGGGTATTTATCGCAAACGGCAGGTAACCCTGGGCATCCAGATTTTCAAAGTGCTGGGTATTGCCAAGGGCGACAGACAGGCCATGATGGATTATATGGAGCAGATGTATCGGTTTTTCGAAGCTCCGGCCATAATCATCATCGTTGTGGACGAAATGTTCAAGCTGACCTGGCCGATGATCGATGTGGGCGCACTCACCCAATCCATAGCCCTGACCGCCCTGGAATTTGATCTGGGCACCTGTATCATGCGGGCCATCGTTGACTACCCGGCAAAGGTTAAAGAGGTAGCGGGTATTCCGGAATCCAAGAAAATTATTTTGGGTTTGACCATAGGGCGGCCCGATTGGGACCATCCGATCAATCAGTTTCGAAGTGTGCGCGAAGACCTGGAGAATCTACTGACGGTGGTTGAGTGAGAATAAGCTGAACGGCTGCGCGTTATTACCCGAAGCAGGAGTCACGCCATGGCGTGATGCACCAGATCCCTCCGATTCCAAAGCGTCTTTTTTCCCTTTATGTCGACAATGCCGTCGTAGTTGATCCTCACATCAGGCAAAAAATCATTGGGTAGAAATGTGAAGGTATAGAGGGGGTCGTGATAGGGATGCCCCTTTCCTTTCAGATATTCCTTCAGCTCCCTTTCCTTTTCCGCAAGCGTACTCATGGAAGCATCCGACAACATACCGCCAAGGGGAAGACTCAGTTCGTAAACGATTTTCCCCCCTTCAAATGCCACAATTCCTCCTCGCAACTCAAGCACTCTATTCACAGCTGCGCTCATTGCCACAGGATCGTTTCCGATGACCAGGATCTCCGTTGCCGTATTGTATGAGGAAGCAATACCTTCCACTCTATCGGCAAAGTTCCGTATGATCCCGTTGGTGACCCATCTCCCATCCTTGTTCAAAAGGGATATGAGACTGAGTCCTTTTCCTCCATCCACACGTAGAAAACCATCCTTTACACTGAAATCGTGCCACTCAATACCCGTAATCACGGCGCTGACAAGATTGATCACCGGAAACCTGAGAACGTGCCCATCTGATGGTATTTTGAAGTCATCACTTCTGGCCTTCCATGACCTCTTCGTAAAACAGGATTGCGGAAAAACTTTTTCCCATTGAATATGAGGGAACTGCTCAACAGTGGTGCCGTTTCTTGCCACTATCCTGCCCCTGGAAATCACCATTTCAGGGGCTGGGGTGTCAAGATTTTTCAATACCAGGATATCGGCGAATCTTCCCGGCGCTATCCCGCCAATATCCCCATCCATGTGAAAATATGTTGCAGGGTTTATGGTAGCCATTCTATATGCTGATACAGGATCAATACCTTCCTGTATTGCAATCTTAATGAGGCTGTCGTTCATTCCGAATTTCTGATGAAATCCAGCGGTGGAACCATCGGTGGTCAACATCATTCGATCCATGGAGATGCCGTTACTGACAATGGTTTTAACGAGCTCCGGCAAATCAGATCTCAGGGAGCTGTGTCTCAACATAACATAAAGTCCAAGCCTGACTCTATCAAGAAGCTGTTGACCGTTGATACTCTCATGGCACGATTCCATTCCTGACCGCGAAAGCACATTCAGCCTTTCGTATTTGGCACCTGCGGTGTGACCGTCCACCCTCTTTCCCAGATTCCCTGCAATGCCAATTAGCTCTTTTATCCTGCCGTCACCCCTTAATACATCCTGCCATCTTGTGATCTCACCGAGAGACGCTGTATGAGCATTCTGCAATAACTCCCTTAGATTCTCGATTGAATATAACGCATCTTCATTGGCCATGGGAGATTGGGGAGAGGTCCTGCAGGTCCAATAAAACTTTACCGGCATGTCCGAAATACTCTCCATAAATAACTCAAATTTCTTCAACCCCATCAATAGATAAAAAAACAGATTGTCACAAATAAAGGTAGTGGTACCGAATCGAACCGCTTCCTGTCCAAAAGACAAAGGGTTGTACAAAACCCAGGGGTGGCAATGAGGCTCTATGTATCCAGGGACAAGAAATTTACCGCTCACATTCAAAACCGTTGTACCCTCTCCTGCGACTTCGCTAAGGGGCCCCACGTACAGGATTTTGTCTCCCCTGGTAGCCACATTCATCTTTAATAATTCACCTGAATATACGTTGAGGACAGTGGCCCCTTTAAGGAATAAATCCGCCTTGAGTGAGGGTTCACCTTGTATTCTCTGTTGAGTAAGGTTGTTTTCCGGATTCATCTTATGTGGTCTTCGCTCCTTTCCATTAGATCGTTACGACCTTTCCTTCCAGCCTTTGTTTTTTCTTCCCTTATGATTCCAGCATGACGGAAATGAGGCCATCTGTCAAGATCTGACAGACCGGATAAGGCGTTGAAAACAGAAGTTCCCACATGATAATTTACATTAATGAGAGCCTGTGATAGCATTAATCTTTCAATCCTTTCTGTAGTACATTGATCATCGATCATGTATACCTATGCTGACAAAAAACGCGATCTTTTATGTTGCAAAATTATAAAACCATAGGAGGAAAAAATGGGCGGTCAAAAAAAGGCCATGTGGGTGTTGTTCAAAATGGAGGATATGCCTTCTAAAGAGGAGATGAGAAAAAGGTTCAGCAATCTGTACCATATTTACAGGGATCATCCAGCGATCGACAGTAAATGCTGGTGGGTTAACGAGGAGAGGCTTGAATGGGGAGCTTTTTATATTTTCAAGTCTGAAGAACTGCTTGAGGAGTACCTCGAGTCCGACCTTTGGGTAAAAGAGATCCCTGAAAGATGGGGGGTGAAACCTGAGGTAACCATCGTCGATCCCGGGCCGATCCTCTGCAAGGAAACCGTTACAGCGCCGGAAAATTCCTGGCTAACGTAGGAAACTGAACTTTACTCTTTGACATAGGAGCTTTTCATATGAACATCATTTTCATAAACGGCAAAATAAACACGCTCGACGATTCAGACACCACCTGTACGGCAGTTGGAGTACGTAATGGATTCATCACTACCCTCGGCACTGATGTGGACGTCCGGAATCAAGCCGGGTCTAAAACAGAGGTAGTGGATCTGAAAGGCGCTGTCATGTTCCCGGGGTTCATGGAGGCCCACAACCATCTGCCCATGTACGGTTATCTGACAGACGGCATCGACCTGGCTCCTTCCAATGCCAGAAAAATGGACGATGTCCTCAACCTTGTCAAAAAGGAGGCCCGGAAGGTTCCGCCCGGTACCTGGATAAAAGGCGCCCGCTACGCCGAATATTTCTTAGACGAAAACAGACACCCCACAAGGAATGATCTCGACCAGGTAAGCCCGGAACATCCGGTCATCCTCTTTCACACCTCTCTCCATGCCTGCGTCCTGAACAGCCTTGCCCTGGAGCGTATGGACATTAGCCGGGACACTCCCAGAACGCAAGGGGGCATCATTGAAAAAGACCCTGAATCCGAAGAGCCGAACGGCGTACTCCACGATCAGGCCATGATGGATGTCTTTAACAAACTCTTTTTCAGCGACCTGGCCGCCATGACCACCCATAAACGGATAGAGTTATGCGAAAGGACAGTAGAGAAGTTTGCCCGGGTTGGTCTGGTCTTTGCCGGGGATGCACTGGTCGTACCGCCCACCCTGAATATGTACCAGGAGACTCTGGCTGCCGGCAGACTTAAGATCCGAATCTATACCATGAATTACGCACCTATGGCCGATCCCTTGACCGGTTCACAGATCAAGACCGGATTCGGCTGCGGCCGTCTCAGAATCGGCCCCATCAAACTCTTTGCAGACGGAGGCATGTCTAACCGCACCGCTGCTGTGGGGTCGCCTTATCTTACCCCTCCCTATGATAAAGGCCTGAAGATACAGATCCGCGAAGAGTTGATCGAAAAAGTGAAGCGGTACCACACCCTGGGTTATCAGATCGCCATCCATGCCCAGGGTGATGAAGGGCTCAGCGACACCTTGGACGCTTATGAGGCGGTTCTGGGTCCCGAATCGGGCAATCCTCTTCGCCACCGCATCGAACACGCAGGCTGCCTCTATCCTGACCTGCTAAGACGCGCCGCGGACATGAATATCCTTGCCTCGGTCCAGCCCGCCTTCCTTGGGGAGCTGGGCAACGGCTTTGTTGAGGCCTTTGGCCCGGAATTGGCCAATCAACTCTACCCCTTCAAGAGTATGCTCCGGGCTGGAATGACGATCGGAGGAAGTTCGGACTGTCCCGTGGCCAATCTCGACCCGCGTGTGGGGCTTCGAGATGCCGTACTGCGACAGACCCCCTCCGGACAAGTTCTGAGGCCGGACGAGGCCCTGACTATGGACGAGGCAATCCGTCTTTATACACGCGGCGCAGCCTATCTTTCTTTTGACGAAGCCTTTAACGGAACCATTGAGACTGGTAAAAAAGCGGATTTTACCGTAATGGCCGCTGATCCGCGACAGGTCGCACCTGAAGAGGTCCCTGAAATCCCCTTTGTCATGACCGTGGTGGGCGGCGAAATCGTCTGGTCGGCTTGAAGACAGTTTTAAGAACTCCTCCTGCTCCGACCAGAGAGATGCGATGAGAATCGGATATGTCCCTTTGCGGCAGGCATCCGGCGTACTTTCATTTTATCAAGGAGTTATAGATGAAACATAGAGAATTGATTGAACAGGCCCTGGAAACAGGACACGGCGCTTTGAACGAGGCCGATTCCAAGCGGCTTCTGAGTGTATACGGAATTCCGGTCATCGACGAGGCAGTTTGCGTTGATCCGGACGAGGCAGCCACCCGGGCGGATGAAATCGGCTTTCCGGTCGTTCTCAAGGGACTCGGCCCCAAACTGACCCACAAGACCG
>JACNJD010000181.1 GCA_014382715.1 Candidatus Desulfacyla euxinica | reverse complement strand
TTTTGGATAATGCCATGAAAATTGGAGTGCTTTCAGATACACATCTTCGTCAAGTGACAGAGGAATTTATCGCGATCTATGATAAATATCTCTCTGATAAAGATATAATTCTGCATGCGGGCGACGTTGTTTCACCTGAGGTCATTGACTTTTTCAATGCCAAGGATTTTCACGGTGTTTACGGCAATATGGATCCTCTTGAGGTAAAGCGATTTCTTCCGGAAAAAAAGGTTATTAATTTAGATGGTTACAGTTTGGGGCTTATTCATGGCTGGGGCCGTTCTGACGATTTGGAGGATCGTATCCTGCCCCTGTTTAATGGCGTGGACGTGATTGTCTATGGGCATTCGCACATCGCTTCGAACCACATGAGAGACGGGGTTCTTTTATTTAATCCCGGGACAGCAACCGGGTACAGTTCATCCGGCAATCACAGCATAGGTGTTTTGGAACTGGGTGATTCGGTACGGGGCGAAATTATAGCTCTTTGAGGAAACCTTTATGATGGTATTGTGGGCGCCATGGAGAATGGAATATATTCTCTCCGATCAGAAGGAGGGAGACTGTATTTTTTGCCCTGGAGAAAATCGCGGTGAAGACGAGTCAAGACTGATCCTGCACGTGGGTCATCTTTCAATGGTAATGATGAACCGGTTTCCATATATCAACGGACATCTTTTGGTAGCCCCGGTGAGACATGTTAGAGGACTGGATTTACTTTCTCAGGAAGAAAAACTGGACCTGTTAACCATGGTCAGCAGGTCGATTGAGACCCTGAAGCAGGCCATGGGGCCGGAGGGTTTTAACGTGGGCTTAAACCTTGGCCAGGTGGCTGGAGCAGGAGTGGAAGAACATATGCATTTTCATATCGTGCCCCGCTGGAATGGGGACACCAACTATATGACAGTTCTCGGGGAAGTGAGAGTGATCCCGGAACACATTGTGGAAACTTATCACAAACTTTTGCCGTATTATAGAAAACCTAACGATAATTATGGAGGTGAGAAATGAAACATGTAAAGGCGATTATTGTAATCCTGTTTTTACTTCTTGTTGTCATCTTAGCCGTTCAAAACTATCAAGCCTTATCAACCCCCATTAAATTTAAAGTTAACATCCTTTTTCTGAATGTTGAATCCTCTGGTTTGCCAGTGTTCCTTATAGCTATTATCACTTTTCTCGTGGGTGTTATCTGTACCTGGTTGTATGGAATTTCCGAGCGTCTTGGTTTCAGGCGGCAGGTGAAAACCTTGATGAAGGATGTGAAGGATAAGGAAAAAGAGTTGAACTCACTTAGGAATTTGCCTGTAACCACTGAGGATATGAGCGCTGACCAGCCCCCCGTAAATACATGATGAAAGGCCTTGCAGGGTCACGCTACCCGTAGTTTTTTACAGGCTTGAATAGACCCTGGATTCCCCGCCAGCGGGATCTCGTTAGCGCTAAGCGGGTTATGCGCCGAAGTTCCGACTGAACCCTATCCCGCCAGGGGAGATTGGCTCAAGCCCCCTTTGAAGACCCGTGTGAGGATGCTGGTTGCACGAGCCCTGCCGGTCGTGGTTTCGTCCTTTCATCCATATGAGGCTGGCCAGCCTATGGACGGGTTCTTTGTACTAAAGATAGCTCTGAACCCCGCTTACAACGGTAAACCCTGAACCCTTGAACCCTTAACCCTACTAAGGGAGATCACCATGTTACAATCAGTATGGCAATGGTTTATAGAACTGGGAGACCAGCAGGTCCTTCTATTCTCAAGTATTGCCCTTCTGATCGGTCTTATTTTGGGGTCCTGGATAAACCCCTTTAAGAGAGAAACGGGAAAGGACCTTATTAGCAAGGGAGACAAATCGTTCTTCAAGGGGATACAGTACCTTCTCTCCAACGATCACGATCAGGCCATAGAAGAATTCACCAAATCAGTCCAGGTAAACTCAGATACCATTGAAACCTATGTTGCGCTTGGCAACCTTTATCGTTCAAAGGGTGATATAGACAGGGCCATACGGATTCGTCAGAATATCGTTTTGAGGCCAAACATAGATGAGCAAATAAAGATACGGGCTATTTTCGATTTGGGTAAGGACTACCGGAAAGGGGGTTTCCTTAATCGGGCACTGAGGACGTTTCTTGAAGTGGCAGAACAAAGCCCCGCCAATGTTGAGATACTGAAAGAGATCGAACGGATTTACGAAGAATTAAAAGACTGGGAAAATGCCTATGAAACGCGACAAAAAATTGCCCGATTGGACAAGGGCAACCACCAGCATATCTTAGCACATTATCTCGTTGAGACAGGAAAGGTCTGTCAGGAAGAAGGGGACCTTAACAGAGCCAGGACTCTTTTTACAAAGGCCATATCCACCCACAAGAGATGTGTTGATGCCTACCTTCACTTAGGTGACCTTCATTTCGCAAAACAAGAGTATAAAAAGGCAATAGCCGCCTGGAAAAAGGTAGTAGAGATAATTCCTCAGTTTACCTTCCTGGCGTATCGCCGTCTGGAAGGAGCCTACTCGCAGATGAAAAATCTGGAGCCGGTGGGAATTTTCTTGAAGGATTGTGCCCGATCAAACTCCGATGCCTTCACGCATATGGCTTTGGCACGCTATCTGCACAATGAAAACGACGTAGAAGGCGCGCTGAGGGAGACAAACAATGCCCTTGAGCTGGACCCTTCTTTTTGGGAGGCCAGGAAATTCAAAGGGGAGATTCTCCTGAGTCAGGGCAGGGAAAAAGACGTGGTAACCGATTATGGTGAGATAATGGAACATCTGAATATCCCCTATCTCAGATTCAGATGCTCCCGGTGCGGCTTTGAACCGAGTGAACTCCAATGGAATTGTCCCCAGTGCAACCGATGGGACACAATCGGTTTAATAGATTCCACTGGCGCCGCAGTCGAACAGCCCGCCTGACGCTTTGTGCGAGTTGCGGGTTCAACAATCAACAATCAACAATCAACAATCCTAAATGACCCAAATGACACCTATGTTGAAGCAGTACATGGGCATCAAGGATGAATTCCCTGATGCCATTTTATTTTTTCGTATGGGTGATTTTTACGAAATGTTTTTTGATGATGCAAAGATTGCTTCCAGGATCTTGGGGATTACCCTTACATCGCGAGGAACCCTTAACGGAGAAAAAGTTCCCATGTGCGGCATACCCCATCATGCCTACAAATCCTATATCGGCAGGCTGGTTGACAGTGGGTGGAAGGTTGCCATGTGCGAGCAGACCGAGGATCCCAAAACAAGCAAAGGTATTGTCAAAAGGGAAGTGGTAAGGCTTGTTACTCCAGGTTCAGTGGTTGATGAAAATGCTCTTGATCAGAAGGCAAATCTTTTTATGGCTGCAATCTCGGGTGAAGACGGGGCTTATGGGCTGGCTCATGTAGATCTTTCCACCGGCGAATTCAGGGTGACAGAGGTCGGGTCTTTCGACGGGCTCTTAGATGAGTTAGGGAGGATAGATCCTGCTGAACTGCTCGTTCCTGAAAATGAGCAGTTGTCAAGCCGGACAGAGCTTGAAGATTACCGGTTGGAAAAATTGGAAAGCCACTCCTTTGACCCCCTCGGGGCAGAAGCCCTGCTTAAAGAGCAATTAGAGGTGAGGTCCCTGGTTGGGTTTGGGTGCCAGGATATGGCCCAGGGCATCATCGCGGCAGGGGCGCTTGTTTCTTATCTCAGGGATACCCAGAAAGGGTTCCCGGAGCACATCAAGGAAATCGTGAGTTATCATATCGGTGACTTCATGGTATTAGATGAGTCCACATGCGCTCATTTAGAGCTTTTGAAGACCATGCGACGGCAGTCGGTGAAAGGATCACTCTTCCATGTCCTTGATAAAGCAGTGACGCCGATGGGCAGCCGTCTCCTGAAGAAATGGATTTCCTACCCTCTTATTAATATTAACAAAATCCGGGAGCGATTAGCAGCCGTAGCCTGCTTTAAGGACGATCCTTTATTAAGAGAGGAAGTAAGAGATGAGCTTAAAGAGATTTACGATATAGGCCGTTTAAACGGCCGTATCGCCCTCAAAAGGGCCAATGCAAGGGACCTTCTGGCCCTTAAATCCTCGATTCTGAGACTTCCCTTTATCAAGAATGCCCTGGAGAATTCCACCAGTAAGCTGTTATCAGCAATTTCATCAAAATTGGATACCCTGGAAGACGTAGGGTGTTTGATACATGAGACGATTCGCGAGGATTCTCCGGTTTCCCTGAAAGAGGGGGGCATTATCAGCGAAGGGTATGACGAGGAGTTAGACAGGTTGATCTCTTTGAGCAGAGATGGAAAGAGCTGGATCGCGGGCTTTGCCAGCTCTGAACAGGAAAGAACCGGGATATCGAGTCTGAAGGTGGGATTTAATAAGGTCTTTGGGTATTATATTGAGATCTCCAGGGCCAACCTGCATTTAGCGCCTGCTGACTATATCAGAAAACAGACTTTGGTCAATGGCGAGCGTTACATAACTGAGGACTTGAAGGTCAAGGAAGGGGAGGTGCTGGGCGCTGAAGAGAAGAGGGTCGAGCTCGAACTCAATATTTTCGAGGAGGTCCGGGGAAAGATAGCTCTGGAAAACAGACGAATCAAAGAGACTGCAGAGCTTATTTCCGAGATCGATGTTATTGCCGGTATGGCTGAAACCGCGGAAAGCAACGATTACATATGTCCGGAAATCAATGATAGTGCTGATATCGATATTATTCAGGGGAGGCATCCTGTAATCGAGCTGACTGTCAAAGACGAAGATTTTGTGCCCAACGATATCCATCTGGATTCTGAAAAACAGCAGGTGATGATAATTACCGGCCCTAATATGGCAGGTAAATCTACCATCCTGAGACAGACCGCACTTACCGTCCTGATGGCCCAAATGGGAAGTTTTGTGCCTGCGTCAAGTGCTGTAATAGGGATTGTGGACCGTATTTTTACCAGGGTGGGTGCGTCAGATGATTTGGCAAGAGGACAGAGCACCTTCATGGTAGAGATGAATGAGACGGCAAACATCCTGAGACATATGACTCCGAGAAGCCTTGTCATTTTAGATGAAATCGGACGGGGCACAAGCACCTATGACGGGTTGAGCATTGCCTGGGCGGTTGCAGAGGCCCTACATGACAGGGAAGGGCATGACAGGGAAGGGCACGATAGGGAAGGGCGAGGAGTACGGGCGCTTTTTGCCACCCACTATCATGAGCTGACAGAGCTTGTGGCAACAAAACAGAGGGTTAAGAACTTCAATATTGCAGTCCGGGAGTGGAATGACAGGATTGTTTTTTTAAGAAAGCTCGTCCCGGGAGGT
The DNA here is from genome assembly GCA_014382715.1 of Candidatus Desulfacyla euxinica. GTDB lineage: Bacteria > Desulfobacterota > DSM-4660 > Desulfatiglandales > Desulfatiglandaceae > Desulfacyla > Desulfacyla euxinica. The sequence goes on along the minus strand of JACNJD010000181.1, from coordinate 119 downwards.
ACAAGCCGCAGTTATGGCATACAGGTGGCGCAGATTGCAGGCATTCCGAAGGACGTTGTCACGAGGGCTATGGAGATCTTAGACAACTTGGAAGGAACCGAGACCGATGAAGCCGGCAG
>JACNJD010000092.1 GCA_014382715.1 Candidatus Desulfacyla euxinica | reverse complement strand
TCCGGAATTTCATATTTGCCATCAGATCCATCCTCATGAATAAATGAATCAAGGGATATCTCATGATCCGGTTCGCATTTCTTCTTTCGCCGCTTCTTCATACAAACCCCGGCCGCGATCTTAAAGAGCCAGTTCTTCAATTTGGTCTCTTCACGAAAGTCTTTAAGATATCGGAAGGCATTCAAGAAGGTCTCCTGTGCGATATCTTCTGCATCCTGGAGATGACCGCACATCTTCAGGCCAAAGGTAAATATCCGATCCTCATACCGCCCCACAATCTTTTCCATGGCCTCCATGGAGCCCGCCTTGAACTCGGCAATCAAATGATGGTCGGTTGAGTCGGAAATTATGCTTGTCATTTTAAATCCTTGATTCAGATCGTCTTATTTACATATTGAATCATACATAATCCAAGCAATATGTCAACTTGTTGCGACGTATGCGGTTATGTCCGTGGGGGGGCATTTCAGAGTCGGATGTAATACGGGAGGGAGGTGGCTAATTCCACTTTGACTTGATCAATTTAAGTACCGGTTCCGAGGAAATAATATAATAGACGCTGCTCTCGCTTGACTGGGTGCTGTCTCCTACTATTTTCATACTGCTGTTAAGCTTTACCGTGGCCAAGATATTGAGTTTTCCACCAGCTTTTTTGGCCTTCTTATACTGCTCTCTCGTGAGCTTCCCTTCGGGGCCGAAGACCCAGTATATGATCGTGTCGTGGGCCATTACTGTCGGGTCACCAAAATCAAGGTATAAGGCACCCACTAATGTCTGGACCTTCTTTATGGTGGTCGCCTCATATCGCTCGTAAATAATAACAACCCTGTCCGTAGCCTTGTCCGCAACCAAGGAGAGGTCCCCGTCTCTAAATTTGAAGGTCCAGGGGTTTGCGGCTTCTACGGGATGTTTCAGGGCAGTTGCCTTTTGCTTGTCTGTAAGCCCCTTTCCAAGGGTATAACCTCCTCGAGAGATATCCAGCGTTTCCACCTGGGCCAAGAGATCGGAAAGGTTATCGGAGGAACATGCGGATGAAAATGGCAAGAGGAGCAATATCAAAATTGCAATTCTTAAAGACTTGAGGTTCACCTTTAACCTGCGGGTTGCAAAAAGCCGCCCCAATCATCCTGGATTTTGCGGGTTGATTGGGGCGGCGGGTTAAAAAGAATACGTCACAGACTACTGTTTATAACGCAGCTTCTGTTCTTCTTCAATGAGTTTAATGGTTTCGGCGCTGCCGCCTGTTTTGGTCCAGAGGTGTTCGGGTTTAGCGAGGAGATCCGAAATGACTTTCCTGTATTTCTCTCCCTGACCGGCATGATCTGCCAATTCCTGAACTTCAGGCAGAAACTCATGGTAGAAATTGCGGGCAATGTCATACATCCCGTGCCAGTGTGTGTAGTCCGGCCCCTGCATGGCGGCGGCCATTCGGGCCCTTCGGCCTTCGTGATGCCAGATCTCGAACCAGGTAAAGCCTAATTTGGTTTGAAATCCGCTTGCTTTCCAGATGCCGTCCTTCTTCAACATTCCCACGATTTTTTTGCCCGGTATGGCAAACTTATCGTTATAAAGATTCACCAGGTCGTCGAACTGGCTATAAAAATCCCGAATCTGGTTAACACCGTGACATGACTTGCACATCGACTGCATTAAGGCGCGCCTCTCCTGCCAGGAGACCACTGACTTTATGGTCTTTTCGGCGATGACCTTCTTCAGCTTATCTCCCTCCCTGACATATGTCTTGGCCTTGGCCTTCTGGCCGGCTCGGGGTGGAATCTCACCAGGAATGTCGGTCTCGCTGCCGTCCGTAAAGACTACCCGGTTCAGTTTGGCCGAGACAGGCGCTCGCAGATTCCAGGATAGCCGATCTCCCACATTATGTGTATTGGGAGCTACCGAACCGTTCAACTTTACAAAAGAACCCATGTGGCAGGTAGAACACGTGGGAGCGGTAAAGTAGTCATCTCCCAGTACCCACTTTCCGTCTTTCATGATATTCATACTGGTCCTATCACCCATTTTCATGGCTGAATAGTACGCAATACCATGTTTGGATTCCTTAAAGACCTCAATTTGAGGGTGGTCAGGCCCCATATGACACTTGCCGCAGTTCTCAGGCTGTCTCGCTACGCTGGCCTTGAAAGAGTGCTTGGAGTGGCATGCAATACAGACCCCTTTGGTGCCGTCCGGATTGATTCTTCCGATACCTGTGTTGGGCCAGGTGTTGTAGTCCATCTGCGGGGCGTCTGTCTTGGAACGAAGCGGTTTCCCGTCCTTGTCCCGTTTCAGCGCGACCACAGACCCGTGGCACTGCCAGCACCCGCTGGCCATATTGGCCTTGTTGTCCGGCATGCCGCCCACGATCTCGGCAAGCATGTTGTCTAAAGATGCCATGATCTCACCGGCTGTGGCATGATGAGATACGGCCATCTGTTTGGTCTCTGGTTCGTGGCATTTCTGGCAGTCGTTGGGTGACAGAATGGCCTTGATGAACGCGCCCTCGTGCATATAGCCCATCTCGTCACCCTTGTCTGCCGCATGGCAGTTGTAACAGCCAACCTGACCCTCCTTGGCCGCAGCATGGGGCGAAGTCTCCCACTGTAGCACTAAGGACTTGTTTTCTTTTAGATGACAGGTAATACACTTCTTATTGATTTCCTGCACCTTGGGATTCTTCACATCGAAAGACTCCTGGGTCAGCCCGAATGCGGTCCCTGTCGCAAAAACCCCAATGACAAGCACAATAAGTGCCCATTTAATTTTACACATCTCCTTACCTCCTTGTTTACATTTTGACGCGGTAAAATCGCTCAGGCCTTGCACCCACCTCCCGTGAACAAAGCCTCTCAGCTACGAATCCGGTCAGACCATCTCTTCTTGTCACCCCCCTTCCCAAATGGATTTAAAAAAAACTGTTTTCCAACTCAACCACTTAACCGTATTCTCTAAGAAGACGCTTCTTCACCCTCTAACCATAGGGGGAAAATCTTACTCATAATATAAAGGACAATAAAGGGTAAAGTCATCAGAACAATAATAGCCAGAATCCCCTCCTTATCGAACCACTCCGGATGAAATTCTGTGTAGCCACGGGTGCTTTTTGACATCAACTGCCCCCCAATAACCACATTCCACCTCATTAACAGAACCTGCAAGAGGAGAATAAAGGAAACAGCGGCCGCAAAAAACTTAAAAACCGAGTCCTTCAGCTTAAACAAACACAGCCAGCCTAACAGCAGCAGCGGCAACACAGAACAGATTACAACCTGCCATACCCAGAATGAGTAAAAAAGCGGCCCGTTCAGCAACCCCTCCACGGCATGATGGTACCACGTCCTAAGATAGGAGTGGGAAAACACCTCTAACATCTCAAAGGAGAAGGCGAGAATAAAAAACCCTGCAAGGACATTGATGCAGGTCCGAACACAGCCCACATCTACCGGCTGCTTCGTAATCTTCTTGATCACGATATAGGCTAAAACAAGTGCAGAGATCCCCGATACACACGCGGAGAACAGAAAAATAACCGGCATAAGAGGCGTTGACCAGCTTGGATTCGCCTTTACACCTCCAAACAGAAACCCCACGTATCCGTGAAGCACTGTGGCTACAGGGATACCGATGGCCACAAGAAATTTGATAATCTTTCGATCCAGTTCAAGGGATTCGGGTGAAAGATTTGTGCTGTCCATGGTGAGCACGCGGTAAAGGATTTTCATGATCCCTTTTGTTTTTAACCTGAGTTTTACGAGAGTCGGTCTGTAAACGAGGAGGACGATCAGCCCTATAAGAACGATGGCAACCGTGAATATAAATCCTGCTCCTGACATGGCCGAGGTGGGGCTCGGCGTGAGCATCATATTGAAATTCCTTTCCGGACGGCCAAGATGCATCAACAAAGGAAACATGGCGCAGGATAGAAAGGCAAGGGCAAATACAAGGGCAAAGCGGGAAATAGGCTTCAGGGATTTGACTCCGAATACATAATAAAGGGCGGCTACAATAAAAGATCCGTCCACCAACCCGGTAAGATAGGGGTATAATACGATCATCATACTCCAGTGGACGTGAAGGTCGTTGGGGAAAACAAAGTTCAGCGCATCCATTAAACCACCTCCCGCCTGAGGCCCTTGTAGTAAAGCGCGGGATAGGTTCCCATGTCTTTCTTAAGGACCGTGAGGACTTCGTGTTCGTGCAGGAGTTTATAAACCTCCGAGTTTTTATCGTTCAGGTCGCCAAACTTACGCGCCCCTGTGGGGCAAACATTGACGCAGGCAGGTAACAACCCCTTACGCACCCGGTGATAGCACCACGTGCACTTCTCCGCCGTCCTTGTGACCGGATCGAGATAACGAGACGAATAAGGACAGGCCTGAATACAATAAGCGCAACCCACGCAGCGCTCACGATCCACCAGGACAAAACCGTCAGGCGTTTTAAAGGTGGCCCCAACAGGACACACCTGCACGCATGGGGGTTCTTTACACATATTACACAGCTTAGGCACAAAAAAGGTGTCTCGAACCTCCACATCTATATCTGTTCGTGGAGACTGGTAGCCGTCAAACCCGCCGTGGGGGGAATCCACATAGACCTGGTCGTTAAAATCCTTTAGATACCTCTCTACCCACGTCCTGTAATAACCCTCCGGAACATTGAATTCCCGTCTATCGGCCACGCAACAGGAACCGCACCCTATGCAGCGGGTGATATCAACAATGAAGGCAAAGCGCTGATGGAACATGTCCCATTTCTTGCCCCGGATTCCGGGGATCTGCTCCGGGACTTCCGGAGTACCGGCTCCTATGGGCATGGGAATCACTAAGAGAAGAGAGCCCGCAATGGTGCCGTTAAGAACTTTCTTGATAAAAGCCCGGCGCTCCTTATCCAGCTTGGCATCCGGCTTGCCCATCAACTTTTCTCCTTTATGCCAACGATTTTTTTTGCCCGGTTAATATATTTGAGGGGGGCATGCACATGATGGCACTGATCACAGGTATGGGTAACCTTGACCTTCTGCTTCTCTAAATGCTCCGGCATGACAACCGTTTTGATAACCTCCCCTGGTCTGGCCTGGATCGCTTTGTTATGGCACCGCAGGCATAGCACCTTGATTTCTTCTTTCTTTTTAACAGGAAGCTTCCCATACACCTTACCCGCCTTAACGTGATCAGCGTTAGGACCGTGGCAGAACTCGCATGAGATGGTCTTGTGAAGACCTGTCAGGTGGATATTTGCTTCATAGGGGTGACAGGAGAGGCAGGAGGCGTTTGTCATGTGACGGATCTCCAGGTTGGCCTCTTCATCAATGGCATCGGCACGGTAAGGACCGTACTTGCCAAATGATTTGGGAGTTAGTACGATCTTCCCGACAAATCCAAGGACAGCAAAAACCACAAGGCCCAGAACGATACGCTTGATGTGGGAATTATAACT
>JACNJD010000193.1 GCA_014382715.1 Candidatus Desulfacyla euxinica | reverse complement strand
CGCCGCTACAAAGCGCAAGCTACTAACCCACCCGAAACCAATCGCGGATTTTGGGATAGAAGTCTTGATTCCATACACTGTATAAATAATCTATACATATAGATTAAGGGCCGATCGGGCAGGCCTATTAATCCCAACAGTCCATTCCCTTAAGACTCCTGGGACGGCTTTTCCGTTTACTTTCAAGGTATTGCAAAAGAATCTTCTAGGTTTTTCATCCTTGCACACCGGCATAGATGAAGGATAAATGCCTTTTGAAATGTATATTATTTTCATACGTCCAGACTACACCAACCACGTTCAAACCCAAAATTTATATTAATTTCAACATGTTATTTCTCACATATTTCTTTGGCACACATCCTGCTACGTTACCCTCAAAACCTGAGAAACCATCATTAGCGAAAATTTAGGGAGGATAGAAATGGAATCAAACGCAAAGATTCTAGTTATAGATGATGAGATCAAGATATGTGACAACGTGGAAAAGATCCTGTCAAAGAGCGGTTTTGAGGTGGCCAAGGCTTTGAGTGCCAGGGAGGCCATGGAAAAGATGGCCAAGGAGGCCTTTTCGCTCCTCATCTCAGATATTGTAATGCCTGAGACCAACGGCCTTGAGCTTTTGAGGCTGGTCAAAGAACAGTGGCCTCTGAGCAAGGTCATCATGATGACGGCGTATGCGTCCACAGATACGGCCATGAAGGCGGTCAGGATGGGTGCCCTTGATTATGTCCCTAAACCATTTACCCCGGATGAACTGCGGTCTACCGTAAAAAAGGCCCTGGCCGGAGAATTGGTCGAGGCCCCGACCACGGAAAAAGAGAGGAAGGCCATTGATCTTATTGATATTGATATCCCTTTTGAAAGGGAGGATGTGGCAAAATATACCGGAGAAGCCTACGCAGACATGCTGGGACCGTCGGATATGCCCGTTGTAGCGATTCCTTCAGCCGAATCCCTACCCAATTACTGCCTTGTAGGGGAGATGTCTTGCGACATTTTCATGAAGCTGGGAAAAACCTGTAAGGTGGGGCTTAAGACCTCGGAGTGCCCTCAGAAAGCGGCCAAAAAGAAAAAGGCCCAGAAAAAAGCAAAAGGATTTGACCCGGAAAAGATGATAGGCATAGATCAACCCTTCGAGTATGATGCCGTTAGTGCCGTTACGGGGCCGGAATATGTACGAAATCTGCACCAAGAGGGTGTGGCCTTTGTCCCTTATGAGGAGTTGAAACAAACCGTTGCCGGATTGCTTGAAAAAGCGCCAAAAGATCTGCCTGTTCCCATAGAGCTCATGGCAGAGCCCCCCTACAAGAACATCCTGGTCATTGACGACGAAGTGGCAGTCAATAACAACATCAGGAAGATTCTCTCCAAGAAGGGCTATCACGTGGATCAGGCTGTAACTAAAGCCGAAGCCCTTGAGGCAATTCAAAAAAGGCACTACAGGCTTGTATTGTTGGACCTGAAAATACCGGGGGTTACGGGGCTTGAGCTTCTCAAGGCCATCCGGGACAAACAGCCTGAGACAATGGTTATCATCATCACCGGCTATGCCAGCATCGAGACGGCAGTGGAAACGGCAAGGATGGGTACCTTCGATTACCTGGCCAAGCCTTTCACACCTGCTGAGATCCGAAACATCACTGAGAAGGCATTTCAGATGGCAGCATAAAGTAAACGCAAAGAGACAGTCCAAAGCCCCCGGTCTCGAAAACGGGCCGGGGGCTTTGTGACCTTTGCCGCTCACCGCACTGTGCGGCTCGGAACTTCATAATAGACCCTCCCGCCTCTCCAGGATTATGTCCGGACATCTTTTCCTTGTTTCAGCTCAAAAGGAACCCATCCATACAGGCATAAATAACGCCACCTCCACAAGCCCTAAATTCGTGCTTATCCGTAGAAAGGTTTTTTCAAAAGCTCGTCATGTTTAAATTAAGAAATTGGGCGGGCAAAGGGAAAAAGTGTTGACAACCAGTTCCGTCTACGGGTAAAAGTCCCTTATCTCTGTATCAATTTTTGTTTTTGACTGAAAATCGAGGAGTCAAACCATGTCAGACGAAATCAGGGGATCTGTACTGGTCGTAGGAGGCGGGATCGCCGGGATGCAATCCGCCCTGGATCTGGCCGATTCCGGTTATTATGTCTACCTTTTGGAAAAAAGTCCTTCCATCGGAGGAGTTATGTCCCAATTGGACAAGACCTTTCCCACCAATGACTGCGCCATGTGAATTATCTCGCCCAAACTGGTCGAGGTCGGCCGGCATCTGAACATCGAGCTTATTACCTATTCTGATCTTGAATCTGTCGAAGGGTCCCCCGGAAACTTCAAGGTAAAAATCAAAAAGCGGGCCCGGAGTATAAATATGGATCTCTGCACAGGGTGTGGTCTTTGCGTGGAGAACTGTCCCGTCACGAATGAAGCTCAGGCCTAGACATGGATAATCTTTGGATTGCAGCCATGTTTCGCCATTATTATGCCTCTTTTGTTATCAATAATAACGCATGCCTAGCGGATAACAACCTTAGATACGACCCCATTATACGCTGGACGCAAACCTGCTTTTGAAAGGTTATGGAATTATGGAAAACAGATTGGAAATTGATAGGGAGAAGATAGACTCAATCATCCGAACCTATGACGCAAACCCTGAAGCGCTGTTGATGACAATGCAGGACATCAGTGATATTTATAACTATGTACCCCCTGAAGTAATTCCCATCTTGATTGAAAAGCTTGGAGTAAAGGAAAGTCTGGTATATAGCGTAGCGACATTTTACAAGACCATAAGTCTTGAACCTCGAGGGAAACACGTTGTTAGCGTCTGTACCGGCACTGCATGCCACGTACGAGGGGCGGAAAAAATCATGGATGCCCTTAAAGAGAAGCTGGATATCGAGGAAGGTCAATCGACAGACGATCTCCTTTTCACCTTGGAAGCTGTTAGATGTGTAGGGTGCTGCGCCTCAGGACCAGTGATTACGGTAAACAAGGAAACCCACGGAGGTCTTGATCGGTCCGGGGTGTTGAAAATCATAGATGGCTACGAACAAAATGCCTCTTAGAGCAATGGAGTAGCGGGGATTAGAATATATGGCGAAATTAGAGAATAGACAGGCGCTTGAAAAACTCAGAAGTTCGCTCCAAAACAGGCTCCAGGACAGTAAAAAAAGACTAATTTCTCTTTGTGCAGGTTCCGGATGCGGTGCCTATGGCACGACAAAGGTGCATGAGGCCCTGTTAAAAGAAATTGCCAGGCAAAAAATAGAAAACGAAGTTGAGGTAAAACTTACAGGATGTCATGGTTTTTGTGAAAAAGGCCCTATAATGGTCATTCATCCGGAGGGTATTTTTTATCCGCAGTTGAAAGAGGCCCATATCAATGAGATTGTTGAGAAAACAGTCAAAGGTGGTCAACCAGTAAGTGCCTTGGCCTTTAAGGACCCCGCCACGAAAAAGAAAATTTTCCATGAATCGGACATACCATTTTACAAACTCCAACAAAGACTGATTTTCGGGAATAATGGTATCATTGACCCTACCAGTATTGAAGACTATATAGCTGTGGGCGGTTATAGCGCTTTCGAGAAGGCCCTATGTGATATGACCCCGGAGACAATTATCGATGAAGTGAAAAAATCGGGTTTAAGAGGTCGAGGGGGCGGAGGATTTCCCACGGGAGTAAAATGGGAGACCTGCCGTCGTCACAAAGGAGAAAGATACCTTATCTGTAACGCTGATGAGGGTGATCCCGGGGCTTACATGGATCGCAGTCTTTTGGAGGGAAATCCCCACAGTGTCCTGGAAGGAATGATAATAGGGGCCATCGCCATCGGTACCAGAGAAGGTTACGTTTATGTGAGACACGAGTATCCTCTTGCAGTAAAAAACCTTGGGCTTGCCCTTGATAGTGCGAGGCGAATGGGACTGCTGGGCAAGGATATCCTTGGATCGGGTTTCGATTTTGACATTCATATCAGCCGTGGAGGCGGGGCCTTTGTTTGCGGTGAATCAACCGCCTTGATGGCATCACTCGAAGGCAACCCGGGAAGACCTAGGGCAAAATACATTCATACGGTCGAAAAGGGCTTCCGACAAGGCCCCTCAAACCTAAACAACGTTGAGACGTGGGCCAATGTGCCGTACATTATCAACAAAGGTGCGGATTGGTTTGCTTCTATAGGGACTGAACGGAGCAAAGGTACAAAGATATTTTCACTGGTAGGGAAGGTGGTCAACACCGGTCTTGTTGAAGTACCTATGGGGACGACTCTGCGAACCATCATTTATGACATAGGGGGTGGAATCCCAAAAAAGAAAAAATTCAAGGCCGTCCAAACCGGAGGGCCTTCCGGCGGTTGTATTCCTGAGCAATTCTTGGATCTCGGTGTGGATTTCGATCAGCTTACTAAAGTTGGTTCCATGATGGGCTCCGGCGGGATGATAGTAATGGACCAGGATACCTGCATGGTAGACCTGGCCAGGTATTTTCTTGACTTTCTAAAAGAGGAATCGTGCGGCCAGTGCAACCCCTGCCGTGAGGGTATAGACCGGATGCTGGAAATCCTGACCGACATTTGCCAGGGGGAGGGTAAGGAGGGGGATATTGAACTCCTTGAGGAATTGGGCGCCATGATCCAGAAGGCCTCCCTGTGCGGACTGGGAACTTCCGCCGCAAATCCGGTCTTGACGACAATCCTCTATTTCCGCGATGAGTATGAGGCGCATATAAACGAGAAAAAATGCCCGGCAGGGGTCTGCAAAAATCTATTCCACTACGAGGTCGACGAAGAGGTCTGCAACGGTTGCCGCCTCTGCTCCCTAAAATGTCCGGAGGAGGCCATAACCGGGGAGAAGAAGAAGCCGCATCAACTTGACCAGGATAAATGTATCAAGTGCGGTATCTGCTATGATGTGTGTAAATTTGACGCCATAGCCATCAAATAGGGCCTTCATAAAAAGGGTGACACCTAATGATTACTTTTAAGCTTAACGGTAAAGACGTCCAAGCAGAAGAAGGAGAATTTATACTTCAGGTTGCAGACAAGTACGGGGCAGGTATTCCCACATTGTGCCATCACAAGGCATTGGAACCCGCCGGCATGTGCCGTCTCTGCACGGTAGAGCTTTTTGACGGCCGCAGGACTCGTTTTGTTACCGCATGCAACTATCCCATCTGGGCGGGTATGGAGGTGAATACCGACTCTGAGGCGGTTCATCAGGTTCGTCGGCTTATTGTGGAGCTGCTGTTTGCGCGCTGTCCTGACGTGCCGGTGATCAAAGAGCTTGCTGCAGGATACAACATCGAAGAACCGCGCTTTAAGAAAAAGGACGACGACTGCATACTCTGCGGCCTCTGCGTGCGTATTTGCGAAAAGATGGGTAACAGCGCCATCACACTGACCGGAAGGGGCGTAGACATAAAGGTAGACACCCCGTTCCATGAGCAGACAGATATCTGTATGGCCTGCGGAGCATGTGCCTCTGTTTGCCCCACAGGGCACATCAAACTGGAAGATATAACCAAACATGTTGTCAAACCTATCCCATCAGAATATGACATGGGCCTTAAGGGCAGAAAACCGATATACGTGCCATATGCCCAGGCCATACCAAACAAGCCGGCCATCGACCGGAGCAAATGCGTTCATTTCAAGACAGGGGGCTGTAAGATATGTACCGAGTTCTGCGGTGTGAACGCAATTGACCACTCCCAAGAGGATGAGACTGTTGAATTAAACGTCGGTGCCATTATACTGGCCCCAGGGTTTCAGCCCTTTAATCCTAAGCAGTATGAAACCTACGGCTACAGCGCCTATCCCAACGTAGTCACATCAATGGAGTTTGAGCGTATACTGAGCGCCACAGGCCCGTATCAGGGACATCTCCAGCGGCCTTCGGATGGGGAGGCGCCTGACAAAATCGCCTGGCTTCAATGTGTTGGTTCAAGGGACATCAACCGCTGTGACCATTCCTATTGTTCGTCGGTCTGCTGCATGTATGCCATCAAGGAGGCCGTGATTGCCAAAGAACATGCTGAGCACGATTTGGACGCTGCCGTATTTTTCATGGACATTAGGACCTATGGCAAGGACTTTGAGAGGTATTACAACCGTGCCAAAAATGAACAGGGGGTCAGGTTTATCCGCTCCAGGATCCACTCCATTTCAGAGGACTCGGATACCCATGACCTGATCCTTCAGTATGCGGACGAAGAGGGCACCCTCAATGAAGAGGTCTTTGAGATGGTGGTCCTATCTGTAGGATTAGAGACCCCGAAGGCCTTAGTGGAGATGGCCCACGGCATGGAGATTGAATTAGACGAAGACGCCTTTGTTCGGACCGGCACCTTTACCCCTGTTGAGACATCTAAGAAGGGGGTGTATGTGTGCGGCGCTTTCCAGGAACCCAAGGATATCCCCTATTCTGTCATGGAGGCAAGCGCTGCTGCCTGTGACGCCAAGGCGATCCTGTCTTCTGCCCGCGGGTCATTGGTAAAGGATAAGGCCTATCCCAAGGAAATCGACGTCTCGTCCCAGAAGCCCCGGATAGGGGTATTCGTGTGTAACTGCGGCACCAACATAGGGGGGATAGTTGACGTACCACAGGTTGCCGAATACACCCGCAGCCTCCCCGGTGTGACCTATGTGGAAGAGAACCTGTTCACCTGCTCCCAGGACACCCAGGACAACATGAAGGAGATCATAGAGCACGAAGGCCTTAACAGGGTTATTGTAGCGGCCTGTACCCCGAGGACCCATGAGGCCCTGTTCCAGGAGACCCTCAGGGATGCGGGACTCAACAAGTACCTCTTTGAGATGGCCAACATCCGGAACCAGTGTTCGTGGGTCCACAGCAAAGAAAAGGAAGAGGCGACCGATAAATCAAAGGACCTCATAAGGATGGCCGTAGCCAGGGCCCAGCTCATACAACCCCTACCCCAGCCGACCATATCGGTAGATAAGAAGGCCCTAGTAATCGGCGGTGGTATCTCCGGGATGACCTCAACCCTTGGCTTGGCTGACCAGGGTTTTCACACCTACCTGATTGAAGAGTCAGACAGATTAGGGGGGAATGCCATCAATCTTATAGAAACGTGGCGGGGAGACAGGATAGCCGACAGCCTCAAAGAGATGGTACTCAAGACCGAAGAGCATCCCCTGATAGAGGTACACACCAAATCAACCATCAAAGACGCCACCGGATTTGTGGGAAACTTTGAGACGACCATATCCCATGAAGGCGCTGACACCACTTTTAAACACGGCGCTGTGGTGATAGCCGTAGGGGCCCGGGAACACAAGCCCACGGAATACCTCTACGGTGAAAACGACAGCGTTCTGACCAGCTTAGAATTGGATAAAGCCCTCAAGAACGAAGACAAGAAGGTAACAAACGGTAAAAACACGGTCTTTGTTCAGTGCGTCGGCTCGAGGGACAGTGAAAGGCCCTACTGTTCCAAGGTCTGCTGCACCCACAGCATCAAGTCTGCCCTGGAGCTGAAAGAGATGAACCCGGATATGGACATATATATCCTTTACCGGGACATCAGAACCTATGGACAAAGAGAGGAGCTATACCGGGAAGCGAGGCGTCAGGGGGTAATCTTTATCCGTTACAGTTTAGATCGGAAGCCTGAAGTTGAGCAAGAGGGAAGTGTCCTTTCGGTCATTATCAGGGATTACATCTTAGGGAGAGATATCAGGATAGAGGCTGATCTTATAGTGCTGGCCTCTGCCATTGTGCCCCGGGACAATGAATCCCTTGCCCGGCTCTATAAGCTGCCGCTCAACGAGGATGGTTTTTTCATGGAGGCCCATGCCAAGCTGAGGCCGGTTGAATTTGCCACAGAAGGTATCTTTTTGGCGGGCATTGCCCACTATCCTAAGCCGATTGAAGAAAGCATTGCCCAGGCCAAAGCCGCAGCCTCGAGGGCCTCTGTTGTCCTTTCCAAGGAACAGCTCACTGTCGAGGGTGCGGTATCTCATGTGAATGAGATCATGTGCCGGGGCTGCGGCAAATGTGTCGAGGCCTGTCCATTCAATGCCATCGAGCTTGTTGAAAAGGAAGATGACAAGAGTGCAGCCTACGTTCAGGAGGCACTCTGTAAGGGATGCGGGTCTTGCGCAGTGGCCTGTCCCACAGGGGCGGCTTCTATATTTCACTTTGACGACCAGGAAGTGCTGGCCATGGTGGAAGCGGCTTTGAATTGATGATCCTTGGATTGGCGATTGTCGATTGATGATTGTCGATTGAAAAGATCAAATTGGAAAAACCTCAATCATAAATCAACAATCGCCAATCAACAATCCAGAGGGGTGTTCATGTCTCAAGAGTTTAGTCCAAAAATAATTACATTTGCGTGCAACTGGTGCGCCTATTCTGCCGCTGATCTGGCAGGTGTAAGCCGATTTCAGTATCCCCCGACCATGCGGATTATTCGGGTCATGTGTTCGGGCCGGATCAACCCCAACTTTGTTCTGAAGGCATTCCAGGGGGGTGCAGACGGCGTACTCGTGGCCGGATGACACATCGGCGACTGCCATTACCTGGACGGTAATGTAAAGGCCGAAAAAATGTTTGAGATGACAAAGGAGCTTGTGAAGATACTCGGCATTGACCTTGGAAGGCTCAGATTAGAATGGATCTCTTCTGCGGAAGGGACCCGTTTTGCTGAAGTTGCAAGAGAATTTACAGAAGAGCTCAAATCCTTAGGACCATTTACATTGAAAAAAGCGGCCTGATTACGGCCCTGATAAATCGAGGCATGCGAATGACTGCTCTAACTGAATTGGTTGACCTGACCCAAACCTATTACTGCCTTGACTGCGGCGTGTGCACTGGAAGCTGCCCTGTTGCTAAGGTGTTCCCCGATTTTTCACCGAGGCAGATCATAGAGCGCTCTTTGTATGAATTGGAAGAGCCTTCTGACGACACCATATGGAGCTGCCTGACCTGTGCCCAATGCAGTGTCAGGTGTCCTGCCAACATCGATTTCCCTGAATTTGTCCGGCTCATCCGTGGCGAGGCACATAACTCCGGGTTTGACGGTGTCCCTGCACATAATGGCATGCTCCAGACCATCTCGTCCATACAGACACAGGATGTGGCCCAGAACCGCAATTTCTGGATTGAGGACGGAAAAATCGCGGATAAGGGGGACGTTTTCTATTTTGTAGGCTGCCGACCATATTTTGACGTTATTTTCCGGGATATAGATGCCGGTTCCATTAAGGGAGCGCAGAATGTTTTGAAGATTATCAATGCCTGTGGAGTGGAACCGGTTGTGAGCAATGAAGAAAGGTGCTGCGGCCATGATGCCCTATGGAATGGAAACGAGGAAAAATTCAAAAAATTAGCCCAGTTAAACCTCGACCTCATCCGTTCTTCGGGCGCCAAGCAGGTGGTTTTCAGTTGCCCTGAAGGTTTGCATACATTTCAGAATCTATATCCCAAGTATTTTGGTGATCTGGAATTCGAGCCAGTACATATACTCGATTTTCTGGCAGACAAGATAGATGAGGGCGCCATTGAGTTTGAGGAAAGGGCTGAGGTGGTCACCTATCATGATCCATGCAGGTTAGGCAGGCTGTCCGGCATCTATGATGCGCCCAGAAAGCTTCTAAAGGCCATCCCGGGAATCGAGCTGAAAGAGATGCAACGTTCCAGGGAAAACGGTGTCTGCTGCGGGACCACCGGCTGGACGAATTGTTCAAGTTGCTCCAAAGAAATACAGGTTGAAAGGCTGACCGAGGCAAGCAACACAGGCGCAGGAATCCTTGTAACTGCCTGTCCCAAATGCCAGATCCATTTCCGGTGTGCCAAGGCCGCTTTTGACCTTAAGATAGAGATCATGGATCTCTTTGATATTGTGGCTGACCGGATAAAGCCATAACGTAGACGTTCAGGGGTTCAAAGGTTCAAGGTTTTATTCTCGTTCCCGGTCTTCATTTGGGATCCGTATTTACGAGAAAATGTCATTTTCGTCAGAGCTAATCCAAAATCTGACGCGAAACTGGCAATTACTTGGGAAAATGAGCATTTTTAACGAGGACTTTGGGGCTTCAATCCCTCCTTTGTCCCTAACCCTGAACCTTGAACCCTGAACCTGTGAACCGTTACACCATTTAAGGGAATTGATTATGAGCAAAGACATACTTGTTATCGGGGGAGGCATTGCGGGCATGCAGTCTTCTCTGGACCTTGCCGATATGGGAATCAAGGTCCATCTGGTCGAAAAACTGCCCAGCATCGGCGGCAAAATGGCCCAGTTAGACAAGACCTTCCCCACCAACGACTGCGCTATCTGAATACTCTCGCCCAAGATGCTGGATGTCGGTCGACATCCCAACCTTGAGCTCTTAGCCTACAGTGAAGTGGAAAAGGTAGAAGGCGAAGCCGGAAACTTCAAGGTAACGGTGCGGCGAAAGACCCGGTATGTGGAAGAAGACAGATGCACGGGCTGCGGGGCCTGTGCCGAAAAATGCCCCACCGCGGTTCCCGATGCCTTTAATGAGGGGTTGGGAGCTCGCAGTGCCATATACAGCTACTTTGCCCAGGGCATACCCTCCACCCATACCATTGACCCTGACCATTGCCGTCAGTTGAACGGGAAAAAATGCGGTATCTGCGCAAAGACCTGTCAGGCTGAGGCTATAAATTTTGAACAGGAAGACCGGATCATTGAACTAAATGTGGGGGCAATCATAATTGCTGCCGGTTACGATATCTTTGATCCCTCGTTAATCCCGGAATACCGGTACCGGGAAATCGCTAATGTGGTCACGGCCATAGAATTTGAGAGGCTCCTGAGCGCAAGCGGCCCTACCGAAGGACACATGGATCGACCATCGGACCGCGCTGTCCTCGCCGAGATCGCAGCTCTTGAAAAAAAGGCCAAGAAAAGCCAGAAGGCCTTAGACAAATTAGAGAAGAAATTTGATGAGCCGTCTGCCGCCTTTTATGGAAAATATCAGGCCGGTGAATATGAGGGTGATGAAGACCGGAAAAAATGGGCCGACAAATATGCCTCTCATCTAAAGATTGTCGAACCCCTCGAAGAGCTGAAAAAGAAGGCCAAAAGGTTTACTGTGGCAAAAAGGCTGGCCTTTATCCAGTGCGTGGGCTCCCGGGATTTCAGGTTTTACCCGTTCTGCTCCGGCTATTGCTGCATGCATTCCATCAAGGAAGCGGTTATCGCCCAGGAGCATGCGCCCGAGACCACGTCGACTATCTTTGGTATGGATATCCGTGCCATCGGCAAGGGGTTTGAGGAATACAAGATACGCGGGGGTAATAATTCAAACATAACTTATGTCCGCGGTCGGATTGCTGAAATTACAGAAGGCCCAAACAATAATCCGGTGGTGACCTATGAAAATACCCGCGAGAGAAAGGTTGAATCCCGGGAATTTGATATGGTTGTCCTGGCAACTGCGTGCGCTCCCACAAAAGGAATCGGCACCCTGGCAAAGACAGTAGGCGTTGAGTTGGATAAGTACAATTTTATAAAGACCAGTTCCCTCTCTCCCGTTGATACAACGACTCCCGGTATTTTTGTCTGTGGCTGTGCCGAGTCCCCCATGGATGTGCCTGAATCAGTGGCGCAGGCATCAAGCGCCGCACAGCGCGCCGCGGAAATCGCGTTTCAATCGGAATTAGAAAAGGAGAAAGCTGTTGCCTGACAAGAAAGAAGATATCAGGATCGGGGTATTCCTCTGCCATTGCGGGTCCAATATTGCCGGATACCTTGATATGGAGGAGCTTGAAGAATTTTCCAGAAAGCTTCCCCATGTGACTTTTGTGCTGAGAAATCTCTATACCTGCTCTGAGGGTGGGATCAATGAGATCAAAAAGGCCATAGAAGAGCAAAACCTCAACCGTGTGGTGGTCGCCTCCTGCACGCCCAGGACCCATGAGCCTCTGTTCCGAAGCTCCTGTGGTGAAGCAGGTTTGAACCCCTACCTGTTTGAGATGGTGAATATCAGAGATCAGTGTTCCTGGGTTCACATGAAGGAGCAGGAGGCAGGGACCACCAAGGCCAAGGACCTGATCCGCATGGGCGTGGCCAAGGCAGCCCTGTTAGAACCCCAGGAACCGATTATGTCCGAGGTGCAACGCCGGGCCTTGGTTTTAGGTGGAGGCATCGCAGGGATGACAGCCTCACTCGCCCTTGCCAACCGCGGATATGAAGTGGTCCTTATTGAAAAAGAAGAATCTCTCGGGGGCATGCTCAATAACCTCAATAAGCTGAGCCCCACTATGACGGATGCAGGTGCCCTGGCTGATGAAAAAATCAAGGCCGTAACCGGGCATGTTAATATCACTGTCTTTACAAAGGCTAAAGTCACCGAAGTCCGGGGGTTTATAGGCAAGTATAACGTAGATATTGAAACAGAATCCGGTGTCACTACAATCGACATCGGCGTGATTGTCGTGTCCACAGGGGGTCGAGCCTTTGTGCCCGAAGGTCTTTATGGCTATGACGGAAAACGCGTCGTAACCCAGCTTGAGATGGAAAAGCTGCTCAAAGATGGCCTGGATACGGACATTAAAAACGTTGTTATGATCCAGTGCGTAGGAAGCCGCAATGAAGAGAGACCCTATTGTTCCAGGATCTGCTGCCAGACCGCGGTCAAAAACGCCATGCTGATCAGGGAGCAGAACCCGGACTCAAAGGTGTCTATCCTCTACCGGGATATGCAGATGTACGGTGTTGAAAATGAGGAGATGTTCCGAGATTCCAAGGCAAAAGGGGTCCGTTATATAAATTACGATCCTGCCAATCCACCTCAAGTTGAATTTGATAAAGTCCGGGTATATCATCCCCTTTTTGGCCGGGATATGGATCTACCCGTAGATCTCGTGGTCCTCTCCACACCCGTAGTATCACAGGAGGGAGCAGAGGAAATTTCTCAACTTCTCCGGGTCCCCATTGACGAAAACGGGTTCTTTCTCGAGGGACACGTCAAGTTAAAGCCTCTGGATTTCGCCACGGACGGCATATTTTTATGCGGCAGTGCGCGTTTTCCCGCCAATATCCGAGAGACCGTGGCCCAGGGTCTGGGTGCTGCGTCCAGGGCCTCTATCCCCTTGGCCAAGGGGTCGATTGTGGTAGAACCGATCATTTCCGTTTTGGCCGACGAAGACGCATGCCGGGGTTGCGGTCTCTGCGTTGCGCTCTGTCCCTACGGGGCATTAGAGGTAAGGACTACTGAAAAGGGAAGGAAGGTCCATGTCATCGACGTGGCCTGCAAGGGGTGCGGCGTCTGCGCCGCCACTTGCTATCAGCATGCCTTGAGCATCAATTCCTTTACAGATAACCAGATTGAAGCACAGCTTGAGGCGTTTCTCGATTGATGATCCTTGGATTGGCGATTGTCGATTGATGATTGTCGATTGAAAAGACCAAATTGGAAAAACCACAATCATCAATCAACCCCGCTAAAGACGGGGTCTTCGACAATCAACAATCAAAAAGGGGGGTTTTTGAATTGGCCGAATTCGTTCCTAAGATTTTAACATTCTGCTGTACCTGGTGAGGTTACTCCGCCGCTGATCTGGCTGGAGTTTCCAGACTACAATATACACCGGAAATCAAGATAGTCCGGCTCATGTGCACGGGCAGGGTCGACCCCGCCCTCGTGGCCAAGGCATTCAAAAAGGGGATAGACGGTCTTATGGTGGTGGGCTGCTACTTTGGAGACTGCCATTACATCACAGGTAATCACCAGGCAAAGGCCAAGATGGATATGACCCGCAAGCTCTTCAAATTCATCGGTCTTAATGAGGACCGCTTAGCCTTCCGGCAATGTTCTTCGGGCGAGGCATCCGTGTTCGTGGAATTAGTCTCTGAATTCGATCAGAAGATCCTTGACATAGGCCCCCTCGGAGGAGACGGGGATACGGTGAAGGCCCCGGAGATCTTCAAAAAACTCGAAGCCGCAGAGGCTGTGCTTGCCGGTGAAAAAATCAGATGGATCATCGGAAAAAGGACGCCGTTTCTTGAAACCGGCAATATGTATGGTGAAGTCTTTACTGAACATGAGTTTAATCGTGCCATTGACATGATCATTGTGGAAGAGATGGAGGTCCAGGAGATCCTCGCCAGGCTAAAGGAGACTGCCCGCTCGGTCAAAGACCTGGCTAATGACCTGACCATTCCGCCGGCAAGGGTATTCCGATATATAAGCGCTCTCAAACGAAAGGGTATGGTTGCCTTGGACACAGTAGCCGGTCAGACACCAATATTTCAGATAGCAAGGCAAGAGGTATAACACGGTGCAAGACAAAAAAGTATTGATTGTTGGGGGAGGGATAGACGGTGTCAATGCCGCCCTTGAAAAGGCCGAAGCAGGCGCTCAAGTGACCATTATGGAAAAATTTCCAACCTTAGGCGCTGAGAGAATCCCAAGAGACCGGCTCATCCAGCCGGATGACGCATTTGTAAATCCCGATCTAAATAAGGTGCGCAATCACGACAGCATCCAGGTCTTGACATACAGTAAAATCAAGAAGGTCAGCCGGGATAACGGAAAGGTCACTGCCCACATCCTCAAGCAAAGTCTCCGGGTGGACAACAGCAAATGTAACGACTGCAAGGCCTGCATCAAGGTCTGTCCAGTAAACATGTTTGACGACTTTGACGAATCCCTTAGTTTTCGTACGGCCGTAGATTATTTTAATCCGGCCACAGGCGAATATAATATCTTTAAGGAAGATATGCCCGTTTGCCAGCAGGCATGCCCCGTCAATCTCGATATCCGAACCTACGTGGGTCAGATTGCAGACGGGAAACACCTCGACTCCCTCGCCACCATCAGGGACAGGCTGCCACTTCCAGGCAGCATAGGCCGGGTATGTCCTCACCCATGCGAAACGGCCTGTAACCGGCAGTATATCGATGAACCGATCAGTATCTGTTTCCTCAAACGTTACGTTGCAGACGTGGAGTTAAATAAAGAGATCGAACCGGTCTATGAGACCCCGGAGAAAAAACTGCCCGAAAAGATTGCAATCATCGGGGCGGGACCGGCTGGACTTACCTGTGCATACCACCTCGCAAGGCAGGGATATGAGAATATCACTATTTATGAGACCCTTCCCGTACCGGGTGGCTATCTATGGGTGGGGATCCCGGAATATCGACTCCCCAAGAAACTCCTCCAGCGCGAGGTGGACCTCATTGCCAATATGGGCATAGAGATCCAGTACAACAAACGGATTGGCAAAGATGTATCTTTTGAAGACCTGAAAAAGAACAATGATGCAGTATTCATTGGGGCAGGCTGCCATCTCGGCCTCAAGCTGCGGGTTCCGGGTGAAGATGAATATGAAGGAAAAGGGATCGTTGATTGTGTTACTTTTTTGAGGGACCAGGCCCTCGGTAATCCCATAGACACCAAGGGGAAGCTCATCGTTATAGGGGGCGGCAATGCGGCCATTGACTCTGCCCGAGTTGGCTGGCGTATGGGCTTTGATGAGGTCTATATCCTGTATCGAAGGACCAAAAAGGAGATGCCTGCCAACCCGTGGGAGATCGACGCGGCCGAGCACGAAGGAGTCATCATACAGTATCTGGCAGCGCCCGTGGAAATCTTAGGGAAAGACGGAAGGGTCTCCGGGATGAAATGTATCAAGATGGAATTGGGCGAGCCTGATGCATCGGGCCGCCGGCGCCCGGTCCCAATTGAAGGCTCAGAGTATGTTATTGATGCCGAGACCATTGTTCCCGCCCTCAGCCAGGCCGCAAATCTCGAATTCTTAGGTGAAGATCACGGTCTTGATATTAACCGTTGGAATACATTCGATATAGATGAAGAAACAGGTGCAACTAACATCCAGGGAGTGTTTGCCGGCGGTGACGTGGTAACAGGACCAGATATCGCCATCCGTGCGGTCGCGGCCGGTAAGAAAGCGGCCGAGGGCATTCATGAATACCTGAGGAGCAAATAGATGATTTACGAAAAGGAAAACCGCTATATTATCCCCTTTGATGATGTGCCTTCTCCCAGGGCTGAGATGCCGGAGATCTCTGTGGATGAAAGAAGGGGGAATTTCGTAGAGGTTGAGACAGGGTTCCCTGAAAATATGTCCGTCCAGGAAGCCAAACGATGCCTAAGTTGCCGGCGCTGCTTAGGGTGTGCCCTCTGCTGGGCCGAATGCGAGCCTGAAGCAATCGATTTTTCTATTCCGGATGAGGAATTAGATCTGGAATTTGATGACGTTATCATCACAAAGGGTCAGGACAACGCCTTTTACCCGATTGATTCCAAATTAGGTTTCGGGAGTTACGCAGACGTAATCACAGACATCCAGTTCGAACGTATGCTCTCACCCACCGGCCCCACTGACGGTATGGTGGTTTCCCCTCTGGATGGAGAGATCCCAAAACGTATGGCCATCGTCCAGGGTAACCCCGATAGTGAGGACGACCAAATCCTCTCCTCTCTGATCTTAGGTGTAAACGAATCGATCATTGCCCTTGACAGGACAAAAGAATTAGAGGTTGTTCTAATCTCTCCCATCAACCAGGCCTTCAAAGAACAGTTCCTATCAGAGGCAGAGCAGGTCTCCGGACTCAAGATGGCAGGGGGGGCACCTGATTCTGTTGAAAGAAAAGCCGAGGGAAAGCCCCTGATCCTCCACTACACTGAAAACAGCCAGCAAAAAGACGAACCCTTTGATTTGATTGTAATACTTACAAAACCAAGAATATCATCCGAGATAGAATCCTTGAGCAGAAGGCTCGAAAAATCTGTTCAATGATTCCGGATCTTAGAGCACAAAGAACATTTGTTTAGAACGGAGATCGTGTTGAGATTTCAACCCTTCTCCGTTTTTTTATAAAGATCTGCTAAATCCTCTATTATATAATGAAAAGCGGTAATATTTTTTCAGTTTTTTAAATCCCTTTATTGACAAACTCGTAAAAAGTCACTGACCCGTTTTCGTCATTCCCGCGAACGCGGGAATCCAGTAAAACCAACCAGTTCTGGACTCCCGCGTTCGCGGGAATGACGGCCTTGGAGACTTTTTACAGAACCATCTTTATTGGAATCCAGAGAAAAGTGGGCGAAATGGTTTGACTTTGAAGGAGATCTTCTATATTATTAAATGTTTAAAGTTTAGAGATGTTTGAAATAGAGGCTTATAACTATGACCTGCCCCAGGATCTAATAGCGCAGGTTCCGGCTCCAAAGCGGGATCAGTCCAGGCTCCTTGTGGTAGATCGTTCAAGCGCCTCTTTTAAGGATAATCAGTTTTTCGATCTGCCCTCCCTGCTTCAGCCTGGCGATCTCTTAGTGGTGAACAACACCAAGGTTGTCCCTGCTCGCATTTTTGGCCATAAAGAGAGCGGCGGCCGGGTAGAAATATTAGTCTTGGAGTACCCGTATTTTAAAAACGACAGGGATTTAAGGAACTACGGGGATTCAAAAAAAGGAGACCTAAAAAAAGAGGGATCTGCGACGCGGCTATGCCTGCTAAAATCATCCAGGCGGCCAAAGCGTGGGAGCCTCTTATTTTTTGATTCAGGTGTATCGGGGGAAGTAAAGGCTCTACATGATGACGGGCTTGTGACGATCTCCTTTAAAGGAGATCTTGGGATAGACACCCTCCTTGTTGAAAAAGGGCTTATGCCTCTTCCACCCTATATCAAACGAGGGGAAAAGAGTACTCTTTCAGATCTGGACAAGGAAAGATACCAGACAGTCTATTCTGAAAGGGAGGGCGCTGTCGCAGCGCCCACTGCAGGGCTTCATTTTACGACAGATCTCCTCAAAAGGCTTAGAACAAGAGGGGTTTCCACTGTTTCGTTGACCCTTCATGTGGGCCATGGCACCTTCCGTCCCGTCAAGACAAAAGATATCAGGCAGCACCGTTTAGGCCACGAATATTACTTGATTGAGCCCGAAACAGCAACTCGGATAAATGAAACTAAGAAAAACGGAGGACGGGTTGTTGCTGTAGGCACCACAGTGGTTAGAGCCCTGGAAAGCGCCTCGGCGTCAGATGGGTCTCTCCTTCCCGGAGCGGGGAAGACCGATCTCCTGATCACCCCCGGGTTTGTTTTTAATGTCGTAGACGTACTTATAACCAACTTTCATTTGCCAAAAAGCTCCCTGCTCTTCTTAGTGTCCGCCTTTGCCGGCCCTGATTTGATAAAAAGGGCATATGAACGGGCCGTTGAAAAAAAATACAGATTTTACAGCTACGGCGATTCTATGTTGATACTGTAGGGATTGAGGAATTGAGGGATTGAGGGATTGAGGGATTGCCCGATGACCCGATTCCAGTCGAAATTTGGAATTCACGATAACGCATAGATCTAAGGATTGCAGGGCCAGAACAGGGGAAATCAAAACCGCCCACGGAGATTTTGAAACACCGGTGTTCATGCCGGTAGGGACCAAAGGGTCAGTTAAGGCCGTATCGCCCGAGGACTTGGATGAAGCAGGCGCCAGAATCATTTTGGCAAACACCTACCATCTATACCTCAGGCCGGGTCACCATACAATCGGGCGGTTAGGCGGCCTGCACCGATTTATGAACTGGCCACGGCCCATCCTGACAGATAGCGGGGGTTTCCAGGTCTACAGCCTTACACCCCTTAGAACCATAACTGACAAAGGAGTAATATTTCAGTCTCATATAGACGGATCAAAGCATTTTATCGGGCCTGAAGAGGCTATTGATATTCAAGAGACCCTGGGTGCGGACATCATTATGGCCTTTGACGAATGTGCGCCCTATCCCTCTGATTATGAATACGTGCAGAGGTCTGTTAAGCTCACGACTTCATGGGCCCGCAGGTCACTCGATCGCAAAAAGCGTAATGATCAAGCCCTTTTTGGCATCGTACAGGGTGGCATGTACGCAGACTTGAGGGAGATCAGCGCCCGGAAATTAGTTGAAATGGGATTTGACGGCTATGCATTGGGGGGGCTTTCAGTGGGGGAAGATCAATCTACCAGGCAGCGGGTGATCGGTGAGACAATAAACTTTCTCCCCGAGGATAAACCCGTTTACCTGATGGGCGTCGGAACCCCGGAGGACATCGTAGATGCCGTCAATTTCGGGATTGACATGTTTGACTGCGTGATGCCGACCCGAAATGCCAGGAATGGCACATTGTTCACATCTGCAGGTAAAATGACCATTAAGAACGCAAAATATGCGGAGGACGGAAGGCCTGCTGATGAGAATTGTGATTGCTATACCTGCTCAAATTACTCCAGGGCTTATCTGAGGCATCTTTTTATGGCGAGGGAGATTTTATCTTATAGATTGAATACAATCCATAATCTCTCATACTATTCTCGTTTGATGGCAGACCTGCGAACTGCTATAAGAGAAGAGAGGATTGCAGAATATAGCGCTAAACTTTACAGGTCTTACAGAAAAAACAATTAACCAACAGGAGGTTTCGTGATGAATTTTTTGGCACATGCTATGGGAGGGTTTGGCAAAGGTGAAGGCGGAGAAGGGGGTGGTTTTGGAGCATTTCTGCCACTTATTCTTATGTTTGCGATTTTCTATTTCCTGCTCATCAGACCCCAGCAGAAAAAGGCCAAGGCGCATAAACAACTGCTTGCATCTATAAAAAAAGGAGACCGGGTTGTCAGTTCCGGTGGACTCCACGGTGTTGTAACCGGTCTCACTGACGAAGTGGTGACCATGGAGATAGCGCCCAAAATCAGGGTCAAGGTATCAAGGGGTTCTATCTCGGGTGTGGCTGGGCATGCACAGTAGCTTTTCGCCATTGGTCATTGTGCATTGGTCATTTGAACTAATGACTAATTACAAATGACTAATCACTAATGACTAAACTTATCGGGGAGTAACACGTGTCTAAGAGTTTAACGTGGCGTGGCATAATCGCCTTATTCGCAATTCTGGCAGCAGTGGTATATCTTGTCCCTTCTTTAATCGGCGGACTTCCTGGCTGGTGGTCGAGTCTCCTGCCAAAAGACAAAATCCGTTTGGGTCTTGACCTTCAGGGGGGGATGCATCTTGTCTTGGAAGTACAGGCATCCAAGGCCGTTGAAAATCACCTCGAAAGGGTAGTGGAGGAGCTGAAACGGGATTTGCGGAAGGACAGGGTGCGGTACCTTCAAATGAAGCGGGATGGGCTGGACGGAATAGAGATAACCCTTATGCGTCCGGAGGACAAAGAGGTCTTTCTGGAGATGGTGGCGGAAGGTTACCCTGATTTCAGCGTAGAATCCATGCCGGATAAGGAGGGCAACCCGGTTTTTCAGCTTGTGCTGGACCCAAAGGCCCGGATCCGTATCTTGAAGATGGCGGTGGATCAGGCCTTAGAGACCATCAGAAACAGGATTGACCAGTTCGGAGTCAGCGAACCGGAAATCCGGCCCCAGGAGGATAACAGGCTTCTGATTCAACTACCCGGAATAAAAGATCCCAAAAGGGCTATCGCCCTGATCGGCAAGACCGCTCTTCTGGAATTCAAGTTGGTTGACGAAGAGCATAGCGTTGAAGAGGCACTTAAAGGGAAAATCCCCCCTGGCACTGAGATACTCTACCAGGTTTCCATTGATCCTAAGAGCGGGCGACAAAAAAAGATTCCTTATCTTCTTAAAAAAAGGACCGCCCTGACCGGGGAATATATAACAGATGCCAGAGTACAGATAGACAGCCGGTACAATGAACCATACGTCTCTCTCTCATTTGACGCCAGGGGCGCAAGACTCTTCGAGCAGATAACCGGTCAAAACATTAAAAAAAGATTGGCGATCGTCCTTGACAACAGGGTCAATTCTGCACCGGTCATTCAGGATAAAATCTCGGGTGGAAAGGCCCAGATCACAGGACGCTACGCAATGGATGAGGCCAGGGATCTGGCGATCGTACTGAGGGCTGGAGCGCTACCCGCTCCTGTCAAGATTATCGAGGAACGGACAGTCGGGCCCTCTCTCGGAAAGGATTCAATTGAAAAGGGCTTCAAGTCGATGCTCATAGGCGGTGCAATCGTCATCCTTTTTATGATAATTTATTACGGTCTGTCGGGTGTCATAGCCGATTTTGCACTTATCCTGAACATCCTTTTTATTATGGCAGGGCTTGCCTTTTTCAGCGCCACCCTGACTCTGCCCGGAATCGCAGGAATCATTCTCACTATCGGCATGTCAGTTGACGCCAACGTGTTGATCTTTGAGCGCATCCGGGAGGAGCTGAGATTGGGTAAAACACCTCGGGCTTCCATTGACGGTGGATACAGCAAGGCCCTTGTCACCATCCTGGATGCCCAGGTTACGACATTAATCGCAGCGCTCGTTCTCTTTCAGTTCGGCACCGGACCGGTAAGAGGATTTGCTGTAACCCTCAGTATCGGAATTCTGGCCAGCCTGTTCACTGCCATCTTCGTAACCAGAATCATATTCGATTATATGTATGTACAGCGGAACATGAAAAGGATCAGTATTTAAAAAGCTGAGCAAAGGCTAAGCGAAGCGATTCCATAAATATTCAATATTCAATATTCACTATTCAATATTCAATCAAAAGGCCGGAGTCAATAAATGCAATTCATAAAGCCAGGTGTTAACATTGATTTTATCGGAAAGCGCCGCATCGCATTCATCTTTTCCTGCGCGATGATCCTTGCCACCATTGTTCTGCTCATTTGGAGAGGTGGACCCAACTATGGTGTGGATTTTTCCGGTGGTGTGCTGGTCCAGGTTAAGCTACCTCAAAACACATCTCCTTCTGAAATCAAAAGGGCCCTCAGACCGGTTCAATTAGAGGACAGCATTGTCCAGGAATTCGGCGAACACGAACAGTCCGAGTACCTGATCCGGATCAGGAAAACAAATGTTGAACTGACAGGTTTAAGCGACCGGGTTGAGCAGGCCCTTAATATGGCATTCGGAAAGGGAGTAGAAATGAGGCGGGTGGAGATGGTAGGACCCAAGGTAGGCAAAGACCTGAGACAAAAGGCCCTGTTTGCCATCTTTTATGCCCTCCTTTTTATTGCCATTTATATCTCGGGTCGATTTGAATTGAAATGGTTAATGTCCATCATAATGGCGATTTCTTTAGCCTTTGTTGTTTATATTACATCCACATTCGGCGTCAGCGTAACCTGGCTCATCGTGATGGCCCTGCTCGTTACGCTCAGCCTGTGTTGGTTTTTGAATCTGAAATATGCCTTAGGGGCTATAATCGCCCTCGTGCATGATGTTACCATAACTGTTGGCGTCTTTGCCTTGACAGAGAGGGAAATATCTCTTTCAATAATTGCAGCCTTTCTCACCATCGTCGGATATTCTCTGAACGACACCATTATTGTCTTTGACAGAATACGGGAGAATTTGCGACGTTTCAGGAGAAGACCCTTTGAACAGACCATGAATACCAGTATAAATGAAACCCTGAGTCGAACCATTCTCACATCCACAACTACCTTGGTCGTCGTCCTGGCCCTCTTTATCTTAGGCGGTGGAGTTATTCATGACTTTGCATTCGCACTATTGGTTGGGATAGTTGTAGGGACCTATTCGTCTATCTTTGTGGCAAGCCCAATCCTTCTCCTTTGGGAGGGAAAACTTGGCAAAAGGATCAAGGGAAAGTGACAATTTCCGATGGGTCCGCAATAGGATATTAAATCCTTTGAGGTCACCAATTGCCAAAAAGGCGCAAGAAAAGACAAGCCAAACGTCATCTAACCTTTTGGGTGATAATCCTGTTGTTGCTAAGCGCCTCAGCCGGCGGCTGGTGGCTGTGGCGTTATAAATTCACTCAATCCCCACGTTTTAATTACATCACCCTCAGTATAAATCTTGAAACCCGGAGGATTCTCTCAGGTGAGACCCTCGCCCTGCACCCTAATGACAGGGTCAAGATACTCGATATATCAACAAACATCCCCTTTAATCTAAATATTCGTCTGTCAGCCCAAGGTCTTGACGTGGATGCGCTTCGATACGAAGAGCTGACAATTGCCGACCTCTTGCCTCATGGAGAGGCCTTTAATCGCTACAACTTTACCATTCTCGTAAAATACTATAACCGGGACATTGGAAATATGCTCTGGGTTGTCCAGCCCTACACAGAAGACTGGTTAGACAAGGCCAACATGGTCATTGATAACGATTTGCGATTGGCTATTCTCGAGCGCGGTCAGGCTCTGACACCTGAAAGCAGACGGCTCAATCGCCGCCTTCTTGACGAATACAAGACCCTCAAAAAATGGAAACAGGCCGCCCGGATGCTTGAAAAAATGCAAGATAAGAAAGTTGACCATGATACCCTGACGGAGCTCATCCAGGTTTACAGGGAAATGGGGAACAAGGATGGGGTTACTCTGGTCCTTGAAAAGCTTATCAATCTTGACCCTGATAATCTTGAAACGAGAAGGGCGTTAGCAGAAATATTTGAGAAGAATGAAAATTGGAACGGGGCAATCCAAGAATATGAAGGCCTTTTGAAGCGTACGAATGAGAAAGACAGACTCCCGCTCTACAAAAGCCTTGGATTTCTTTATACGACGACCGGTAACCATAAGAAGGCCATTTCCTGCTATCTCAATGCAGCCAAAATTGACCAGAAAGATGCAAACCTTCACTACAATCTTTCTTATCTTTATGAGAAGATCAACCAGGAGCAAAAGTCCAATTTTTATTTAGATAACGCGATAACTCTGAGATCAGGCGACCTTGCAGGACGTCTGAAGTTAGCACTGTCCCTCATGAAAAGAGGTAAATTCGAGAAGGCCCGGAAGTACCTTTCCGAAGTCTTAAAGAAGGAGCCGGAATCAAACAAGGCCCTTACCTTAATGGCCGAAGTCATGGAAAAACAAGGGGACAAGAAATCCCTAAAAACGATTTACCGGAAGATCCACTCCCTCAACCCGCAAGACGAGACTATTATATACAATTTAGGCGCCCTTGAATACGAAGAGGGGAACCTGAAAGGCGCTTTGCCCTATTTCAAAGAGTATGTGAAATCACATCCAAAGGATGCCACTGTCCATGGCATTCTTTTTGATATTTACAAAAAAGAAAAAAATTTCCCATTAGCGTTTAAAGAAGCCGTTATCCTTGTTGAACTGACACCAAAAGAAACGGATATTTATGACTTTATCTTTGATTATTTAGAGCGGAAAAACAAATATGAAAAAATAATTCCTCTCATGAAAAAGGGGTTGCAAGCCAATCCAAAAGAAATCGCCCTCAGAGAATATCTGGTCTCTGCATATCTGAAGACCGGGAAAGATGATGACGCGGTGAGGCAGATGGAAGAGATACTGAAGGCAAGGCCAAAAGAGATCGATCCCTTGCTCATGGATATGTTTGAGAACTTACGTGCTAAGGGGGCTTACGCAAAAATCCTTCGCATCATGAAAAAGGCAGTTAAAGTGTACCCCAGGAAGATTATTTTCAGGGAGTACTTAGTCTTAGCCTGCCTGAAAACCGGGAAGGAAGTTCAGGCGGCACGCCAGATGGAAGCGATACTTAAGACGCGGCCAAAAGATCTTAAATTATTGCTCCAGTTGGCAAGACTGAGAGAAAAAAACAATAACATCAAGGGGGCTGCAAAAGCCTATAAACGAATTATTGACCTATCACCCGAGCATGAAGAGGCATCAGAGGCATACCTGAGATTAAGGCTAAGAGGCGTGGGCGGAGATAGTGATTAGGGCAGATAAAGATAAAAAGATACCTCATTATGACGTAACTGCCGGACTGATCTGGAAAGAAGAAAAACTTCTAATAGCAACACGCCCGAGAGGGACCCACCTTGAGGGGTTCTGGGAGTTCCCCGGAGGCAAGAAGGAAGAGGGCGAGAACCTTAAAGAGTGCCTTAAACGGGAGATCGAAGAGGAATTAACTGTCGAGGTAAGGGTGGGCGCACATTTTTTAACGGTTGAGCACGAGTATCCCAATAAAAGGATCTCCCTGCATGTTTTCAACTGTACATGGGTGAAGGGTGAGCCAACACCCCAGCAGCACCAGGAGACCAGGTGGGTTAGATTACCCGACCTTTCAAAGCTTACCTTCCCTCCGCCCGATGTCCAGGTGATTGAGGCCTTAGCCAAACGTGGTAAAATGAATAAAAGGAGAATATGAGATGTTTTACAAGAAAGAAGATAGTGGATACATGACACCCGTAGAGGGCGTACGCTTAAAGACGCTGGTTCATGGCGAAAAAACACATCTATGTGAATTCAGAATAAATAAGGGGAGTATGGTTCCAAAGCACAGCCATCCCCACGAACAGACCGGGTACTTGATCTCCGGACGGGTAAAATTCATTCTTGAGGATGAAGAGTTCGAGGCCGGACCGGGAGATAGCTGGTGTCTGCCCGGCAATATTGTGCATACAGCTGAAGTCCTTGAAGACTCGGTGATGGTAGAAATCTTTTCTCCTGTGAGAGAAGACTTCCTTTAATCGTTCACAGGTCCCTGAGACCCGGACCGAGACCCCCAAACAGGGATTAAAATCCTTGACACCGTGCCGGCAGCTAAGTAGATTACTTTTTTAATTCCTTCACAATCCGACAGTGAGGCGACCTGTGCTCAAACTCCTTGGCAAATGGCTCAAGATCTACGAAGATGAAATTTCGCTCTTTTTTTGGGTCTTGGTCATCCTCTTCTTCATCCGTACTTCAAGCATCCTCTTTAATAATTTTGCAGAAACAGCCTTCTTAAAGAGATATGGTGTAGAATACCTGCCGATTGTCAACGTTGTCAACTCCATATCCACCTTTTTTGTCATGGCATTTCTGACCGGGCTCATGGCAAAGATCCCGGGAAGCCGAATGCTCAGCTATATGCTTCTCTTTTGCGGAACCTCCGTTGCTCTTCTACGCTTCGTTGTCCCTCTCGGTTTTGACATCATCTACCCGGTACTGTATGTCCTGAAGGCCCAATATGAAGTCTTGCTGGCGCTCTTATTCTGGAATCTGGCCAATGACCTGTTTAATACCAGACAGTCCAAACGGCTATTTCCCCTGATCACAGCCGGAGGCGTTATGGGGGGGATCATCGGCAGTTTTGCTACTCCCCCCCTGGCCAAACTCATAACCATGGATAATTTGATGTTCGCCTATCTGATAACCACCGTAATAGGCGCCATTGTCGTGAAAAAAATGGGGGCCAAATTTCCTACTCTGTTACTCTCAGACAAAAAGGGCAAAAAAGCAAAAAAGAAGACCTCTGTAATACAGGAATTCAAAAACATAGTGCCTCTTATAAAGGAATCCACCCTTGTCAAAGCCCTTATCCTCTTGACTCTGCTCCCCAATGTTATCATTCCGATCTTGAATTACCAGTTTGCCTATACAGTTAATTCGGCCTTTGCCACCCAGGGTGGGATGCTAAGCTTTTTCGGTTACTTCAGAGGCTGTATGAATATTGTGAGCCTGATTATACTGCTGTTTGTGGGCAGGATATATGGCCGCTGGGGTCTGCCGATTGTCCTGATGTTTCACCCCTTCAATTATATGCTTGTATTCTTAGCCTTTCTGCTGAGGTTTGACATCTTCTCGGCCATGTATGCAAGGGTATCGACTAATGTCTTGAGAACCACCATGAACAATCCTGCAAGGGCCGTCTTGATGGGTCTGTTTCCATTGGAATACCGTGCAATGATCAGACCCTTTTTGAGGGGTACAGTGGTTCGTATCGGGATATTGTTGGGGTCTGGCATTATTATGGTCTCTGAAGGGCTTTTCTCCCCGAGATACCTTTCCATCGTGGCTATGACCTTCGTAGGAGGCTGGATTGCCACCAGTCTGGCACTCAAAAAGAGTTATTCACAAATCCTGCTCGACCTGATCTCGAGGAATATGCTCGATCTTAAATCCCTGGAAGAGAAGGACATAGGGAGTGTCTTCGCGGACAAGCAGATACAGTCCGGGCTTGTGAAAACCTTCCTCTCTTCCCGCGGGGATGACTGCCTGTGGCATGCGCGCATACTCAAATCCCAGGGAGTCAAAGACCTTGACTCCCATATCCTGGCCGTCCTGAAACAGAATGATGACAAGACCAGGATTGAACTCCTCTCCATGCTTTCGCCCGATGCAGGCGAACAGTCCATTCCCCTTTTCAGAGAATTAGTGGCTGCTGAAAACCGTGATCTCACAGTTGCCGTTGTAAAAGCGGCAAACAGGCTTCCGGCAGGGCTTTCCCACGGTTTCTGCAAAGAGGTTTTTGAAACAAGTCAAGATCCGGACGTAAAGGCCTACGCTGTCACAGGGCTCTACAACAAATCCCCTGATGAGTACAAAGGGGTCATTGATTCATGGCTAAGCTCTGATGATCTCTCTGAAAAAAGGGCCGGTATCATTGCTTCAGGGGAAACTGGAAATGAATCTTATATCTCACGCTTGAAGGGCATGCTTGAAGAGGAAGAGGACAGCTCGATTCTCCCCTTTATACTGACAGCCCTTCACCGCCTCAAGGCCCCGGAGCCGAACAGCTTTGCGACTCCCTATCTTACACACAGTGCAGAGTCTGTTAGATTAGCCGCCTTAGAGGCCTTTGACTTAAAAGACGATGATGCCATCAGAACGGCCATTGGCCTTATGGATGATTCCTCAGAAAGGGTCTGTAAGCTTGCACAGGAGAAGATCAAGACATCTCCCTATCAGAACGCCCAGATTCTGGTTGAATCGCTGAATATTCCCAGGCGTAAGGTGCGCGAGGGGATATTTGTCCTCTTGGAATCGTTGAACATCAAGGATCTGGATATGTTTCGATTTGCCCGCTCCCAGGTAGAGCGATGTTATAACTATCTGGCCGAAATGGAAGGGGTTCGGCTCCTCCCCGAAGGTCAGGAGAGAGATCTGATAATAGACCATCTCGAAAACAAGAAACATATTGAACTGGAAAATATCGTTCGGGTCCTGGCCACCGAAGACAGGTCAGGCCAGATGAGGATTATCTGGAGAGGCCTCTTTTCCACTGATGCGCGCCA
>JACNJD010000127.1 GCA_014382715.1 Candidatus Desulfacyla euxinica | reverse complement strand
GATTTTATCAAGGTAATGAAGGCGCTTTCTGAACCTAACCGGGTGAAGATCGTCAAGATGCTTCAGCATAAACTATTGTGTGTTTGTGAAATGCAGGCTTCTCTTGGAATAGCACAGCCCAGCGTATCCAAGCACCTTAAGATCCTGGAAGATGCAGGTCTTGTAGGGTCCAAGAAGGATGGTCTATGGGTCAACTATCACCTCACGGACGGGGTCTCCAGTCCATATACAGCCTCCCTCCTGGGCAATTTGAGACACTGGCTGGAACATGATCGGGAGATCGTGGAGTTGGTGGAAAAACTCCCCACCATCCGGCGTGAGGATGTCTGCAGGAAATGACTTATTTCCGAACGTATAACTAAATAAGAATATGGCTATGCACGGAACATAACTATGAAAGAACGAACCAAACTGTTTTTTATCGTTTTGATTTTTTTAGCGTGCTACTACGTGCCGTGGGACAGCTCCACGATAAGGCAATCGGGACTTGAGGGATTTATGATGCTTCAGGAGTACGCCCGTGACCATGTCCTGGACTGTCTGATCCCGGCATTTTTTATTGCAGGGGCCATCGGGGTCTTTGTATCCCAGGGTGCGGTTCTGAAGTACTTTGGCGCCACTGCCAATAAAATCCTTTCCTATTCCGTGGCCTCTGTCTCGGGAACGGTTCTGGCCGTCTGCTCCTGTACGGTCCTCCCCCTGTTTGCAAGCATCTATTCACGGGGTGCAGGCATAGGTCCTGCCACCGCCTTTCTCTATTCAGGCCCGGCCGTCAATGTATTGGCCATTGTCCTGACCGCAAGAATTTTAGGCTGGCAATTAGGCCTGGCGCGGGCCATAGGCGCTGTCATATTTGCCATCATCACCGGACTTCTGATGGCCTTTTTCTTTAGAAAAGATGATGCGAATCGCAATGCCGGGCAGATATTCCTGCCTGACGAAGATGAAAAAGGGCGTTCTCTTTTTCAGGACGGTCTTTATATGCTTACCATGGTCCTGATCCTTATTTTCGCTGCTTTTGCCCGCCCTGATGAGGGTTCCACGGGTCTCTGGCCGGCCATATTCGCAGCCAAATGGTATATTACCATAGTACTGCTGATCGTTCTGGCCATTATGCTCAAGTCCTGGTTTACAAAGGATGAATGTGTAAACTGGGTGGAGACCACCTGGAGATTTATGAAGCAGATCCTTCCCCTCCTTGGTGCAGGCGTCCTGGTTGCCGGTTTCATGTTAGGGAGGCCCGGACATCCTGCCCTGATCCCTGAGCATTATATTGAGTACTTGGTGGGAGGGAATTCGTTGTGGGCCAATCTGTTTGCCTCGGTCTCGGGGGCCCTTATGTATTTCGCCACCCTGACCGAAGTGCCCATACTCCAGGGACTTATCGGTTCAGGAATGGGAAAAGGGCCTGCCCTGTCCCTGCTTCTCGCAGGGCCTGCCCTTTCCCTCCCAAACATGTTGGTGATCGGAAACGTTATCGGCGTCAAAAAAACCCTCGTCTTTTGTTCGATCATCGTTGTAATGTCCACCATAGCCGGTATGAGCTATGGATGGATTGCAGGATAAGGGCGGAGGTATTGAATGTCACAGGAAGATGTGGTCCGGATCAAGGTGGACGGACAGGCCGTAGGAATTATGGGTCTGAAAGACATCATGGAAGAGATGGCAGAGGAATTCACAGAAAGGCCCGATGATGAAGTAGGGGCAGAGCTTCTAAAAAGGCTTTCCAGGAAAAACTACATACCGAGCAGGGTCAAAGAAAACTACGCTAAAGCCTTTTTACTTGAATTCAAGAAATTGTTAGGAAAACCGTACGAACAGGAAGTCACTGGAGGTGTGGAGATCAAGGTCTTAGGGCAGGGATGCGTACAGTGCGACAAATTGGAGAGAGATCTCATGGAGGTAATGGCCGAAATCGATCTTGCTGCCGATCTGGAGCATGTCAGAGAGATCAAAGAGATCGGCAAATATGGGGTCATGGGGATGCCGGCCCTGATTATTAACGGCAAAGTCATGTCTGTGGGAAGGGTTCCACCCAAGACAAAACTCAAGGAATGGCTGGAGGAGGCGCAAGGCTTAAGGCGTAAGGCTTAAGGTCATGTCGGGCAAACCGGAAAGGAGAAAAATGGAAATCAAGGTGTTGGGTCCTGGATGCCCAAAATGCGAAACAACGGAAAAGCTTGTAAAAGAAGCTGTGGCCGAAGCGGGCGTAGATGCAAAGGTTGAAAAGGTGACGGATATTATAGAAATTGCCAAACATGGCGTGTTCATGACTCCATCCGTGGTTATTGATGGGGAGGTCAAATGTGTTGGCAAAGTTCCCAAAAAGGAAGAGATCGAGGCATGGATAAAAAGCTGAGTCACAGGACAAAGAAAATGAAAAAATGGATCCGGACAGTTCTTTTTGGTGTAGTAGCATTACTGGCTGTTTATTTCGTGATCAAGGCACAGTACTTTCCTGAGACGGCTCAAGTGAAAGGGCTACTTCCTGAGAGCGTGGCGGGAGAAACTTCCAGCGTTCGAGCTGATACTATGTCGGGGGAATTCAGGGAGGTGCCCGTAAAGGGAATGATTACCATGGTGGATCTGGGGGCCGATGCATGCATTCCCTGCAAGATGATGGCGCCAATCTTGAGAAAAATGGAAAAGCAATATGACGGGAAGGCCACCATTATCTTTATCGATGTCTGGAAACACCGCGACCAGGCAAAGCGATTTGGTGTCAGGGCCATTCCCACACAAATCTTTTTCGACAAAAAAGGGAAAGAGATATACCGCCATGTGGGCTTCATGAGTGAGTCGGCGATTGCTGATCAATTAAAAAAAATGGGGGTTGGTTGGGAGAGGGTCAGGCAAACAGGAGATATTGATGCTGGAGACTTTTTTCCTTACAGTTAACGAGTGGATTGCCGGGGGAACGGCTATCGCTGCTCTGGGCTGTTTTGTGTGGGGCATGGTAAGCGTACTTTTCAGCCCGTGTCATTTAGCCTCTATCCCACTGATCGTGGCCTATGTGGGCGGGCAGCAGGAAGTCTTGAAACCTAAAGAGGCGGCTTATTATTCTGTCTCTTTTACGGTCGGCCTATTTATCACCATTGCGCTGATCGGTATCATATGCGCCCTGTTAGGCCGCATGTTGGGGGATGTGGGGAGTTACTGGCAGATCCTCGTGGGTCTGGTGCTGGTATGGGTGGCGTTGGGGATGTTTGGGTTCCAGAAATACTCCATGTCTGGGGGTCTCTTATATCGCCTGAATCTGAAAGGATTTTTTGGTGCCTTTGTTCTGGGTTTAGCCTATGGTGTCCTTTCGGGTTCCTGCACATTCGGCTTTATTGCCCCCATCCTTGCCATTATCACCGTTCAGCAGAAGGTGACCACAGGGGTTCTTTTTATTCTCTTGTTTGCCATTGGTCATTGCCTCCCTATTGTTGTGGCGGGGAGCTCCACGGCTGCAGTCAAAAGGGTCCTCGAAAACAGCGCCTGGCAGGGGGCCGGAAACTGGTTCAGGAAGGGCGCCGGGGTTGTCATCGGCATTCTGGGGGTCTACTTTATTGCCAACCCATTTCTCGGGGCCTGAATAAATAGAGAGGGCTCTAAATCGCATTTTCAGGGAGGTAAGTGATGCCGGAACAAGTTACCAGGCGGCTGTCTTTTTTGGACCGTTTTCTGACGCTATGGATTTTTCTGGGCATGTTCATCGGGGTGGGGTGGGGTTATCTTTACCCCGGCATTCGGGAAGTAATCAACTATTTTCAAGTAGGTACCACCAACATACCCATCGCCATTGGCCTGATCTTGATGATGTATCCGCCGTTGGCCAAAGTAAAATATGAACAGCTTGGCCAGGTTTTTCGAAACTTCAAGGTTCTGGCGCTGTCTCTGGTTCAAAACTGGGTGATCGGACCCATCCTCATGTTTTTATTGGCCGTCACTTTCCTCTCCGGTCATCATGAATACATGGTGGGACTGATCCTCATCGGTTTGGCCCGCTGCATCGCAATGGTCATCGTCTGGAATGATCTGGCGGCCGGTGACACCGAATACTGTGCGGGTCTGGTTGCCTTCAACTCTATTTTTCAGGTCCTGTTTTTTTCCTTTTATGCCTACATTTTTATCACCATTGTGCCGCAATGGTTAGGGCTTCAAGGGACTATAGTGGACATATCCATTGGCCAGATCGCTGAGAGTGTCTTTATATATCTGGGGATCCCATTTATTGCCGGGATCATATCGCGTGTGGTGGGCCTGAAAACCAAAGGGGAGAGCTGGTATGAACAAAAATTCATTCCCAAGATCAGCCCCATAACGCTCATTGCCCTGCTCTTTACCATCCTGGTCATGTTTTCCCTCAAGGGTGAATTCATTGTTCAACTTCCCCTGGATGTGGTCCGGGTGGCAATACCGCTCTGCGTCTATTTTGTGATCATGTTTTTTGTTTCCTTTTATATGTCCATGAAGGTAGGAGCAACTTATGAGCAATCCACTACGCTGAGCTTCACTGCAGCATCCAACAACTTTGAATTAGCCATTGCCGTTGCTGTGGCCGTTTTCGGCATCGACTCCGGCCAGGCCTTTGCTGCGGTCATCGGCCCTCTTGTGGAGGTGCCTGTGCTCATCAGTCTGGTCAATGTTGCTCTCTGGTTCAAAAGGAAATATTTCCCTTTTGCCGTTGAAACCCCTGCCGGAGTCTGCCATGTGACCTGCAAACCCTGAGAAACCAGGGGTCAATATTTGAGGATTAAGAATGATGGTCTCGTAAAAAGTCTCCAAGGCCCGTCACTCCCGCGAACGCGGGAGTCTCCCGCTTCAGGCGGGATTAACTTTCCTGGATTCCCGTTTTCACGGGAATGACAATAACGGGTACTTTTTGACTTTTTGCGAGTTTATCAAAAATTGAGGGTTAATCGTGAATATTACAAGGACATGGGGATGAAAAAGGAATATACACCCGTTTTCACGGGCCACCAATTAAGAAAAGGTTAACTCAAACAGGGATTCATTATATTATCAAAAAGGACGAAATTCCAAATACATAAAGAGGATCAGGAGCGTCGTTCCCAAAGAGACTATTCCCGTGCCTATTGCCCCTGATCGTCTATTCTCATCGTTACTGAAGATCGTAACTATCCCGCCTGTTACAGCCATGGCAAATGCCACCATGCAGGCGACCTGGAGAACAAGTATCGGCTCCTGCTTAACGTTTATGAAAAAAGATATCAGAAATGCACCCGCGACAATAGAACCCATTGTCTGCTTGTCTCTTTTCCTGTGAAATATCGTTGCCAGACCCCCGATGACGGCCATGACAAAAGAAATAATAGAAATCAACTCTCGCACCTTCGCACCCTCCTTCCAGACTCGATATCCAAATAATTAGGGATTCCAATTTGTTAATCAAGTTCATTATCATGTTATGGCATTAGAATGTAAAGCAACTTTATTCTCAGGTCTATAT
>JACNJD010000196.1 GCA_014382715.1 Candidatus Desulfacyla euxinica | reverse complement strand
GTAGCCTTCAAAAGTCTGTCTGCAAACAAGCTCAGAACATTTCTGGCGATGTTAGGAATTATCATCGGTGTGGGGGCAGTCATATCCATGTTGGCGTTAGGCGCCGGGGCGCAAAAGCGTGTAATGGAGAGAATTGCGTCCATGGGAACCAACCTGCTGCTGATACATCCCGGTCAACGTGGGTTCAGGGGTGTGATGTCTGATACATCACAGCGGCTGAAACTTTCAGATGCCAAGGCCATACTCGGAGGAATTCCCAATGTGTATCAGGTTGCCCCTGTTGTGAGGGGACAGGTCCAACTCAAATATTTTAACAGGAATATTGCAATCGGTATGATCGGCTCGTCAACCACCTATTTCCCTGTTCGGAATTTTGAAATTGAGAATGGTAGGGCATTTACCGAAGGAGAGGTAGAGAGAATGGCGAGAGTTGCCGTTCTCGGTCCGGTAACGTCAAAAAACTTATTCGGAGAGGCCAGCCCTGTCAACGAAACGATCAAGATCAAGGGAATTAATTTTCGTATCGTTGGAATAACAAAAGCCAAGGGAAGCCGGGGAAGGCATAATCCTGATGATCAGGTGGTCATACCCTATACAACGGCCATGAAACAGCTGCTCGGGGTTGATTTCCTTCATGAGATCGATATCCAGGCTGCTGAGGATGTCAGTCTTAATGAAGTACAAAAAGCAATCACGTCACTTCTTAAAAAGCGACACCGTTCGGTTGAAGGGATGCCCGATGATTTCCATATGCATAACCAGGCAGAAATTGTGGAAACTGCGTCGGAAGTGAGCCGGACCTTTACCGTCCTTTTGGGGAGCATCGCAGGGATCTCATTACTGGTTGGCGGTATTGGGATTATGAACATTATGCTTGTCACCGTAACTGAAAGGACCCGGGAAATAGGCGTTCGGAAAGCGATTGGGGCCAAAAACAAGGATATTCTACTGCAGTTTATTATTGAGGCGATTGTCCTGAGCGGGTTCGGAGGGCTGATCGGTGTTGCCTTAGGGATCGGGGCCGCTCAGACGATCGGAAAGTGGACGCAGTTTTTGACGGTCACAGAACCTTCAAGTGTTCTGCTTGCACTCTCTTTTTCCGCGGCAGTTGGGATATTTTTCGGTTATTACCCT
The DNA here is from genome assembly GCA_014382715.1 of Candidatus Desulfacyla euxinica. Classification (GTDB taxonomy): domain Bacteria; phylum Desulfobacterota; class DSM-4660; order Desulfatiglandales; family Desulfatiglandaceae; genus Desulfacyla; species Desulfacyla euxinica. Next base: position 4,342 of record JACNJD010000196.1, on the reverse strand, counting down.
GCACGGCGCGCTGCCCAGCTTGACCCGATCGAAGCGCTTCGGTACCAGTAGGCTGGAGCCAGTGTATGGCCCGGCAGGGTTCACGGTCCCGCCATGCGGTGAGGCAGCTTTATTTTCGACATCTAAGATCTATAGCAGATTGTTGAGAGGTAGTTTTTTTGTGAAATCCGAGATCGTTGAATTAGATGGCATTGGCCGTATTTTACTTGAGCGAAGCAGCCGGGCAAAAAATATCAATATTTCCGTAAGGCCCTTCCATGGTGTCAGAGTGGCGGTTCCCCATGGCGTTTCCTTTAAAAGAGCCAGGGAGTTTGTCTGTTCCAAGAAGGGCTGGATACAAAAGCATCTGGCAAATATGAGACAGGTGGAGCAGGATCATCAAATCCTCTCCAAAAACTTCAACAATATAAACAGGGCAGATGCCCGAAAAATCCTTATAAAGAGGCTGGATGAACTGGCAAAGAAGCACGGCTTCAAATATAACCGGGTTTCTGTCAGAAATCAAAAGACGCGCTGGGGGAGCTGCTCATCCAAAAACAATATCAGCCTCAATGCAAAACTTGCCAAATTGCCTGAAAGGTTGATGGATTATATCATTCTCCACGAACTGGCTCATACCCGTGTCAGAAATCACGGCAAGAAGTTTTACGCCGAGTTGGGACGGCTTGTGCCCGACCAAAAATTATTGGACAGCGAATTGAAGGAATATGGAGCAGGTTTGTTGTGAAAGAAAGGAGACCACTTATGGAAAATGAGATTATCAAACAGATACGCTCCGAGGCCGCCGATATGTTTATGAGTTCTGTTGAGGCCGTGAATCCCTATCACGCTGTCAAGCGCTTTGTTAGTGTGGAAGGAGATAGGCTGGTTGTGGGGACAGAGGACCAGGCTACGGTTGAGCTTGATTTAAGAGAGTATGATCGTATCTCGCTTGTGGGGGGAGGAAAAGCCACGGCCCCCATGGCCAAGGCCATGGAGGAACTGCTCGGCGAGAGGATCAACAAAGGTCTGATCAACGTCAAATACGGGTTTGGAGCGGAACTCGGCTTGACTGAGATTACCGAAGCGAGCCATCCTCTGCCGGACTCGAGCGGTGTAAAGGGGACCACAAAGATCCTTGATTTGCTTCAAACCGCCGGGAGAAAGGACCTGATATTTTCTCTTATATCGGGTGGTGGTTCTGCTTTGCTTGTCCAACCCGCCGGGAAAGTCACTCTTTCTGAGATGCAGGCTCTTACACAGAGTCTGCTCGAATGCGGGGCGAGTATCGATGAAATGAATACCGTGAGGAAACATATATCAAACTCAAAGGGGGGGCAGATGGCAAGGGCCGCAATACCGGCAACCACCATCAACCTGATGTTATCGGATGTGGTGGGAGACAGCATGGACGTCATTGCCTCAGGCCCTTTTGTCCCTGACACATCCACATTCGAAGATGCATTGGGGATTCTCAAGAAATATGATTTAAAAGACGTCCCCGCAGCAATTCAGTCTCACTTAGAGAAAGGGAAGGAAGGTCTGATCCCTGAAACGCCAAAGGCAGATGATCCCATATTCCATTCCGTCCATAATTTTATCATCGGAAGTAATATCTTAGCCCTGAAAGCCGCGGAAGATAAGGCCCGGGAACTTGGATACAACACCCTGATCCTCTCCTCTATGGTGGAAGGTGAAACAAGGGAGGTTGCACGGGTTCACACTGCTATTGCCAAAGAGATAGTAAAGACGGGTCGGCCGATCCCTCCTCCTGCCTGCATTATTTCAGGGGGTGAGACCACGGTGACTATCCGGGGAAAGGGTCTTGGCGGGAGAAATCAGGAGTTCTGTCTTGCCGCGGCCCTTGACCTGATCGGGCTTCCACAGAGAGTGGCTTTATTAAGTGGCGGTACGGACGGGGACGATGGGCCAACAAAGGCGGCAGGGGCCATTGTGGACCCACTGACAGTGAGGCGCGGAAAAGAAGCCGGGGCAAAGGCATCTGATTTTTTAGCTAATAACGATGCCTATCATTTTTTTAAAAAGACAGATGATCTCCTGATAACCGGTCCTACTGATACAAATGTAATGGATGTCAGGCTTGTTTTGATTCGATAGACGTCTATAAAAAGATCGTCAAATAGTTGAATGGTTGAGTCGTTGAGTTAAAAAACAAGCATGTGAAATCAATCCCGCGTCTCGCGGGATTTGAGATTGAAATCTATCAGGTGTCAAATTTTTGGGTGGAGAGTATGAATTCTTATAAGAATAACGACTTAACCACTCAACTACTCAACCACTTAACGAGGTCTGTAATAAGCGTTTACCCCCTATTTTGCTGCCCAGTAAACATCAACCGGCACTTTGTCCTGGTCCAGTACAGCCCGGATTGGCATCTCTTCAATTGAATTACCTCCAAGGGATTTCTCATATACGGCACGTTTTTCCTTGCCGGACAGGTGGAGATAGATCTGACGTGAATCAAGCAGGACAGGAAGTGTAAGAGTGATCCGGTTATGGGGCGCGGTTACAGGGGTCATAGCCATACAGAGCCTTCCCGAACCCATGTCAAGGGCCTCGCTGAGTCGGTTTGCCCGGGGAAACAGGGATGCCGTATGGCCATCCGGCCCCATACCGAGAATGACAATGTCAAATGGCCTGGGAAAGGATGCTAATTCTTTCCCACACTTAGATTCACCGTCTATTGCAGATACATGGCTGTTCTTTAGACCGTGGAAATGGGCCCCCTCTGCCTGATTCTTCATCAGGTGTTCACGGACCGATGCTTCATTACTATCCCTGTCACTGACCTCAACCCAGCGTTCATCTGCCAATGTGATAAAGACCCTGTCCCATTTTATGAATATCCCCGACAGTGCAGCGAAGAGCGGTACAGGTGTGCTCCCGCCGGAAACAACAAGGGAGGCTTTCCCCCGTTCCTCAATCGCTTTTTGAAGGGCTGCACATATCCGATGCGAGAGTTTTTGACAGAGAGTCTGCTGGTCAGCAAATTCATGAAATTGCGGAACGATCTTCATTGGGGTCTTTTCCAAGTGAGCTAAAGTGCCTAAAATGCCTAAAGTTTACCCCATTAAAGCCCTATTTGAGGGGTGCCTCAAGAGTAGAAAGATGAAACAAGTAATACAAGCTGTTCAAAAACTGAAACCCGGGAAATCGTCTTGCGATTGCATGGTGCCAAAATTGACGTTTTTCGTGAAATTTGAAGGATTGTTGGGAATAATCCTCAATCCGCAATTCGTAGCTTTAGTGTGTGGCGCAGGCTATACAGGGCTCCACTGTCCGGATGGCTGGCCAAGGTCTATTATTTCCATACGGTTGGTACCGCCTCTGTGCCCTGCCGAAGGTCCCTGAGTAAGAATGACGAGCCCCTCGGTAAGACCGAGTTGGCCAAGCCTCTTACGGGCATAATCTTCCCAGTTCTTAGGATACTCCGGCTCATGCACCGGATAGACACCGTAAGAGAATTGCAGATTCTGACATGTCGGTTCATTGGCGCTTACTCCCGCGATCCAGACGGGAAGGCGGAAACGGGTGATATGTCTTGGTGTTGTCCCGGTTTCGGTGGGAGTAATTACGGCCGTGGGAGTAAGACGTTTTACCGTGGCATGAACACTCATGGATATGAGGTCCTCCACACTTATATCACCCTCTGTCTCAGCGGCAGTAAGGGCCTCACGTACGGGCCGGGCATCGAGATGTTCCTCCGTTATTTGAGCAATGCGGGTCATTACACCCACGGCTTCCACGGGGTAAGTGCCGGAAGCCGATTCTTCGGAGAGCATGATACAGTCAGTGCCGTCCAAGATAGCGTTGGATACGTCCGTTACTTCGGCACGGGTGGGGCGCCGGTTATTGACCATGGACTCGAGCATCTGGGTAGCGGTGATGACAGGTTTTCCCACTAAGTTGGCTTTTTTGATAAGGCCTTTCTGTACCACCGCTATCTCCTCTATGGGGACCTCCACTCCAAGGTCGCCCCTTGCAACCATGATCCCGTCCACCACATCCAGAATTCCGTCGATATTTTCGAGGGCCTGGGAACGTTCTATCTTGGCAATGATAAAGGGATTATAACCTGCCTCGGTTGCCGCTTTCCGCAGGGCCAGGATGTCGTCAGGGCCCTGGACAAAAGATTCGCCTATCGCATCAACACCTTGCTTCAGGGCGAATTTCAGACATTCGTGATCTCTATCGGTAAACGCGCTGATGCCGAGATCAATGCCGGGGAAGTTGACTCCCTTGTGGGAACGGAGCTGCCCCCCCACCATTACCTCGCAATGTACCTCCTCGCCATCCACCTTTTCCACTTTGAGCTGAACAAGCCCGTCATTGATAAAGATGG
>JACNJD010000081.1 GCA_014382715.1 Candidatus Desulfacyla euxinica | reverse complement strand
ATCCCCTATCAACTAACAGGTAAGTACCATCAAAACCCAATTACCTATCCTGCCTACCCACTGCAGCTTACTTTAATTTACCAACGATAATGAGCAAAGGCCTTGTTAGCCTCAGCCATCCTGTGAGTGTCATCTTTTTTCTTAATTGCGGCTCCTCTCTCATTTGCGGCATCCATTATTTCACCCGCTAATTTGGCAGCCATTGTTTTTTCACCTCTTGCGCTGGCGAAACCGATAATCCAGCGCATGCTAAGGGCTTGTCTTCTTGATGGCCTCACCTCAGTAGGCACCTGATAGGTGGACCCGCCCACTCGTCTGGATTTCACCTCCACAACAGGCCTGACATTGTCAAGTGCAGCCTGAAAGACAGACAAAGGATCCTTTTCCGCTTTCTCCTTTATTAAATCAAACGCACCGTAAAGGATCGATTGGGCAGTGCTCTTTTTCCCCTTATTCATCAAGTTGTTAATGAATTTGGCAACAAGCACACTCTCATATTTTGCATCTGGTGTTATCTTTCGCTTAACAGCCACTCTCTTTCTTGGCATATAAATTCTCCAGCGCAGTATGTAAAAAAAGAGACAGGGAAAATTCGGCTTAAATTTCCCCTGTTCTTATATTTATTACCCGTGGGACCGCAGACCTTTTGGCCTTTTGGCACCGTACTTGGAACGACCCTTACGGCGATCGTCTACACCAGTCGTATCCATCGTGCCCCTAATAATATGATATCGAACCCCGGGCAAATCTTTCACACGTCCTCCTCTGATTAAGACAACAGAATGCTCTTGAAGGTTGTGGCCCATACCCGGGATATAAGAAGTCACCTCAATCCCGTTAGTTAATCTTACCCTTGCTACTTTTCGCAATGCGGAGTTCGGTTTCTTAGGTGTCGAGGTATAAACCCTGACACACACGCCTCGCTTCTGCGGAGCGCCCTGTAGGGCACGCGTATTAACTTTCTTTTTTGGTTTGAGGCGACCTTTCCTGACAAGCTGGTTAATAGTTGTCATAGAATCTCCTTAGTTCTGACTAAATCAGCAATGCATAAGTTGCACCAGTTCTTAAAATCACAAAATTCATTTTTATATTCTTCTGGATTCAAATTGTCAAGACAATTTATGGTAAATATCAAAATTTATTTTCCAGAATTCATTTTAAGGGTTCACAGGTTCAGGTTCATCATTTTTCCCTGGAACCATAAACCTCTGATCGGTTGCAGTTTAATTGTTAACCCCGATTTCAACATTTCTGTAGGCCTTCACCCCGGTTCCTGCCGGAATCAGACGACCCATGATCACATTTTCCTTCAAGCCTTTCAAGAAATCCACCTTTCCCGCTATACTTGCATCGGACAAGACCTTTGTTGTTTCTTGAAAAGATGCTGCAGAGATAAAACTCTCCGTATTCAGAGACGCCTTAGTAATGCCTAAAAGGAGGGGTCGTGCGCTGGCCGGGTTTCCACCCTTTTCAATGATATCTTCGTTTTCCTCTTGAAATCTCCATTTTTCAACATTATCCCCTACGAGAAAGTGGGAATCCCCAACATCTGTCACGCTCACCTGTCGGACCATTTGCCTTACAACTACTTCGATATGTTTGTCGTTTATTTTTACGCCCTGCAGCCGGTAAACCTCCTGCACCTCGTTAACCAAGTATTTCGCTAATTCCTTCAGCCCTCTGATCTTAAGGATGTCATGGGGATCGGCAGAACCGTCCATCAGGGCTTCACCTGCTCTCACATAATCTCCCTCCAGAACACTCACGTGCTTTCCCCTCGGCACAAGATAGGTAGCTGTATCACCTACATCGGGAGTGATAATCATTTTTCGCTTGCCTTTGGTATATTTCCCGAATGAAACCGAGCCATCTATTTCGCTAATTATGGCTGTCTCTTTTGGCTTTCTTACTTCAAATAGCTCGACAACCCGCGGCAATCCACCTGTAATATCCTTTGTCTTGGTAGTCTCTCTCGGGATTTTTCCCAAAACAGCGCCCGGGCCTATCCGATCTCCCTCGTTTACCATAATAATGGTGCCTACGGGCAAATGGTAGCGGGCCTTAGCCTTTTTGCTTCCTGGCAGCCCGGCTGTTTTTCCGCCCTTATCTTTTATTGAAATCCGGGGTCGGACATCAACATCACGGGACTCAACTATTATACGGCTGATCTTTCCTGTCACCATATCCCGTTTTTCCTGCATTGTACGCCCTTCTTTAATATCACCGAATTTTACAATGCCGGAGACTTCAGTCATTATTGGAATGGTAAAAGGATCCCACTCGGCCAGGACCTGGGTGGGCTTGACTTTATGACCGTCACGCACCTTCAAAGTGGCTCCGTATATGATCGGATATCGCTCCACTTCTCTCTTACCCTTTCCCAGGATGGCAATTTCGCCGTTCCGGTTCATGGCCACGAGATTACCTTCGTCATTCTCAACCGTTTTAAGATCAACGAACTTTATCTCACCCTCGTTTCTGGGTTGGATAGTAGTTTGCTCAACACGTCTACTTACTGTACCACCGATATGAAATGTCCTCATGGTCAACTGTGTTCCAGGCTCTCCAATCGATTGGGCGGCAATAACCCCGACGGCCTCCCCGAGATTTACTTCATGCCCGTGAGCCAAATCTCTGCCATAACATGCCCGGCATACACCTCGTTTCGCTTCGCATGTCAAAACAGACCGTATCCTTACCCTCTCTATACCGGCGGCCTCTACCTTCTGAACCTCATCTTCATCTATCGCCCCGTTGGCCCCAACCAGCACTTCTCCTGTTATGGGATCATAGATATCTTCAAGAGCCAACCTGCCAAGTATCCGCGCGCCTACTCTCTGAAGAATCTCGCCCCCTTCCACAAGGGACTCAACCCAAATACCATCCATAGTACCGCAATCTTCCTCAGTAATAATGGCTTCCTGCGATACATCCACGAGTCTGCGGGTAAGATAGCCAGAGTTGGCTGTCTTGAGAGCGGTGTCAGCCAAACCCTTTCGTGCCCCATGAGTAGATATAAAGTACTGCAAAACAGTCAGACCTTCCCTGAAATTTGAAGTGATGGGTGTTTCGATGATCTCTCCCGAAGGCTTGGCCATCAGCCCTCGCATACCAGCCAACTGTCTCATTTGGTCTTTGCTTCCCCTCGCACCCGAATCAGACATCATATAGACCGGATTAAAACCACCAATCTTCGTCTTCTTTTTCTTAGGGCTTTCAACAACTTCCATTGCCATTTCTTTCATCATCTCGGAAGCCACATTTTCTGTCGACTTTGCCCAAATATCAACAACCTTGTTATATTTCTCACCATCTGTAATCAGACCGCCAATGTATTGGTTCTCGATCCTTTTTACCTCTTCTTCAGCCTCATGGATAATCGCTCCCTTTTTCGAGGGGATAACCATATCCTTGATCGATATGGATATGCCCGACAGGGTGGCGTATTTATAACCGATATCCTTGAGTCGATCCCCCAAGATAACAGTGGCTTTGATCCCTGCCTTACGATGGGACTCATTAATCAGGAACCTGAGTTCTTTCTTGGACATCACCTTATTTACCAATTCAAAGGGAACCGTATTTTCAGGGACAATCTCATAGAGAATTACACGCCCAGTGGTGGTTGGGTAAATTTTCCCATCAATTCTGACCTTGATCTTGGCATGCAAATCCAATTCCTCAGCATCATAAGCAACCCTTACCTCCTCGGGGCTTGAAAAGATTTTTCCTTCTCCCTTCGAGAAAGCCTTTTCCCACGTCATGTAATATATACCCAAAACAATATCCTGACTTGGAACAATAATAGGTTCACCGTTTGCGGGGGACAAAATATTGTTCGTGGACATCATCAAAACCCTGGCCTCAATTTGGGCCTCAAGGGAAAGGGGAATATGGACAGCCATCTGATCACCGTCAAAATCAGCATTAAAGGCGGTACACACAAGAGGGTGGAGCTGAATCGCTTTCCCCTCAATCAGGATCGGCTCAAAGGCCTGCATTCCCAACCGATGAAGAGTAGGGGCCCTGTTCAGCAAAATGCAATATTCCTTAACAACTTCATCTAATGCATCCCAGACCTCAGGGGTTTCTCTCTCAACCATCTTCTTTGCGCTTTTGATTGTTGTAACTAATCCCTTTTCATCCAATTTGTTATAAATAAAAGGCTTAAAAAGTTCTAAGGCCATCTTCTTGGGAAGCCCGCATTGATGGAGGCGAAGGTCCGGGCCGACAACAATAACCGAGCGACCCGAATAATCCACCCGTTTGCCAAGCAAATTCTGTCTGAATCTTCCCCGTTTTCCTTTCAGCATATCACTCAAAGACTTGAATGGCCTCTTATTTGCGCCTGTTACAACTTTCCCCCTTCTACCGTTATCAAACAGGACATCAACCGCTTCCTGGAGCATCCTTTTTTCGTTTCTTACGATAATATCAGGAGCATTCAGATCCAGAAGCCTTTTCAGCCTGTTATTCCGGTTTATCACCCGCCTGTAAAGGTCATTCAGATCAGACGTGGCAAATCGCCCTCCATCAAGGGGAACGAGTGGTCGAAGATCCGGGGGCAAAACGGGAATTACGCTCAGGATGGTCCACTCTGGCCGGTTTTTTGAATCCTTGAATGCATCAATGATCTTCAGACGCTTTGTCAATTTCTTTCTTTTGGCTTCTGACTTAGTCGTTGCCAGATCGACTCTAAGGCCTTCCGAAAGCTCGTCCAAGTTTAAATCCTTGAGCATGATCTGGATCGCTTCAGCCCCGATACCCGCCTGAAACCTGTCACCATAGTCTTCTCTTTTCTGGTGCAACTGCTCATCAGTTAACACAGCGCCTTTGGTAAGGGGAGTATCCTTTGGATCGATGACAACATGAGCCTCAAAATAAAGGACCCTTTCAAGATCCTTTAGAGTCATATCTAAAAGGTTGCCGACTTTGGACGGGAGGGCCTTCAAAAACCAGATGTGGGCCACAGGAGCCGCCAATGTTATATGACCCATCCGATCCCGGCGGACTTTGCTTTGGATAACCTCGACACCGCATTTTTCACACACAATACCCCTGTGCTTCATTCTTTTGTATTTACCGCAATTACATTCAAAATCCTTTATCGGTCCGAATATTTTAGAGCAAAAGAGGCCGTCCCGTTCTGGTTTAAAGGTCCTGTAATTTATGGTCTCAGGCTTTTTGACTTCCCCGAAAGACCACTCTAAGATCTTCGCTGGCGAAGCTAAAGAAATTTTGACGGTATTAAAGCTCGATGGATCTTTCGGCTTGGCAAAAAAGTTGTATAATTCTTCCATAGCCTTCTCCTCTTTGGGTTTGGCTTGATAGTCGGCAGTTTTCAATCATCAATCATCAATCGAAAATATTCAATTCTTAGATCTGGCTGTCCTCAAAAAGCTCAATTTGAAGGCAGAGACCCTGCAGCTCTTTCATTAATACTTTGAATGACTCCGGAAGCCCGGACTCAAGGGTATTGTTCCCCTTAACGATCC
>JACNJD010000208.1 GCA_014382715.1 Candidatus Desulfacyla euxinica | reverse complement strand
ACGGGGCAGGCGCAGATTACACAGATTATTCAAACACCCAATATCCAGTACCTAATACCCGATACCCAGCATCATTCAATCCCCAAATTCCTCAATTCTTAAATTCCTCAATTCCAACATACTCTTTTCTCAATAAAGAACCCATCACCACACGTTCCACCGGTGCATGCGGGTCCCGGAGCAAAAGCAGGGCTAGGGCCTTTGCCCCTTGATCATCGGCAAGAAGATCCAACTTGTTCAAAAATGCCACCTTTCTTGCGGAATCAGGGGAACCCTTGAAAAAACCATTGGGTGACTGAAAGACCCTGGCAAGCGCTGCCGGTGTAATTGTCTCTCCATCTTCCAGACCAGTTATCTCCCCAAAAAGCCCGGGTCTGAAAACAATCTCCGAATCAAAGGGCTTCCCCATGGCCTCCAGGCCCATCACGGCAATTACCATGGTTGCTGAAGAGGGAATTACAGGCTCATGCGCGGCCGGCGCTTTGACCGGTTTTCCTGCAGCGCCATCTGCCTCCATAATTACATGATCGACCTGCAGGTCCAGAAACAAGGAGTCTGCCATGGTCCGAGTTATCCCTTCGACCTTGCCGGATTCAAGAAGTCTTTGAGCCACAAAAACATGGCCATCTCTCTTCAGTCCTTCCTTAACATCTTCATGGAAGGCAGAACCGGACGGGCAAAAAACCACACAGGGAGCACGGTTGGCCTCTCTGTGTCGGACCTTAGTGGTTGTGGTAGTGATTATTCTCCTTCCAGCCCGCATCAGTTCTTCAGCCAGGGCAAAACAGAGGGAGGTCTTTCCTCCACCACCCACAATGGCTATATGTTCTCTTGGACCGAGGCCCAATGCAGAAATCAACCCCATCCGCAGATTACGCAGATTACACAGATTATTCAAACGAACCATCTGCCCATCCTATCCAATACCCAGTACCTAATACCCAATACCCAGTACCCAATCCCTCTTATTTTTTCCTGAGAACCCTGCTGTCTCCTACCCTGACCGTTATCTGGGATAGATCAAAGTATTCTATGAGGGGGATAGTATATTTTCTGGAAGTGCCGGTCATCTCTTTGAACTGTGGTGTCGTGATTTCACCATGCTTTTTCAGGAAATCAATCAGCCTCTTTTCCAATTCTTCAACTGCCCTGCGATGAAAATAAAGGTCCTCCTTTATCTTCAGCAAAAGTCCTTCCTTTACCATAACTCCAAGGACATCAATCGCCGTATTCCCAGAGAAATCCTCCTTCAGATCCTTAAAATACGGGGGCTGGAGCCCGCCTTTGGCATAGATATTTTCTATCTTCTGCCGCGCCTTCTCCTGGTCCTGGGCCAAGGTCACCCGGTGCTCTTTCAAACGGACGATCTCTTTTTCCTGGACTATTATTCCATCTTGTGAAAGCCGCTTGATAATATAGTTGAAAAGCTTTGGATTTCTTGAACCGGTTGTCCTCGATCTTAACTCCTCTTTGATTAGACCTGTTTTTAGCGGGAAGTTTTTATGGTATCCGGCAATGGTTTCCAGGACCTCATCTTTAGCTTTATCTAAAAAATCGGCATGGATCAGAAGTGATCGCTCTTTGTCAAATTGGGTGATTCTTTTTTGCGCCTTAAGCGCCTTGAGCGGTTCTGCCAGCTTTTTCTTACTCATATTTGCCAGGAATGAGAGATCGGGCTCCGCCACCCCTTCAAAGCGGCCTAAAGAAACAAATAGCTCAAGGACCTCTTTCTCGTCTCCTGTATGGAGAATTTCAAGTTGAGACAGGACAACATCTGAAAACCGCTTTTTTTTGCTCGGCAAGGGATTCAGGATCTCCCCACCGCCTATGGCTTGTACCGGGGAATAGCTCCTTAACACGTAACGGTCCCCCTTCAGCACCGCTGTGGGGGCATCAAGTCTTATCTGTGCAAAACAGGTCTCCCCTGGATTAAGTTCGTCCCTGTCTAAGAGGACCAGGGTAGATATAACCTCCGATGTGCCGCTATGAAAACGGACCTTTGCCCTGTTTTTCAGCTTGCGTGGGGCGCTCGGAAGATGGTCCAAAACCACATCCGCCATATATGTTGGTCTGAGAGAATCTTTGGTGGCTAAGATATTCCCCCTTTGCAGCATCATCTTCTCTATCCCCTGCAAATTGACAGCCGTCCTGAGACCCGCCTGTGCCATATTCACCTCTTTATTATGGACATGCAGCCCCCTTATCTTTGAGGAAATGCCCTGGGGATAAATGGTCACCTCATCGCCGGTTCCGATCGTCCCGGACACACTGGTCCCGGTAATCACGGTACCAAAACCTTTCATTGTAAATACACGATCGATTGGGAGCCTGAAGAGATGCCCAATGTCCCGTTCGGGGATCTCTTCTACGAGTTTATCGAGGATTTCAATCAAGCCCTCCAGCCCTTCTCCGGTTACGGAGGAGACCTCAACAACAGGGGCACCGTCCAGGAAACCATCCGAAAGGTACTCTGATACATCCTCCCTTACCAGGTCAAGCCAGTCTTCATCAACCATATCGATCTTGGTCAGTACAACAATACCGTGCTTGATTTTCAAGAGTTCACATATTTCGAGATGCTCCCTGGTCTGCGGCATAACCCCCTCGTCTGCGGCAATAACTAACGCAACAAGGTCAATCCCCGTGGCCCCTGCTACCATGTTCTTTACAAATTTTTCATGACCCGGCACATCAACGATTCCAAGCAACTTACCCCCTGGCAGCCTTAGATAGGCAAATCCAAGCTCAATGGTAATGCCACGTTCCTTCTCTTCTTTGAGGCGATCTGTCTCGATCCCTGTGAGGGCCTTTATGAGGGATGTCTTGCCATGGTCAATATGTCCCGCCGTACCCAAAACGATCTGTTTCATGTTAAAACCTTTTTATTTGTAGAAAAACATGAACATCGAATCCCGCTGCCAGCGGGAAACGTCCAATCACGCCAAGGCGTGAAAAAAACACCGACTTTAATCACTTTAGCTCACTTTAGGAACTTTTCCGGGTTAGGAACATCAGACCCCCAAAGACCTTACATTGTGCGTCAAGGTCCCGACCGCCGCCATATACTCTGAGAAGCCCCGCATAAAGATATCATTATGGTTGGCATTGGGGATCTTGAGCAGGGTTTTATCTGAAGACGGGGACGCGTCATAAAGGGCCTGGCCATCTGAAAATGGGATGATGTGATCCAGCTCCGCATGTATGATCAGTGTGGGCTTGTCAAACCTTTTTATCTTATCCAGATTTCCAAAACCCATCTCTTCGCTGAAATTGATGGCCCTCAGGTTGATGCCCAAAAGCTGGAGCAGGGGGCCTGAAAATGCGAAACCGCTTTCAACTATGAGACCGTCTATCCGGTCTTTGTAATGGGAGACAAGCTCAAGCACAGATGCGCTCCCTAAAGATCTGCCCATCAGGATAAGAGGCCCCCCGTAACCCCTATCGAGAAGCCACTTCTTCACAAAATCAAAGACCAGGTGGCAGTCCCTCATCATGCCAGTGATAGTGGGCTGGCCTGTTGAGCGACCATAACCCCGATAATCAACGGGCAGGAAGTTAATCCCGATCCCATTGTAGGTGCTTCCAAACTCATCATAATCTGCCACAATTTCTCCGTTTCCATGAAAAAACAGAATATTGGGTGCAGATTTTTCCGTCATGTGAAACCGGGCGCCCACTACCACATCCACATCAACGGGAATCAAAAGGTCCTCTCCCCTGTTATCTGATCCCGCATCTCCCCATTCGGGTCTGGGATGAAACAGAAACGTGAGGATCTCAGGCCGATCCAGACCCGAATAATCGATTTTTGAGATATTGACCAAGGTTATACCCCTCGCATAAAAGATATGCCTCATGTTTTCAGGGCAGTTTGTTCGCACAATCGAAATACACTCTTGACAGCGAAGGCCTCTTTTGTCAAGAATATATGTAAATTCACGTTAACCAGCGACCGGGATCTTCAGACCAGAAATCCCGGCGTTTATCCGATTGGAGGAACCGGTTTTTGGAAAAGCTGAGACAGGGAAAAAATTCAGAGGAAGAGGATAATATCGGGATCCAGGCTCACGATGTTTCGATCTTACAAGACCTTTACGCCCTTTCGGAAACAGAGGTGATGGATAGGATCTTAGAACATCCTGATCCTCCGGGATTGATTAAAGGGCTTCCCAGTGAGGATTTTTTCTGGCTGCTGAAAAAGACGGGAGAGGACTCCATGCAACTGTTGAAACTTGCCTCCCTGAGGCAGTGGCAGCATCTTTTGGATCTGGAACTATGGGAAAGGGATCGCCTTGATATGACAAACTCCTTCCTTTGGCTTCAAAGACTACAAAGATCGGATCCCGAGCGTCTTGCCAAGTGGTTATTCACTGATGGCCAGGCCCTGGCCTATCTTTACCTATTCAGAAATGTGCATGTGGAATTAAGGGATGAAAATGAGGCCTACGATCTTGAGAAAGGGTTTATTACCCTTGATGGGCTTTTCTATATCAAGGTCCTTAAAGAAGAGCAGACAGAGACGGTGGAGGGAATTATAAGAACAATGGCAGGTGAAGATCTTCTCAAATTCCACTCCGTCCTCACGGGCCTGGCCGGCGTGCTACCCGCAGATTTAGAAGAGGATATGTACAGGTTAAGAAACGTCCGTATAGCAGAGCATGGCTTTCTTCCTCGTGAGGAAGCCCTGATAGTTTACGCCCCCCTGGATCCAGAAGCCATAGCACAAAAAGATTCGCGGGAGATGGTTGATCCCGTTCTTGATGAGAATTTCCTCGACTTGGCCCCTTATACACCCTTCCATTTCTCTAAGAGTCAAAATCTACTGACAAAGAGCACTTCAAGGATAGTCGATACTGGTCTTTTGGACAGGATACGCCTTGAGTTTGCCGGGCTCTGCAACCAGATCCTCTCTGCTGATGGACTCGTGATCGATGACATAGATGTCCTGAAAAAGACAGGTCAGAAGGCTGCAGGGTATCTTAATCTATGCCTTGAAGAGATGTGCGGCAAAGATATCGGGGCGGCAGAAGAACTCTTGAGAAATAACAGCTTAATATCTCTGTTCCGGATGGGCTTTGGTCTGGCCCAAAAACTAAAATGGGAGGCGGAACGTTGGTTAAAGCAGAGCTGGTTTGATCATAATAGCATGGGTTACGGTTTTTGGGGCGATAAATGGGGAAACACGCTTGCAGGTCTTACGAAGAAGATGCCTAAATATTATTGCGGCCCCGAAAGGGAGGGAGAGTACAGGGATTTTGAACAGGCCTTTGACCTGATAGCCGCTGGTAAAATCCTCCAGGGCCTGATTGGACTTGACAAGATGTTGGCCCAATTGACAATAACTTTCCCTCTCAATAAAAAAGACGTCCACACCCATAATCGGACAATACATTCGCTTCTTTTCACCCTATGGGCCCGGCAGATACTGGAACTGACGCCCTCCTTTGAGGCTATTACCCTGAAACAGGCGAGGCAGTTCTTTGATCTTCTCAGGGCAGGGGATGAAAAGGCGCCCTATCAGATGTTAGGGTTTGAAGAGGTCTTTGTGAAGGATTTTATGGTCTCTGCCTCCGGGTTTGAGCCTGAGGATACCGCGAGCCTCAAAGATACCTTGGTTTTGATCTGGCAAGAATTTTGTCAGGAGTATGATTGGGTGGATGTTAATGCCCTGGACCCAAGGTTCAGTAAATATGTCCTGATTAGGTCCTGACCTCCTGCAACATAAATACCACGTATGAGATGGCAAAACAGATAAGGGTGATTGCGATAAGTGCGATAATATGCGGGAAGACAATAACTATGCTCTGCCCCAGGGGGAGAGGGCTCTGAAAACGGGCCGAAAGAAGTTCCTCCATGGGCCCCATTAAGATTAGGGAGCGGGTAGTTTTCCTCATGGGATCAATAATAGTCGCGGTGGCGTTTGAGTAAAGGATCATGGGAGAGGAAAGCGACACCAGCTCCTTGATACGCGCATTTTCCAGCACCACTTCGGGCTGCACCTCATTTTTTCTGTCGATCGGGGCAACGGTGTTGGCCACTACTTCGGCCCCGAGGGATATGAAAAAGGAGAGAAAGATCCAGAGCGCAACCGAGGCTAAGGAGGATGTTGCGATACTCTTGAACAGGATAGAGAAGAGAATGGCGAGCCCGAGCCAGAATGAGATGTAGAATATGCTGATAATGAGGTAAATAAAGAGCCGCCATATTTCTTCGACCCCTGGAACAACACCTACAAACGCCAGGCCAAAGCCTGATATGACCAAGACAATCGCAACAAGCATAACGGCAATAGTAGTAACCCCTGCCAGGAATTTGCCGTTGATAACCGCATCACGATAGATAGGTTGGGATATCACCTTTATCAGGGTTCCCTGTGTCCTTTCGCGGTTTATTGCATCAAAGCCCAGGATCAGGCCGATAAGGGGGCCGAAAAATGCCACAAACTGGACCATGGAAAACATCGCTCCGGGCGTACTGAAGAGCATGAGAAAAGGAAATCTGGTTGAAGCCAGTCCTTCTAAGTTCTCTCTCATATGGACTGCAGCCATATAGCTCGTAATAAAGCTGACCATGGCGATCAGGGCAAAGAGTATCACAAACCTGTAACTGCTTAAATGGTCCTGAAGCTCTTTTTTGAATACAGCATAAAGGCCTTGCATATCATGCCTCCTGGAAGTACTTCATATAGATCTCTTCCAAGGAATATTCCTTTTCACCCACCCCGAATTTCTCCTCTGCGAGGGAGTCAATGGACCCCTCGGCTATCAGGCTGCCGTCTATCATAATTCCGACACGATGGGACATCTTCTGCACCTGGTGAAGGTTATGGGAGGAGAGCAGCACCGTAATCTCTTTTTCCTCATTTAATGACTGGATCAGATTGATCAACTGGATCGCCCCTTCGGGGTCAAGTCCAAGGGTGGGCTCGTCAAGGAAGAGGACTTCCGGGTCCTTTATCAGCACCTCTGCAACGCCTAATCGTTGTTTCATCCCCCGCGAGAATGCGGCCGTTTTCTTTCCTGCCTGGTCTTTGAGCCCCACCAGTCCTAATAATTCATCAATTTTCTCTCGTGCCTCGACCTTTTTTAAGCCGTTCAGATCAGCCACGTATTCAAGACTTTGCACTGCATCCATATCTTCATAAAAACCGACATTCTCAGGGAGATACCCCACATGGCGCTTGACCTCCCTCGCCATCCTCAGGGGGTTCAGGCCACAAACGGTTGCATGGCCTTTCGAGGGGCGACTCAAACCTAAGAGCATCAATAATGTTGTTGTCTTTCCCGCACCGTTCGGTCCCAAAAACCCGAAGATCTCGCCCTCTTTTACCTTGAGATTGAGGCCGTTCACCGCCGTCTGGTGACCATATCTCTTGGTGAGATTTGTGGTCTCAATAATCGTCTCGGTCTCCATCTTAACGCCTGCCTAACCGGGTGAAAAGGAATACCAATCCTGCCATCACAAAAACTATAAGACCGATCCCTATCCACCCCCATGCAGCCGAAGCAGTAACACCTACCCTCATCTCGATGGTCTTATCCGCCTTGGGGGGGGTCCCGGACTCCACACGGAGACCAACTGAATAGTCGCCAACTAATGCCTGGTCAGCCGGTGTAATGGAGACCTCAACCTGTTTCAACTCTTGAGGCGCAAGCATTTCAATGGTATCGGGATTGAACTTTACTTTCCAGCCCTCAGGTTGAAATGAGATAAACTTAACATTTGCTAGAAGAGCGGACCCCTCGTTCTTTACATAAAATGAAAGACTGGCCTGCTCGCCTCTTACAGCGCTCAGGGAAAGGAGCCCGTTTGCTGTGCCTGCCTCTAATTTGAATGTTCCCGTCAGTATAACGGTGAGCGCAACCTGACCCTCGGCCTTAGGCGAACTGATCTTGACCAGAATGGGATATTGACCAGGCTTTGCCCAGGGGTTGGGTTTGACTTCCACTGCCATGGTCTGACTCTGGCCTGCCTTTAATCTCAGGCTGGAGATAAATTTATCCTCATAGGCCGGTTTAAAGTTGACATCCCAGTTCTCAGGCCCCTGGGCAGTTAGGTTAAAGATATCATCCTTATCTGATTTGTTTTCAACCTCCACAGAGAATTCGAATTCGGCGTCTGTAGGACCTGTCAAAACAGGGTATGACGTAACGATGTTAACGCCTTCCGGCTTTTTCCCCTCTTTCTTTTCCTCGAGCTTGATAATGACCTGACTCGTTGACGTTAATTTGCGGTCTCTTGTTTGCCCCTTAATTTCAAAGGTGTAATCACCGGGGGCCACATCTTTGTCCGGTTGTGCGCGAAGGATCAGGCTTTTTTTGGTATCGCTCTTTAGATGAACACCTGTCACACCAAAATTATACGTCTTTAGCCAGGCCTTCCAACCTTTGGGGATCAACGTGACCGTTAGATCGATATCTTCGTTTTCCTTTCCATTATTGGACACGATAAGGTCTATATTAACAGCTTCCCCCTGAGGAACAATAACTCCCGTATACTCTGGAGAAACAGATATGGCCCGTGGGGGCAGGTCCTTCTTTTCCTTCTGCCCATATGCAAAAGAACAGAGACCGATCAACATAATAACAGATGCAATCGATACTTTCAGTCCAATAAGGATGGAATCATTCGCTTTCAATCTCATCTAATCAAACCTCCTTCAATCTTTAGTTGACTTGGCATGCTTTTCTAAAGTACCGGCATCATACCCTGCCTTCTTATAGTCATCAAGGGCCCTCATTTTCATGTCGTGGTCTCCCACCTTTTCCGAATGTGTATCTGCCAATTCAGCGGCGTGGCTCCACATCCCCTCTTTTTCGTATCCAGAGATTTGTTTGTTCACCTGGATATGTTCGTCAGGAGTCTCAACTATCGCTGCACGGCACCACGATATGACCTTTCGAACCTGCTGTCCGCATTGAGGGCAGCTTGAGAGCGGTTCTTCCTCAATTCCCTGAATAATTTCAAATCTGCCCGCGCATTTTTCACAGGTTTTACACGGCTCTAATGGTTCATATTCATAAATAGGCATTTTACGATTTTGGATTTTGGTCCCGCAGGGCGGGATTGGATTTTGGATTGATCATTTTGGATTTTCCGGTTCCCACGCTCTGCCAGATGGGGCCCTCTTTGGTATCGACGACTTCTATACCCATCTCTAATAATTTCTGTCGCAGATCATCGGCCTTATCCCACTCTCTGGCCTTCCTGGCCTGCTCCCTCATTTGAATTAACTCCTCCACCGCTTCATCTGCCCCGCCGAGGCGGGGCTCAAAATTCATAATCCCTAAGACCGAGTTGACTCGTCCCAGGGCCGCTAAGGCCTTTTCTCGATCAGAAGAGGAGAGACCGCTCTGATCTATCTTTTTGTTGACTCTGCGGGTAAACTGGAAAAGGGAGGCCAATGCCGCAGCGATATTAAAGTCATCATCCATGGATCCGATAAACTTCTGTCTCAGGGCATAGATCGCCTGGTCCATTTCCGGATCGACCGGACCTGGCCTGGAGTAATGGAGTTTTTGAACAAATTTGTCAAGATGGGAGATGGTGTTTTTTGCCGCCGACAACTTGGCCCGGGAAAAGAAAATAGGCTTTCTATAATGCCTGCTGAGCAGCCAGTAGCGGACTTCCCGGCCTGTATGGCCCTGGTCCAGGAGGTCCCTCAAGGTCAGTTGACCATTTTCCGAAGATCCGGAGGGTTGGTTGCCGTCTATCATGACCGGCTCATTATGGACCCAGTAATTGGCAAGGGGCTTATCTGTTATGGCCTGACTGATGGCGATAGAGTTCTCATGGTGGGGAAATATCAAGGCAACACCGCTCGTATGGATGTCATGGGTGGGCCCGAGATGCTTCATAGCCATGGCCGCGCATTCAATATGCCATCCAGGTCTGACATTCCCCCATTTTGTCTTGAAAAAGATCCCGTTTTTCAGTTCATTTAAGGTAGACCTTTTCAAAAGAGTAAAATCCTTAGGGTTTTCTTTTTCGTATTGATCCAGATCAACGGTCTTTCCGAGCCTGATCTTGTCAAGGTCTATGCCCGAGAGTTTTCCGTAGTCCTTGAATCGAGAGATGTCAAAATATATGGAACGTAGCTTTTCATAGGCATATCCTTTTTCAAGGAGCTTCTCCGTGAGGCTTATCATGTCGTCCACGTGTTCACTCGGCCTGGGATAGTCAGCTGCCCTCACTATGTTAAGGCTATCAAGATCCTCCATAAAAGCATCGTAAAACCCGTCCGTAAATTCCCTTAAAGAAACACCGGCCTTCTCAGCGCCCTCTATGGTCCGGTCATCGAGATCGGTAACGTTCATTATATGGGTGACATCATAGCCTTTGAACTCCATATAACGCCCGATCAGGTCAGAAAAAAGGAGACGTCTGCATTGAACCAAGTCGATCACCTCGCAGAGAGTAGGGCCGCAGGAATAGATGGAGACCCGATCCTCTTGCATTGGAACAAATTCCTCTTTTTTACGGGAGAGGGTGTTGTATACGCGAAGTCCGGACTTTTTCCTGGTCTTAAACAGGGGAGTGCTCAGATATCTCTCCCCCCCGTCCGGAAGTATCACAACGATGCGGCCAGTCTCCATCTCGTCCGCTATCTTGAGTGCAACGGCCATGGCCGCGCCCGAACTCATACCCACAAACAGCCCCTCTTTTTTTGCCAGCGTTCGTGAGGTCTGGTATGCCTCTTCATCGTCAATATTGATGATTCGATCGGCCCGGTCTTTTTCGAAGATCCCCGGTCTATATGATTCCTTCATATTCTTAAGGCCCTGGATTTTGTGGCCCAGATAGGGCTCAACCCCGATAATCTGAACATCCGGTTTCAATTCCCTGAACCGCCTGGAAATCCCCATCAGGGTACCGGTAGTTCCCATGGTTGCCACAATAGCGTTTATATGACCGCCTGTCTGCTCCCAGATCTCCATGGCAGTGCCGTTATAATGGGCCATCCAGTTTGCCTCGCTGTTGAACTGATCGGCGAGCCAGTATTGCTCTGGTTTTTCACGCATGACATTGTAAACATGCTCAATGGCCCCGTCCGTTCCCAAATGAGCCGGGGTAAATATTATTTCCGCCCCCAAGGCCTTGAGAATCTTTACCCGTTCTTTGCTGACCGCTTCTGACATGGTGAGAAGGATACGATACCCTTTCACTGCCGCCACAAGGGCAAGACCGATACCCGTATTTCCGCTGGTGGCCTCAAGTATAATCTTCTCTTTGGTCAGTTGTCCGCTTTTCTCAGCCTCTTCGATCATATTCAGGGCCGGACGGTCCTTGACGGAACCACCCGGGTTAAAATATTCGAGTTTGGCTAAGATCTCTACGTCCTTGTTCCCATTGAGAGCATTAACGGAAACTAACGGTGTCCCGCCGATCTGATCAAGGATATTTCCTGGTTTTTCGGTCATTATTTAAAGTCCTGCTACCCCTTCCTGGTCCATAAGCAATATGAATTGAATAATTCCTTAATATAATGAATTGTTCCTGAATTACAACAACTTCGTCCCATCAACTTGACCATTGCCATTAGATTTGATAAATTTCTCAATCATCAGGCCTGTTTTTCTTGATCTGAGGCCGGAGTTTATATTCCAAGCCCACAATACTCGTAAGCGGGAGAGAGGAGCCATCCATGAAAGTTTTGGTAACCGGCGGCGCCGGCTTTATCGGTTCAAATGTTGTAGACGGTTTAATAACGGCCGGCCATCAGGTCTTGGTGGTGGACAACCTTTACACCGGAAAGCGTTCCAACGTCAACCCTGAAGCGCAGTTTTTTGAACTCGATATCCGTGCGCCGCAAACCGCTGAACTGATCAAAAGAGAACGACCTGAT
The DNA here is from genome assembly GCA_014382715.1 of Candidatus Desulfacyla euxinica. GTDB lineage: Bacteria > Desulfobacterota > DSM-4660 > Desulfatiglandales > Desulfatiglandaceae > Desulfacyla > Desulfacyla euxinica. The sequence continues at coordinate 16,257 of JACNJD010000208.1, read as the reverse complement.
ATTATTGATCATCATGCGGCCCAGATGAGTGTGCCGGATTCTGTTTCAGACCCCCTTTTTGACGCTGATGTGAATATTAAAGGCCTGCTCAACCTGTTGGAGGCCGCGAGAAAATCCGGGACAGGGAAATTTATATTTATATCTTCCGGGGGGGCCATATACGGTGAGGCCTCTGAATATCCCACCTCCGAAGGCTATCAGCCACAGCCCCTTTCCCCTTATGCAGTTTCAAAATTCTCATCTGAACATTATCTGGAATATTACAGGCACCAGTACGGGCTTGACTACACCACATTGCGCTATGCAAATATTTACGGTCCCCACCAGATCCCGCATGGCGAGGCAGGGGTTGTGGCTATTTTTATGGACAACCTCCTCAAAGAGAGGCAATCCACCCTGAATCATTTTCTGGAAGATGAAAAAGGAATGGTGCGTGATTATTGTTATGTGGGTGATGTGGTAAAGGCAAATCTCCTTGCCTTAGAGAAAGGGGCCGGGGATTTTTTTAATATCGGAACCGGTGTCGGTACAAAAACATCAGAACTTTACAATGCCATAGTTAAAACATTCAAAGAAATGATGCCAGAGCTGCCGGAAAAACTCGCTACCCTTAGAAAGCAGGTTGCCAGACCAGGAGACCTGACAAAAAGCTGCCTGATAATAGAAAAGGCCCATCGCGTTTTGGGGTGGGTCCCTGAGACAACACTCCAGAAAGGGCTCCAGGAAACCCTGAAGTGGCGCGTGAATATGCCCTAACTCTAAACCCTGACACTCTTTTCTTCTCCTGCTGTTCAACGTTTTTTCACCCCTCCCCTTGACATTTGATAGGTCGATGTTATTTTTCTGTGAGCTATCGAGTCGCCTGCTGCGGTTTTCTGCATTGAGGGTTCCAGCAAGATTCCCCATGCTTTCATCATAACCTTCGCAAACCGGAGAACCTTTTCCCTGCTCTACCGGGAAATCTATTTTTGGAGTTTGTTTTTTTAGAGGGGGTCTGCCGGTGCAAAGCGAGGGAATAAATAGTTTCAGTTAAGTTGTCAATTTTATTTAGGGGGAGGTGGAGCCAAAGCTTTTTTAAACCAAATCGGATTCATTTAAAACAAATACATTTCGAGAGGAGATAAACAAAAATGAAGATAAGACCATTGCATGATCGTGTAATCGTAAAGAGAGTGGATGAGGAAGAGATAACAAAGGGTGGTATTATTATCCCTGATACCGCAAAGGAAAAACCTGTTGAAGGTGAGATTGTTGCGGTTGGTGACGGCAAGGTGGCAGATGATGGGAAAAAGATCCCGCTTGAGGTCAAGGCCGGAGATAAAGTTCTATTTGGGAAGTATGCCGGGACTGAGATCCAGATTGAAGGTGAGGAGAACCTCATCATGAGAGAAGATGATATCATTGCCATTGTCGAGTAAATGACATCAAAATAATTTTCGGTTGACAAGACAAAATAAGCTTAAGGAGGAGACATAAGAAATGGCAAAAGAGATTAAATATAACATCAAGGCCAGGGAATCGATGCTTAACGGAATTGACATCCTTGCCAATGCTGTAAAGGTCACATTAGGACCCAAAGGGAGAAACGTGATTTTAGACAAATCTTTCGGCGCCCCCACCATCACCAAGGACGGTGTTACGGTTGCGAAAGAGATTGAGTTAGATGATAAATTCGAAAATATGGGTGCCCAGATGGTTAAAGAAGTGGCATCCAAGACCTCAGATGTGGCCGGTGACGGCACCACGACGGCAACGCTTCTGGCCCAGGCCATGTACAGGGAAGGTTCCAAATTAGTAGCAGCGGGCGTAAACCCCATGGCCATCAAGCGGGGCATCGAAAAGGCCGTTGACGTCACAGTGGACGAACTGAAAAAGATTTCCAAGGCTACCAAGGACCAGGAAGAGATCGCCCAGGTGGGAACCATCTCGGCAAATAACGATAGTACCATTGGGAACATCATTGCCGAGGCCATGAACAAGGTGGGCAAAGAGGGTGTTATTACAGTAGAAGAGGCCAAGAGCATGGATACCACTCTTGAAGTGGTCGAAGGTATGCAGTTTGATCGTGGATACCTCTCTCCCTACTTTGTGACCGACGCGGAAAAGATGGAGACCAATCTCAGTGAAGCTTATATATTGCTGAACGAAAAAAAGATAAGCTCCATGAAGGACCTGGTCCCCATTCTCGAGCAGATTGCTAAAATGGGCAAACCGCTTCTGATCGTTGCTGAAGATGTGGAAGGAGAGGCGCTTGCTACTCTCGTAGTCAACAGGTTGAGAGGCACCCTTCAGGTGGCGGCTGTCAAGGCCCCCGGTTTTGGTGACAGGAGAAAGGCCATGTTAGAAGACCTCGCCATCCTGTGCGGCGGCAGGGTAATCTCTGAAGACCTCGGGCTGAAATTGGAAAACATCACCTTGAATGATCTTGGAACTGCCAAGACTATCCGAATTGATAAAGATAACACCACAGTCATTGATGGTGGTGGCGAACGGGCTGACCTGGAAGGACGGGTCAAGCAGATCCGTGCTCAGATTGATGAGACCACTTCTGACTATGACCGCGAGAAACTCCAGGAAAGGTTGGCCAAGCTGATCGGTGGAGTGGCAGTAATCAACGTAGGCGCTGCTACAGAAATCGAGATGAAGGAAAAAAAGGCCAGGGTCGAGGACGCCCTGAATGCCACAAGGGCTGCCGTGGAAGAGGGTATAGTACCCGGAGGCGGTGTTGCCTTTGTTCGCTCACTCCCGGCTCTTGCCAAACTGGAACTGGAAGGCGAAGAACAGTCAGGTGTCAACCTCGTGATGAGGGCCTTGGAAGAGCCGATTCGTCAGATCGTAAATAACGCCGGGGCCGAAGGATCCGTGGTGGTGGACAAGGTCAAGGACGGAAAGGGCGCCTTTGGTTATAATGCCGAGACAGGCATATACGAAGATTTGATGAAGGCGGGTATCATTGACCCGACCAAGGTGACCAGGTTCGCCCTTCAGAATGCATCTTCGGTCTCTTCCCTGCTCCTGACCACCGAGGCCATGATTGCCGAGAAGCCGGAAGAAAAGGCTGATATGCCAGGTATGCCTCCTGGAGGCGGTATGGGTGGTATGGGCGGTATGGGCGGTATGGGCGGCATGATGTAATAACGCCGTGTGAGCCGAGCACAATATCGGGATCTGATCCCGTCAACATTTAACCTTAACAAAGAGATCGTATCGGAGGCTGAGATTGTATAGCTCCTGGTACGGTCTCTTTTTTTGTCCCGGTTCACTGGTTCTCCCGCCTGCGAGGATTTTCGACGGATTCCAGAGGTCACGGCATGACATAGTGTGCACCGTAAACAAAATCGATGGCATTTCTCCATTTTTTCTGGTAAAAAATATCCCAACTGAAAACGACTTTTAAAAAATGGGACATCGGGGAAAAGGGAATGGTAAATAATGATGAGGCCCTGCTGGTTACAGGTTCGGCAGGATTTATCGGGTTTCACCTGTCTAAGAAACTTCTGGAAACGGGGTATGCGGTCGTAGGAGTTGACAATCTGAACCCCTATTATGATGTTAAACTTAAACGGGCGAGATTAGATATCCTGAAAGCCAATGAGGATTTCAGTTTTTACGAATTAGACATCCAGGATCTCCCGGGCCTGAAAGACATTTTCAAGCAGCACCGGGTGGTAAAAATCTGCAACCTGGCAGCTCAGGCCGGTGTCAGACACTCCTTAAAGGATCCCTTTTCCTATCAAAGGAGTAATATTGAAGGCTTTCTAAACCTCCTTGAATTGGCCAGGGAGTACAAAGTCGGCAATTTTGTATATGCCTCTTCCTCCTCTGTCTATGGGAAAAACACGAAAAGCCCCTACAGCGTTGAAGACAGGGTCGATAATCCCATCTCCCTTTACGCTGCCACAAAAAAGGCCAATGAATTAATGGCCCATGCCTACAGCCATCTTTTTGAAATTCCCTGTACGGGCTTGAGATATTTTACTGTTTACGGGCCGTGGGGCCGTCCGGACATGGCCCTTTTTCTCTTTGCAGATGCCATACTGAAAAAGAGGCCGATAAATGTATATAACTACGGGGAGATGAGAAGGGATTTCACCTATATTGATGACATCGTTGATGGTACGATCAGGGCAATTGAAAGACCTGCGCCCTATGAGATTTTCAACTTGGGCAACTCCGATTCAGTGGCGTTGCTGGATTTTATCCGTATAATAGAAGAGGAATTGGGGCAGGAGGCAGAGAAAAATATGATGCCCCTGCAACCGGGAGACGTGCCTGAGACAGTGGCCGACATCCGGCGGTCAAGAGAACTCCTGGGATTCAACCCCCGGACTCCTTTGAGGGAGGGTATCAGGAAGTTCATTTCGTGGTACCGGGGATACTATGGGATTGATGATTTATGATTGTCGATTGATGATCAAAACACTTTGGCCATCAAAGGTATGGCAACAAACGCCCCCAATGAACTTCCCAGATTGGTCAACACCACGATCAATAATATCCGGGTGATCTTATTCTTCCAGAAACCTTTCATGGATGTAATATCTTCAGGCAGACTTTCAAAATCCTTCACCTTTGGTTTGCGCAAAAAAACCTCTACCAGCCCGGCCACCCAGCCAGCGGCGATCATCGGGTTTAAAGACGTTATCGGGGATGCCACAATCGCTGACAGAATGGTCAGGGGATGAGCCAATGCTACTGCCGCCCCGAGACCTGCAAAAATACCATTGGCCAGGACCCACCATTTGATCATATCTTTTCCGGCATCAGCGCCTGCCATATAAAATCCTAAGATAATCAACCCGACAACCACTGCCGGGATGCCCCATTTCAAAAACCCGCCAAATTTTCCCTTTGGAGGGAGAACTTCCAGCGCCTCCATGTCTACCGGCTTATTCCAATATCGCTGGATCCCAGGTACATGTCCGGCCCCCACCACTGCAACAATTTTTTTCCCGGGAGCGGTCCTTATCTTTTCCGCCAGGTATTGATCTCTTTCATCAATCAGGACGTTTCGCAATTCAGGGAGTGTATCCCCAATTTCCGCAAGGAGGGTTTCAAGCACGTCCTTCTCCTTCATTTTCTCAATATCTGCCTTTTCGATGTTATCCACTTCACCCATGGAGGTAATCAGCTGTGTCAGGAGCTTGATCTTTGTCCAAAGACTCATCAAACGCCATGTCCTGGAGAGAGTCGTGCGTATATCCCTGTCCGCAAGATGTACCCTGGCGTCCACCGTTTCTGCGGCCTTGATGGCCCTGCGCATCTCTTCCCCAGGCTTAATCCCCAATTTCTTCCCGATCTTTTTTTGAAAGGCCGCTAACATAAGATTGGAAAGGAGTAGAAAGGCCTTCTTTTCCTTTATGACCTTGATGAGGTCCGTATCCTTCCATCGATTCTCTTGTGTCATTGCCTTATATCTTGACTCGCAGAGCTCGACGCATACCGTATCAGGTTTCTCTTCCTCCACCACTTCTGCCACAAGGTCGGCGCTTTCCTCGGACACATGGGCCGTGCCCAACAGGATGATATCTTTGTCTTCGATTATAAGATGATGTTTGTTGTCGCTGTTGACCATATATGCTCCTTCGGGATCCTCAATAAAATAGATCCTGGCTATTACCATAAATCAGCCCTCTTTCCAAGGAGTTTTGATTTCTGCTTGACCTGAAGGCCCATCTATGGTGGAAATGGTATTTTTTACGATGAAACTCACATAAAGGTTTGCATATAAAGAAATGCCTGCGCAGACACAACATGCTCAATATCCCTTTGGGATGATCGCCTTGACGATTCTAACTGTTTTCCTTTTTGGCTGCACTGTTGCCCCCTCGCCGGGAGGAATGGAAAAAATCCTTGTCAATGAAGATGATCCTATTTTTGACAAACGATTCCAGGACCTCTCTTTCCACGATATCGACACGAGCGGTCTATGGATCGAGCGGGGTATATTGAAACCCCGCGAAAATATCGTTATTCACAACAATACATTTGCGGAACTTGTTGAAAATACAAGAAATGCGGTTGTGAATATCTATACCAGCCGCATAGAAGAAAAGGAGATGAAGTTCGGGGTTTCCCCAAACGATATCATTCTGTTTCGAATTCCGATCATTTCCGATATCTTCGACATCATCCCGTTTAAAGTTCCCATACCTTATAATACCAAAGGGTTCAGCCTGGGCTCCGGTTTTATCATCAGTGAGCACGGCTATATACTTACCAATGCCCATGTAATAAATAATGCCACTGACATCAGGGTCGTACTGTCTCTGGGGCTGAGGGATTACCCTGCAAAAATTGTAGGCGCAGACCGTATAACGGACACGGCCCTCATAAAGATAGAGCCTGACCATTTTTTATCTGTGCTCCCATTAGGCAACTCCGATAACCTGCGGGTAGGTGAAATGGTGCTTGCCATCGGAAATCCCTTTGGGCTCAGACACTCGGCAACATCGGGTATAGTGAGCGCAACAGAAAGGGTCTCTCCGGAGTTAAGCCAAAAGCTTGTGGATTTTATACAGACAGATTCTGCCATCAATCCTGGAAGCAGTGGCGGCCCGCTACTCAATCTATACGGAGAAGTGGTCGGAATTAACACGGCTATGGTGTCACAGGCCCAGTCAATCGGCTTTGCCATACCCATCAATACCGTCAAGGAAGTGATGCCGATGCTGGTTCTGGGTGAAACGGAACGGGGCTGGTTCGGTGTAAAGGCTGTTCCCCTGACTGCACAGAAGGGAGCAGAGTTAAACTATCCCGATGATGGGGGGATCCTCGTCCTTGAGGTTCAGGAAGGAAGCCCTGCGGAAGAGGGAGGGATCAAACCGGAAGACATTATTGTTGAACTTAACGGTCTATCCCTAAAAGATTTTCTGCTTTTCAGGAGAAAGTTAATTGGCCTTGCTCCGGGACAGGAGATTCATTTTAAAATTTTCAGAGAAGGTGAGACCATAGATATAATAAGTGTTTTAGGAAAAAAACCACCTGAGGAATCGGTGAACTCAGGTTTACGGATAAAAGATAAAGGAGATTCTGACATCCGATGAGTAGCTCAAATATAATAAAATACCTGCTGATTACCCTTATACTGCCGCTTACTTTCCTTGTTTCTCCCTCTCCTTCCGGGGCCGCAACCGTCCGGGTGGAGGTTATCCAGTCCCGTAGCCAATACCCGGCCGGAGGTTCTTACCCGATTCAGTTCCTCGTACGGATTAACAAACCCTGGTATATCCACGACACCGGGGCAGGTGAAGAGGGTCTCATACCCACTCTCCTCACCTTCCCTGATTCTCCCACATTCAAAGTAAAAGACATAACATTCCCTGCGCCCGAAAAAAAGCGGTTCGAATACACAAAGAAACCGGTGGGGGTTTTTTCCGGGGAATTCCGGATCCGCGCCACTATAATCATCAGCGGAAAGGCACCGGTGGGAAAGCAGATAATCAAGGGAAAGTTCTCCTCCCAGGCATGTGCTGACCATGCCTGCCTTCCCCCTGAAACCGTACCGGTTCTTATCTCTCTGAACATCACCTCGCCGCTGGCAGGCCAAAAAGCCGAAAATCAACCTGTCTCAGAGATAGCGGGTCAAACTCCCATTACAGATCAACCGATACCGGGGAGCGCGCCAGGCGCGGGTCTCTGGTGGGCACTCATAGGGATTTTCCTGGGGGGTCTTGCTCTCAACCTGACGCCATGCGTCTATCCCCTCATACCGATCACGGTTTCCTATTTCGGAGGGAAAGGTAATAAATTTGGGGGCAAGATTATCCTTCATGGTATTCTATACATCTCGGGGCTCGCTATTACGAATTCCATATTAGGCGTCTTCGCAAGTCTCTCAGGCTCCATGTTGGGGGCGCTGCTGCAAAACCCGGTCGTCCTTATCGTGGTGGCCGGGATAATGATCGGTCTGGCCACGAGTTTTTTTGGTCTATGGGAGCTTCGGCTCCCCTCCGGGCTGACTAATCTGGCTTCAAAGAATTTTGGAGGCTATTTCGGGACATTTTTCATGGGTCTGACCTTAGGCATTGTGGCAGCCCCCTGTCTCGGCCCCTTTATCTTGGGGCTTCTGACCTATGTGGGCCAGAAGGGAGATCCCTTCCTGGGGTTTCTCTATTTCTTTGTCCTCAGCATCGGTATGGGCTTACCCCTTGCCGTATTAGCGGTTTTTTCCGGGGCTCTGGAAAAGCTGCCCATGTCCGGGGGATGGATGGTATGGATAAGGAAGATTCTTGGATGGGTCCTTGTGGGAATGGCGGGATATCTGCTGCAGCCCCTGATACCTGGCGAATCGGAACGGATCCTCCTTTTTGCAATGATAGCCGTGGCCGCCGGGATACATTTAGGCTGGCTCGACAGGAGCAGCCGGGATTCCCGTCTTTTTGCAATGGTCAAAAAAGGGCTGGGTGTCATCCTGATCATAGGGGCAATAGCCTTTTATTTTACCACACCTCGGCACGTGGAAGGAGTTCAGTGGCTCCCTTATGATAAAAACTTGTTAACTCAGGCAGCCAATGAAAACAGACCTGTGATTTTTGATTTTTATGCGGATTGGTGCCCCCCCTGCAAGGAACTGGATGAAAATGTGTTTACCGCCCCGGAAGTAGTAAAGTTGAGCAAACACTTCCAGAACCTCCGCGTGGACCTGACAAAACGACATCCCGAGCAGGACCTTCTGCTAAAACGTTACCAGGTCCGGGGCGTTCCCACCGTTATATTTTTTAACAGAAAAGGCGATGAAGAAAGGAAATTGAGAATCGAATCCTACGTCGATAAGGATGATATGTTAAAAAGGATGAGGCAGATGATTCGCCTGAGTTCCAAATAGCAGAAAGGCACCCTCCTGAAAATGCCCCGATCATCATTGAGAGGGATTCCCCTCCCGCCAAATGGCACAATACCTGCCCGGCCGGGATAGTTGGCGTGGCCCGACCCCTGTCAAATCTCGATTAGCAACTGAACAAAGGTAGTTCAAAAGATCGCTTTGTGAAACCAGCAATGTTCGATTAGGGTATTGCAATATCTGAAGCAGGCATTGTTGAATGAAAATAATAGTTTTGATAAAAACACGTTGCTTTTTGAGGCATTTTTGTTTAATTTGCAGCGAGTTTTGATGCCCAGCCATTTTGTCCTTGAAACCCGACAGGATGAGTGGACCCCATTTGTTTAAGAATGCAAATAGTCTCATGATTGATAGGAGCCGTCGATAACGTTATGAAAGAAAAAACCGGGAAAGGCACGATTGACAGTTATGACGATTTTTTAAAAGACGTCGCGCAGTTTACCCGGATGGGTGAAGAAAAGGACGTTAAGGAGGGTCTCGAGCAGGCAAAAGTCGGAGAAGAGGTCTCCGCCGAAATCGGAATGCGGGTCAAGAAGGCGAGAGAAAGTCGCGGCCTGAGTATTTTTGACCTTTACCTTAGAACGAATATTGACGTCGATCTGCTGTCTCAAATCGAAGAGGGAAAGGTTGTCCCGCCCCTGGGGACGGTTATTAAACTCGCCAAGGCCCTTGATCTGAAAATGGGATATTTCATCTCCGGTGAAGAGGCAAAGGCCTACACGATCGTTCGCCGGGATGATCGCAAAATGACCTCACGATATGATGCAGGGAAGGAAAAACATCACGGCTATGAATATGAATCCCTCGCGCCCCATAAAACGGACAGAACCATGGAACCGTTTCTGGTCACCCTTGAACCTTCTGAAACGGAGGAAGAGAGATCGACCCATGACGGTCAAGAATTTATTTTTGTACTCCATGGGAAGATGGAGGTGCGTCTTGGGGAGGAAATTCACATTCTCGAACCAGGTGACAGCATCTACTACGACGCCACAGTACCCCACCTGGTAAAATGCCACAGCAGGGAAACCACTAAAATTCTCGCTGTCCTCCATACCGGAAAATAATTATACCTGTTTAAGGCCAGCAGGAATAATCAGGAAAAAGCCGGGAGCCTTAGAACCGGGACCAATCAATACAGGATCTGTATCGTCAGAGATACATTTACGTTGTTGAACAGTTGAAAAGGAAGAATCATCAAAATGACATTATGTTATCAGATGGATGAAAAGTATGAAATGATCCGCATGGCGGTCAGGGAGTTCGCGGAAAGCGAAATCAAACCTGTGGCCGGGGAACTGGATGAAAAAGAGGAGTTCTCCGTATCATTGACCCAGCAGATGGGTGATATCGGTTTGTTCGGTATGGTTGTACCGGAAGAGTATGGTGGCCAGGGTCTGGACTATATTTCCTATATAATCGCCATGGAGGAGGTTGCCCGGGTGGATGGCTCACAGGCCGCCACCCTCTCTGCAGGCAATTCTCTGGGCATCAGCCCTATTGATGATTTTGGCTCGGAAGCTCAAAGGAGAAAATATCTTCCCGATCTCTGCCAGGGAAGAACCCTTATGGGGTTCGGTCTGACCGAACCAAACGCAGGTTCCGATGCCGGCGCCACCAATACGACCGCTGACAGGGACGGAGATTCGTGGATCATCAGGGGCAGAAAGACATTGACCACCAATGCCGACACTCCGATGACCAAAGGATCGATCATTCAGACAGTGACCGGCGTCAGGCCAAACGGAAAACCCGATTATACCTGCTTTATCGTGGAAAATGGTACGCCCGGTTTCACTCTGAACACGCTGAAACGAAAACTTATGTGGAGGGCGTCAAATACCGCGGAAATCTTTTTAGACAACTGCCGTGTCTCGAGTGATGCCATTCTCGGGAATCCAGGGGATGGGTTCAAGCAGATGCTTGCGACCCTCGATGGCGGGCGCCTTTCCATTGGGGCCATGGGTCTGGGCTGTGCCCAGGGGGCTTACGAGGCTGCCCTGCGCTATTCCAAGGAACGTATCCAATTCGGACGTCCCATTTGCAAGCAACAGTCTATTGCCTTCAAGCTGGCGGATATGGAATTGAAGATCGAACTGGCAAGAAACCTTTTGTACAAGGCCTGCTGGTTATGTGAAAATAAGCGCCCCTTTGGCAAAGAGGCCGCCATGAGCAAACTTTATTGCAGTGAAATCGCCAGGGAGGTGGCTGATGAAGCCGTTCAGATCCATGGGGGATACGGTTTGTTCAAGGATTACGATGTAGAGCGTTTTTATCGGGATCAACGCCTTCTGCAAATCGGTGAAGGGACATCCGAGATACTTCGGCTCGTGATTTCGCGGGCAATCGGCTGTTAGACACTTGGCAAAAAAGAATTCCTTCGAGGTTATTAAATGAAGATTATTGTAACCGTAAAACAAGTTCCAGATACCCAGGAAGTGAAAATCGATCCGAAAACAGGTACGCTTATTCGGGAGGGTGTCCCCAGTATTATCAATCCGGAAGATAAAAATGCCATCGAAGAAGCGCTCAGGATAAAAGAAAGCAATGATGATGTGGAGGTCACGGTCTTATCCATGGGGCCCCCTCAGGCCGAAAGCGCGTTGAGAGAAGCGCTTGCCATGGGCGCGGACAGGGCGGTTCTTGTGAGCGACAGGGCCTTTGCCGGAGCCGATACCCTGGCAACAAGCTATATGCTTTCCAAGGCGATCAAAAAAATAAAAGAATACGACCTGATCCTCCGTGGAAGACAGGCGATAGATGGAGATACCGGACAGGTTGGCCCACAACTCGCCGAAGTTTTGGATCTTCCGCAGGCCACCTATGCTGAACAGATCGACATTCAGGGAAATAGGGTGACCGTAAAGAGTAACTTCGACAGCGTCACCCGGGTGATCGAAATGAAAACGCCCGCATTGATAACGGTCACCAAACAGATCAATAAACCCCGGTTTAAGACCATGAACGGGGTCCTGAGAGCATTTCGAGACAAAGAGGTCGTTACCTGGACAAAAGAAGATTTGAAACTGAATCCCATGCGAATCGGTATCAACGGGTCACCTACCTGGGTCAGGAAGACATTCATTCCCAGTCACAACCGTGAGGGGCTTGTGATCGAAAAGCAATCGGGAGAGATTGCGGAAGATATCCTGAATTTCATTTTGGAGAAGACCCTCTTTAGGTTCTAAGGTTCTTAAGGCTGTCACTTGACGGCAGACGGCTTTACCAGACGGATAGCGAATATATGAAAAGGATGAATCATGGCTGTTGTTGTTCATGAAGATAAGTGTAAAGGATGTAAACTCTGCGTCGCGGCGTGTTCCTACGCGGCAATAAGCATTCAGGAAAAGAAAGCAGTCTTGAACGCGGGATGCACAAATTGCGGAGCGTGTATCGATTCCTGTGAATTTGACGCCATCAGCTTCGAAGGTTCCGAGGAGAGGATCCGTATGGATGTCGCCTCATTCGAAGGGATCTATATTTTCATTGAGCAGGACAATCAGACCGCTTCAAAGGTGTCGCTCGAGCTGCTGGGAAAGGCACGGGGACTGGCTGATGAGTTTTTGAAGCAGGGTAAGAACCAAATCGTGACAGCGATACTGATCGGCTATGAACTGGGCAGTATTGCTGATGAATTGATTTATTACGGTGCAGATCACGTGATCATTATGAAGGATGAACCCTTCAGGATGTATCAAACGGATATCTACACTAAGGCAATCGTTCAAATTGCCAGGGAGAAAAAGCCTGAAATTCTTCTATTCGGCGCAACTCCGCTAGGGCGGGATCTTGCCCCGCGTGTGGCCAACCGGCTTCGAACCGGATTGACCGCAGATTGTACGGCCCTGGAAATATGCACAAAAGAGGGTATCCTGCTGCAGACCCGGCCCGCCTTCGGCGGCAATATCATGGCCACTATCGTTTGCCCCGACAACCGTCCGCAAATGGCCACGGTACGTCCGGGCGTAATGAAGAAAAGCCTTCGCGATCCGGAAAGAACCGGTACCAAAGAAATGATGAACATGGATCTGGATGAAAAGGATTTCATCACCCGCATTCTGGACATCGTTGCATCAACCCAAAAACATGTAAAGCTGGAAGATGCCAAGATCATCGTTGCCGGAGGTCATGGCGTGAACAATCCGGAGGGGTTTGAAATTCTGGAGGCCCTGGCTGCCGAACTGGGGGCTGAAGTAGGGGCCTCACGAGCCGCTGTAGACGCCGGCTGGATCGGTCAGGATCACCAGATCGGCCAGACAGGGAAAACGGTCCAACCGGATTTATATATCGCCTGCGGCATTTCAGGGTCCATTCAGCATCTGGCCGGGATGTCGCAATCCAAATACATCATTTCCATAAATAACGACAGGAAATCTCCCATCGTCTCTGCCTCCGATGTGACCTTTATCGGCGACCTGTTTCAAGTCGTTCCCATGCTCACGGATAAGATACGTGAATATAAAGAAAAGAACGGGCTAAACCCTATCCCTTAGGAGGTTCCCCTCCCTCCAAATCGCACAATAACTGCCCGGTGGGGCCTTCAGATAGGAGCTGATAGGGCCGCATTTGGCCTTGAGAAGAAAGAAAACATCGGTGGAGAGTTCTTTTACAGGACCGGTGTAGAGGGTTTCAAAATTGGCCATGCCTTTAGAGATGACGAGATCCGCTGATCGATAAAGGTCCTTGAAATCCGTTGAGACATGGTCCCAATCGATACCTACACCGTCCGTCCCGGTATCGGCGATGTTTTTGAATTCCGACTCCAGATTTTCACTCTTGATTTCGGCCCGGGTCAGGTCGTTGAGGGACGGCCCTCCCTTCACCACCAGAACAGCCTTTTTCGCACGTTCGCGGATGAACCGAAAAAGAGGAATGTCAAAAAAAATCTCCCCGGCATTATCACTGAGATATAAAACTAACCCCGGACTGGATGAGAGAAAATGCTCCAGACGGGCGATATCATCATAATAGAAGCTGATGCCCGCCTCGATCATTTCCGGGAGGGAGGAAAGGGTCTTCTCGGGATGGGTGAAGAAGTCCAGGCTGTTTCCCAGGACCGCAAGGGACGCGCAGGATCGGAGGTCCTTTCCCATAGCCCCCTCCATCTTGCCGTAGATCTCCCGGGCCTGTTTTAATTCCCTTTTCTTGAACAGGAAATAGGGATCGGATATACCGGACAATCGTTTGAGTTCCCTGATGATCCGATTGCTAGCCGCCGGAGAGGAGCATTGGTTTTCAAGAGATTCGTCGAGAATCCCCTCCGCCAGGGAATGAATGTCCTCTCCGGATGACCCGGCCCCCTCATCGGTCATGCTAATTGAATCCTCTACCATCCCCATGATACACTCGGGGCATTCGGGCCAGATATGAATGGGTTTGTTCGGTGGTTTTTGCATAGTTGGTTCTCTAATTATCCCTATCATAACCCTAAGGTTGCAGGGGGAAATCAGGACACTCTGACACATGGGTTGCTGGATTCATACTACAAGATCATGGAAATGCCAATGATAGAGAGCCAGAACCGTAAAAAAATCAGGCCCCGTTCCGGTGAGTAAAAGGGTCTGACTTTGACTTAAAAGAGATATTTTTCTTGACTTACACTTAATTTTCATTAAGATCCCCAATAATAAAACCATCAACCATCAACCATCAACCATCAACCATCAACCATCAACCATCAACCATCAGCCATGAGCCATATTCCCATGAAGCACCCTCTCAAATACTGCCCTACCATCTCCTGACAGGAGCCTTTTTGTCCTGTTGGGAGCGAAAACCTTCTTCACTAATCCGCAACCCTCTTTATCCCTTAGATGTGCAAAGAAAATGCTAACCCGTGCCGTCGTTGTCTCTGAAGAGGGTAAGAAAGGCGCTTGAATGGATTTGGCACGGGGTTATAGCCTTGGATATGGGAATAGCTGATTGGACAGGATTCACGGAATCTACAGGACGTTACATTGACCCGGCAGGGTATTCCTCCGACTCAGCCTTCGATAATAAAAATGGTATCTTCAGTGGCGGTTTTTTTTGTGAAATGGGGTCAAGTCTGCTGTTGACTGTTATTCAGTAATATGGTAATTGGAGTTTAAGAGCAGACCATTAAGAATACAATTTCCGGACGCATGGTACCATGTAATGAACAGGGGACGCAGGGGAGAATCTGTTTTCCTAGACAAACCTGATTACGCCATGTTTATCGAGCTTCTTAAAGAAGTCGTTGATATGTACAAAGTGAGGGTTGCCGCCTATTGTCTGATACCAAATCATTACCACCTATTGATCCAAACGCCGGGTGGGGATCTGGCTAGATGTATGAGACATTTAAACGGCATTTACACCCAGCGCTTTAATCGCGCCCACCATTTTGATGGTCAACTGTTCCGGGGGAGATATAAATCCATTTTGGTGGATGGTGACAGCTATCTTTTGGAATTGGTCAGATACATCCACAGAAACCCTTTGGAAGCAGGGCTGGTTAGGGAACTGAACAAATATGTCTGGAGCAGTCACAAAGGCTATTTGTCGAATGCTAAAAAATGGAACTGGCTGCACAAATCCTTCATCCTTTCATTCTTTGCTAAAGACAGAAAAGAAGGGATAAAAACGTATAGAAAATTTGTAACAAAGGAGACCCCTGAAGAGATAAACCGCATCTTTTCACAAAGCAAATTCCCATCTATGTTGGGCAGTGAAAGTTTTGTAAACAGGATGAAAGAGACATTCTTTCATAAAAAACGCCATGATGAAATCCCGGAATCAAGAAAATTGGCGCCGGAGGCGGAAAAGATAAAGAAGACTATATGTAATGCCTACGGCATAGAAGAAAGTTCGCTTTTCTCATCAAGAAGGGGTGTACTGAACGAACCGAGGAATGTTGCTATTTTTCTTTTAAGGCGTCTTAGAGGAGAGAAACTGAAAGATATCGGGAGGCAGTTTGGCATATCCAAATACAGCTCTGTAAGCAGCGCCATTGAAAAAATGAAAAGAGAGATATCGGCGGACCGCAGGCTAAGGACGCGCGTGAAAAACATAGAAAAGACATTGTACAACAGTCAACAGCAGACGTGACCCCTCACCCACGTTATGCAGAGGCTAATGATGGCATCAGCAACGTCAGGAGCTGAATATTATAAGGCTAACCGGAATAGCATCTTAAAAAAGCAACAGAGATACAGGGATACGCATAAAGATGAAATTAAGGCTTATGCCAAGACCTACTATAAAGAGAACCGGGAGCAAATTCGAGAGTATCAAAAAGGTTGGCGAGAAAGAAATAGGAAAAGAACTATCGACACCGATTTAATTCTATGCCAGTTTCACTGATATAATTCAGAGTCATTCCCACCGATGTAATTTTAGGCCATTCATATAATTCCCTGAGGTTTTTTAAAAATTATCCTTTTTATTCCTTTAAT
>JACNJD010000082.1 GCA_014382715.1 Candidatus Desulfacyla euxinica | reverse complement strand
GTTATGAATTTGGGAAAGCTGGGTAATAATGTCCTCTGCGATTCCATCGCCCAGGTAATCCTGTTTCGGATCTCCGCTCAAGTTGTCAAACGCCAGTACGGCGATAGAGGGGTTATCCGGGAGAGGAAACGCCATCTTTTCTACAGAGGCGGGTTTAACATCCGGTCGCAAATAAAAATTCCAAACTGCCGCTGCTGTACCTGCTAGAATCAAAAGAACTCCTGCAGTAATGGCTATTCTCTTCCAGGGTTTACTGCCTCTCTTCTTCCCCACATCTTTGGGATCCATAGGAACTTTATAAACCCTTACCGGTTTTGCGATATTTTTTACTGAGTGCTCCCCAAGAAAACTGTACCCCAACGCCAGCTTGTTCTCGATTTGATCATAGGCCGTTCCGGAAATACAGATACCTCCTCCATCTGCCAATGCCTCGATCCGGGCGGCTATGTTGACCCCGTCACCATAGATCCGGTCTTCCTCCTGAATGACATCCCCGAGGTTCACACCTATCCTGAAAATCATTCTGCGGTTTTCAGGAAGATCTTCGTTCTTAGCTTTCAAAATATTCTGGATTTCGACAGCACACTGGACCGCATCCACAACGCTGCCAAACACAGCCAGCACGTTATCTCCCGGGGAATCTACCACCCGGCCAGTGTATTGGTTGACAAGGGATGTCAATGTCTCACGATATTCGGTTATAGTCTTTACGGTGGCAACCTCATCATCGCCCATAAGACGGCTGTAACCTTGAACATCGGCGCTCAGGATGGCTCTAAGCTTTCTCTTAACGTCTTTGGTTGACATGGGATTGCCCCCTTCCGAGGTTAAAAGCGGTAGGAATGGGCTTCGGATTAACGATGTCTAAAACGCAAAAGCCTCCAATCGGGTAGAATATCCCGGGGAGGCTTTATTGACGGTACCTTCTGGAAACATCTCATCATGGGTTCCTCAAGAAGGTTATGTTATGTGGTTGACTTATTTAGAGATTACTGAAAATGAATGGCACTCAATGCTAATAATACCCAAGAGATAGCCTTTGTCAACTGAAATCGCTCATAAAGCCCGGAAACCATTTCTGACTCTACCGCGCTCCATAATCCACGCGGCCAGAAGGCTCGCAAAGGAAAAGAATAGAAGTGCGCAGATCTCGATCCGTTGGCCTTAAGCCTTGTGCCTAAAGCCTTGTGCCCCAAGCAATTATTCTTCAAGGGTGGAGGTATCTCCCTCCGGAAGACCCAGTTCCCTTGCCTTCAGGAGCCTCCGCATGATTTTTCCGCTCTTTGTCTTGGGGAGTCCGGGAAGGAAATCTATCTTTCTGGGGCAGGCCACGGCGTGGAGTTTTTTCTTGGCAAACTTTTTGATGTCTCTCCTGAGTTCATCAGATGGTTCGTACCCGTCCTTGAGGGAGACAAAGGCCTTGACCACCTCCATGGCCAGAGAATCAGGAACACCGATGACCCCTGCCTCCGCCACGGCCGGATGTTCCATAAGGGCACTCTCCACCTCAAAGGGACCCACAAGATGCCCGGCCGTGTTGATCACATCGTCGGCCCTCCCCACAAACCAGAAATATCCATCCGCATCCATGGTAGCCCGGTCGCCGGTGATATACCATCCGTTTTGGAATTTTGACTCGTAAAGTTCCTGTCTGTTCCAGAAGGTCCTGAACATGGAAGGCCAACCGGCCTTTAGGGCGAGATGCCCTTCTTTCCCTGGTGGGAGTTCCTTTTCACAGTTTTCATCAAGGATAGTAGCCGTTACCCCTGGAAAAGGCCGTCCCATGGACCCGGGGCGAACGTCCTGTATCGGATAGTTGGCAATCTGGATACACCCTGTCTCTGTCTGCCACCAGTTATCATGGAAAGGGAGCCCAAAGGCCTTGTTACCCCACAAAATGGCTTCAGGGTTCAGCGGTTCGCCCACACTACAGAGGTATCTCAGACTCTTCAGATCATACTTTGCCACAACCCCTTCACCGGCCTTCATCAACATCCTGATAGCGGTGGGGGCCGAATACCAGACGGTCACCTTGTACTTCTCGATCACCTTGTACCAGTTACTCGCTCGAAACCCACCTTCATAAACCACCTGGGATATGCCATTTGACCAGGGACCGAAGATCCCGTATGAGGTCCCGGTAACCCAACCGGGATCGGCAGTGCACCAGTAAATATCATCGGGATGAAGATCAAGAACATACTTGGCCGTGGCATAATGACCCACAACCGCCTCATGGGCATGCACGACCCCCTTTGGTTTCCCGGTGGTCCCGGATGTATAGTGGATAATTGCGTAGTCTTCCTTGTCTGTCTTTTCTATATCAAACAGATCTGACGCATTTTTCATAAGATCTTCATAGCTGGCCTCTTTTTCTTTCAATTCATAGGCAACATTTTTTCTGTTGATAATAATAACTTTTTCAAGGGCAGGCAGGTCTTCAACGACCTTTTCCACAATCCGTGCCAGCTTAGGCGTTGTGATAAGGAACCTTGCCTCACAATCTCCAAGCCTGTCTTTTACGGCATCAGGCCCAAAGGCGGAAAAAAGAGGGCCAATAACACCCCCGGCCTTGAGTGCCGCTATGAGGGAGATATATATCTCGGGAATTCTGTCCCCATAGGTAAAAACCCTGTCACCCTTATTGAGCCCCAGGTTCTTTAGAACATTGGCAAAACGGTTTGTCAGTCTGCATAAATCTGAGAACGAATATTCTTCACCTTCGCCATTATCGCCCTCCCAGTAAAGCGCTACTCTATCTTTCAAAGATGTTTTTGCATGTCTGTCTATTATCTCATAGGCTATATTGAGACACCCATCATCAAGTTCATCAAGTTCTTTGCTTATATCCTCCCACCTGAAATCCTCCCTGGCCTTTTCATAATCAAGGAGGTTAGGCATTACACTCATCTTGCTGACTTCTTCTTTTTTGATAGGATTGTATTCCATTTAAGCGCCTTTCATTTTTCGCACCCTTTAATATTCCAGGTTTCACTTAGTCACTTTAGATCACTTTAGACACTTTCCGTTCTGCCACTACTTGATAGTCTTTAACATCTTCTTGAATTCAGGTGTGCCGGCCTTTTTGAGAATCTGGAAGATGATGGTCTCGGTGGAGGTAATTATGGCCCCTGCCTCTTTCATAAGTGACAGCCCGATATTCCAATTATCCTCTGTCCTGGAATCCACTGCATGATGAGGAACATGCACATTATACCCCTTCTCTAAAAGGGATACACATGTCTGGAATACGCAGATGTGGGTTTCAACACCCATCAGGATTATATTTCGCAGGCCTTCTTTCTCCACCCGGTTGTTAAAGAGATCAACATTGCAGGAGTTGAAATGAAGTTTTTCGATCGGGTCATATTCAGGTAATGTTTCCTTTATGGGTGGGAGTGTGGAACCCAGCCATTTGGAATACTGCTCCGTTAGAACAACCGGCAGTTTGAAGACCCGGGAAAGATGAAGGAGCTTGACAATCCTGTCAATGACCCTTTCCCGATTGCCCATAACCTTCATGAGCTTCTCCTGGACATCTACGATAATAAGTCCTGTGTTTTCTTTGTTCAGCAATGAAATACTCATAATACCCTTTATCCCCCCATTAATAATAGGAGGATTTCCTTTTTTTCTGTTGTCTTCCCATAATCAGGCCAAAGATTAGACCAACCACCAGCACTGCCGCTCCGGTGAGAAACCACGTATTCCTCTGAGAAGACTTCAAGACAACGTTTTCTTTGGTCAATTTTTCTGTGGTTGCCTGGGCCGCTTCCATTTTCCTTTTTGTGGTTTCATATTTTTTCTTTAGTTTCAAAAAGCCGCTGGCTTCCTTTTTTAAGGTCTCATATCTTTCTCTGATTGTATCGAGGGCTGTTCCGTTTTTTTGCAGTTTTCCGCTAAGCTCTTCCCGTTCACCGGACAACTCACTCCATTCCTTCTCAATCTTATTTAGCTTCTCTTTGAGCTGGGCATTCTCTTCCTTCAATAACCCGGTCTGGATTTTCCATGGAACACGGGTAACTAAATACCCACTCACAACCCAACCTTCCCTGTTTTGCCGGTTGGTCTCGAGAAGACGAACATGGCTCCAGCCCTTTTCGGTCTCTAAGACTTCCACAGGTTCATCCTGACGAAGCATGGTAATGATCTTTTCTCCCACACCCGGTCCTTTTCTGAGGGTAATCTTGGTAGGATTCATTACATAGGCCTTTTTGGCCAGACCATCCTGTGCAATCAAGAATATTCCCAGGATTATGAGCATCATCAGCGATAATTTCTTCATTCTTTCATCCTCATCCTTAAGCGCAATCCTCGTAAAAATCTCTATGAAACAACAAAGACAAACTCGTAAAAAGTCACTGGCCCGTTTTCGTCATTCCCGCGAACGCGGGAATCCAGGAAAATCAATTCTGCCGTTGCCGGACTGGACTCCCGCGTTCGCGGGAGTGACGGCCTTGGAGACTTCTTTCGAAACCATCAACAAATAACAGCTAATATTTCCCTACTCACCCTTCTCCTTTCTTAACACCCTGATATCGGTAATCATTGTAGAAGGGTACTGGCCCTGCTCATTTTTTTCAAGGTATTTGACCATATCCCAAAGGGTATTTAATGCAACAGAAACCCCTATGAGCGATTCCATTTCAACGCCTGTGCGCGCCTGTGACCTGACAAGACATTTGGCCTCAACTGTAGCCTCAACTATTTCAAAGGTTACCTTCACCGTATCCAAAGGGATCTGGTGACAATGGGGAATCAGCAGATGAGTCTGTTTAGCTGCATTCATAGCAGCAACCTCTGCCACTAAGAAAGGATCCCCCTTCTTGATCCCCCCCTCCTCTATTTTTTTAATTGTACCAGGCGAAAGGATAATTTTTCCCGCAGCCTCTGCCATACGCCTGACAACCGGTTTCCCGGTGACATCTATCATCCCCATATCTTATCTCCGCTGATATTGAATATTGACTATTGGACATCCTTTATTCACGAGTTCACACTTTTTCCCAATTTCTAATCCCGCCCTGCGGGACTAATTTCTAATTTCACTCTTGCTCGCCCCTTCTCTCTTTATCATGTCCACCGCCTCTATGAGGGCAGGAAACACATGTTCACGGGTATCTCCACCCACGACCACCGCCATAATGTCATCACCGACATTCAGACGGCCGCTGCTGGTCTCAATCATCACTTCAACAATCCCCGGCTTCTGTTTTGTGTTGCTTATTATCCTCTCTATAGCGTCTTCGTCAAATTCGATTTCGATTCCCGTAACCGTCCCCCCCTTTAAAGAAGTCTCCCTCACAACGCCGAGATGGCTGGCAATCATCCCCATCTTTGGATAACGGGGGTGTTGTTTCACCGTTTGAATCATTTTACTCAGGTCCATTTTTTCCCTCCCTTTTCCTCATCGACTCTTCGTCTCTCGGTACGGTATCGTTACTGTCTAAATTAAATAGATTTTTTGTTAAATCCAGATACATGTTGAGGCTTGATCGCCCCGCCTTTCCCTTTAGGAAAACAATAGGGTCATTCAGCATCT
>JACNJD010000083.1:4482-5626 GCA_014382715.1 Candidatus Desulfacyla euxinica | reverse complement strand
TTTTTCTATCATGATATTTTCCCCAGCCTTTCTACCTTCCAATTTGGAGGAAATCTCCCTTGGTGGGAAGGCGATACGATTGAGGTCCAATGCCCGGACAGTTATAATCTTGTGACATTAAAACTGGAGAGGTCTGAGCGGAATTAATCGAGTTTCCATCCATAAATGGCCTTTTTCCGCAATCTCGGCGTCAAACTGCGGGTTCCCTTGTGCGACGGACTAACGTACGGTTCGACTCTCCGCGCAAACCCTTATTTTTCTTGACCTTGCAAAAAATTACTCATTTCTGAATTGGAAACCAACAGTGCCCACATTGGGATTAATGAATGGACTCGTCTAAAAAGGGTTAGCGCTTCATAATGGACGTTTTTGCATAACCGTTCACTACGCCCAGCCACAAGCAGCGAGACGGTTTTCCAGAACGGGGGTATGCGGGATGTTCAAAAGGCAGCTATTTCCATGTTACCCGTATTGGATTTCGGGGGGGAATGTGCTGATATCTGAATTTTGGATAGCCAACCATGATTGCTCCAAATGCCAGGTGATCAGAAGGCAGGCCTAAGGCCTCGAATAATGGGGGATAAGCGTTTACAGTCTTATAGAAATAGCCGCCCCAGCAGGCCCCAAGCCCCATGCTTGTTGCATATAAATCCAGAAGGCTGATGGCAAGTGTGCAGTCTTCCGTGCTGAAAGGCCAGTTTTTATCAGCGTGGGCGACGATAATATGGGGAGCGCCCCTGCAGATCCGCTCGTTGCCATTATCCCATGCGGCCATAACCCGTTTGAATCCACGTTCTTCCGCTGCTTCAGGGTCGGTCTGAATAACCATGCGCATCCAGTCGGCCACCATGCCGGCAAGTCTCCGAACCTGGGCGGGGTCCTCCACCACAGTCCAATGCCAGGGCTGCTGGTTCTTGGCTGATGGGGCCGAACAGGCAACTTCGAGGAGTTTTTCCAGGACGTTCCGTGGCACGGTCTTTTCCTTAAAGGTTCGGATAGACCGCCTTCCGCATAAAAACTGTTCAGCCTGTTCCGGTGTCACACCCAATTCCTGTTTGATCTGCTTACACCCCTCCGGGCCAACCCAGTCGAGCTTCATGGCACCTGTGGGGCATACGGCTACGCAATGACCGCACCTCAGACA
>JACNJD010000083.1:0-4133 GCA_014382715.1 Candidatus Desulfacyla euxinica | reverse complement strand
TCAAAGGATATGCGAATTGCTGACCTTCCGGAAATGATATCCGTAAATCGCCAGGGTGACTGCCAATGGCAGGAGCCCGGGACGTCTGAAGAGCGTCCACCACAAAAGTCCCCAGTACTGTAACCGCTCTCTGCCAATAATGCCTAAGCGGATGTTGGACCGAAAGAAGGCAAGGAAACGCTGAAAATCGAGCGAAATCTGTATTTTTGGCGCTTTATACTCTCTCAGGAATGTCTTGACTCTTCGGTAGTAATGCTTGCGCGAATAGATATGCTGCATTATGTTTCTGTAACCCTCGCTTAGTGTATCAAGATCCATTAGGGTGATGATGTTTGTTGTGCCATCAACATTATCCCCGGATGTATGGCCGAGGAGCCGTCCCTCCTGCTTCAAACGCTCATAGAGCCTTGTGCCGACCGGGGCCTGGAGCAGACCCACCATCGCGGTTACGATCCCGCTTTTCTGGATAAAATCGATTTGCCGCTGAAAAATAGACTGGGTGTCGTTATCGAATCCGACAATAAATCCCCCCTGTACCTGTAAACCCGCTCGTTGAATACGCTTTACACTGTCGATCAAATTGCGGTTCTTGTTCTGCCGTTTGTTGCACTCAGCCAGGCTCTCCTCATCAGGTGTTTCAATCCCTATAAAGACCGTATCAAACCCGGCTTGAACCATCATCTCCATCAATTGCCTGTCATCGGCCAGGTTTACAGAGGCTTCCGTATTAAAACGTATTCCTTTTTTGTCGTTTCGCCATTCAGCCAATGCTGGCAAGAGTTGTGTTTTGAGATACCTCTTGTTGCCTATGAAGTTGTCATCTACAAAAAAGACCTGCCCACGCCATCCCAGCCCGTAAAGGGCATCCAGCTCTGCAATAACCTGCCCTGAACTCTTAATGCGAGGCCTGTGTCCAAAAAGGACCGTCACGTTACAAAAATCGCAATCAAAGGGGCAACCCCTTGAAAACTGGATATTCATTGAGGCATATCGCTTCATATCAGCCAATTCCCACAGGGGAGCCGGTGTTGCCGAGATGTTGGAAAATTCGGAGGTTTTGTAGACCGGCTTGGCAGATCCCCGTTCCAGATCCGCCAAAAAAAGAGGCAGGGTCAGTTCGGCTTCATTGAGCACAAAATGATCGACCTGATCAAACTCCTCATACTCGCTGGTGAAGAGCGGTCCTCCGGCAACAACCTTAAGTCCTCCCTCCTTGCACCGGGCAATGATTTGATGAGCCGAATCCCTTTGTACAGACATCCCGCTGATAAATGCAGCATCAGCCCATGCCAGATCCTTTTCGGTAACCGCTTTAACATTTAAATCAATCAAGCGGGTTGACCATTCTTTGGGCAGCATCGCTCCCAGTGTGAGCAGGCCGAGTGGAGGAAAGGCGGCCTTTTTGTGAATGAACTTAAGTGCGTGCTTAAAACTCCAGAATGTGTCTGGGAACTCAGGGTAGATCAGAAGTGCTTTCAAAGGGCCTCCTATTTATATTGTTGCACCCATAATAATCTCTTTCGTCATAAAAATCAACTATTGATTTACTGCATTTGCAATTCAGACACTGTGGAGTCCAGAGGCGGGATATTGCTGGGGTCGGGGTGAGCATTGTCGGAGCGTAGCATGGAAAGAGGGTAAATTTGGTCTCCAGGCAGAGACCTATTGCGTGTTGGGTACGTATTGTGATGGTTAGGACATATTTCCTTGTCAGAATATCCCCGAAAGGGTGTTCTTTGAGTGGACTATATTGTAGAGAACTGGATGGTAAGATACATAATGGGTCATAAATGTGGCCGGGGATTCGTCATGACTTCCTTCATTTCCCGGCGGAGTCTCCTGCATTTATCGACTATTTTCTTGCGGGGTTTGTCCTCAAGGCTTGCTATGATGTAAGTGTATTCGATCGGCGTAAACAAACCGTAATAGTTTTTGAAGTAAACGATAATGTGATTGTCCGAGGGTAATAACTGCTGACGTATATGATGTAGCGTCTTATTGTTTAGCTCCTTTCGTCCCCGGCGGAGGAGATAGAATTGAAGCAAATTATAGCTAAGCATGATAAAAACGACCTGGTTAACCACCATGGAAAAGGCTCGGGAGGTAAATTTAGTCAGATCGATGAAACATTTAAGTTGACGGTGTCTCTCTTCGATGGTGGTTCGCAGATGGTATTCCTTGGATACCTCGGAGGGATCTTTTACCTCTTTGGTGTCGATCAGGAGCCATGTTTTCTGGTGCCCATCAGCATAGGTCTCACGGTTAGCCACAACACTGAGCGGCACTGTGCACGAAGACCAACTCCGAAATTCCCCGATGGCCGCCTCCTCCCTCTTTACGATGGTTTCCTCTGGTAATGGCTCTTGCTGTTTGAGTCGCTCAATAGTTTCCTGCCGCTTTTTCTCCCGTGTAACAATGGCCTTGGGCCTTGGCCGGGGTGGATTTTGGGTCTCTACTGCGGGCTCTTGTGAGCAAACCCAAGCAACATCAGGCAGTTTGAAGAGGGCCATGGCATCCTCATAAATATCCATGTTGCGACGAACAGGGATAAGCACATCAATGCCATAGTCTTTTTTGCAGGTAGAAATGCTTTTGCCATCCAGAAACCCTCGATCTAAAATCAGTCTTTTCATTACCCCTTTGCCCACCGTTTCCACAAACTGTCTCACCTGCTCATAAAGTACCGGAGACTCATGGGCATTGCCAGGGAGAACCTGTAAGGATATAAAAAAGAAAAAATCCATAGACCGGTTTGTGTGCAGGAGCGACACCATCTTGTAGCACCGCCTCCACTGGCAACGGGTCTTTCGCTCATCGGTCATTTTCTTATATGCTTCTTTGCTGACCGGATGATCGCTCTCATCAAACAGAAGCTTTACGGACCCCTCATAATTGGGATTATCCGGAACAAACAGGTAAGAGGCATCGCCAATGAAAATGCCTTCTTTGTCAAAAGCACCTTGGCTTTTAAATATCTCTGCCACGTCAGAAGACAACCAGTTCATCAGAGCAGCGGCCTCTGTGTCCTTGGCCAGCTTACGCAAAAAATCCTGATCGCAGGGTGCCTCGCGGTCATAATGATTTTTCTGATTGAATCCCTCACAGGCAATTGTGACATCTCCATTATCCGGATGGACAATCTTCCGGGCGCCTTTAGGACCTAACAAATTGAGCAGGCCTCCTGATCGTACTATCATCGGAAAAGCATTAAAAGAGTGTACACCATGCAACCTCATGGAAAGGTTGCTGGCTACGTAAAACCAGAGGGGAACTTCCTGTTTTTTTCGGGGGGTCGGGTAGGTCTCGGCAAGTTTGTTCAGAATCTTCTTGGCTTTAATGAAACGGAAAAATTCCGTCTCAAACACCTCGCTGGCAGACTCTACATAGTCAAATTCTCCGTTACCAAGGGCCTCCAAGACCAAAGGCTTGTTCTGCTCGAAGATCACCAGATCCATTTCTATCCCTCACGTGGTGACCGCTTTTTAATAGGAGAAGGGACTTCCTCCCTTCTCATCGCCTCCATATCATCCATGACTTGAAGTATCTTCTTATGCACCTCGACCAGACGGGTCCGAGCGCGTCTAAGCTTTTGGTATCTCCTGACCTTACTCTCTACCTCCACAAGAGATCCCCGCGGGATGACACGTAACTTCGTTTTTCCTTTCTCGCTGGCGCTAACAACCATACTCCGATGCAACTCACCCCGTGCACACTTGCAGCCCGGCTTTCCGCATTTTCGCTTGAATTCATAGACCGATCCTCTGATTACAGGCCTATCGGAGAGGAAAGGGTCAAGAAGCTGCCTAACCTCATCCGTGAGATGAACGAGGGACTGCCGAAGGCGGCTAAACTTACGCTTATCTGCTTTATACTGTATGCCCATTATTATATAGACATACAGAACTCTTGGGCAAAAGTCAAGAAAAAATGACACTCACAAAAAAAATATTTCGGGATTGTTAGATGCAAGCCGCTAAAACGGTCGAATAACCATCTATCGTGGCTTGATGGCTGCCGAAGGTGGGCAGCTGCACAGTGGGATTATCTACTGTCTGAATCGCAGTTACTGCATGGCAGCTTACCTGCCGTGTGCTTCATCAAGGGCTTCTCTCAGCAATTCCGCCCATGCATCA
>JACNJD010000084.1 GCA_014382715.1 Candidatus Desulfacyla euxinica | reverse complement strand
TAGTACGCATATTACGTCAATCTTTATATGCCACCTAAAACCTGCAGGATTTAGGTGCCGAACCCCGTAAATCCACAAACTTGAGTAAACACCTGTCGATGGGAGTGCAATAATGTACCGAAAATGGGAATGAAAGATGTACCTCAGAAAAGTCGGTTGAGACGGGTAGGGCTTAGAGCCTTTGGGGGATGAGGCGCAGGACACGAAGGCATTGGTATAAAGAGTCTGCCTGATGTGTCCTGCGCCGGTTTTCTATTTAGTGCCTGAAGGAAAACTGTCTTTCGAAGTCTGCCCTTATCTGCCCAATATCTGCGTCAGACTCAAGTTTGATGGTCTCGTAAAAAGTCTCCAAGCCCGTCACTCCCGCCCCGCATCAAGTGCGGGATAAACTGCAGGGGGATCCAGAAGTGACTGATTTCCCTGGATTCCTGCGTTCGCGGGAATGACATTGGTGGTGTACTGCTTTCCTTCACATTAAACACTTGATACATGACACGACACTAGTTTTCGTTTGGACACTATTTGATTAGCTTTATTACCATAAAACCCCTGTTGGGTCTGAGAATGTACATGTATATGGTTTCGCCGGATTTGATCTTTCCGATTTCCTTTGAGTACTCATCCACATTATCAACGTCCTCATGATTGATCTCCTTGATGATATCGCCAGTGAGTATACCGGCCTTTTCACCTTTGCTGTCCGGCTCAACGCCAACAACAACGACCCCCTCGGTGTCCTTTAAATTAAACTGCCGGGCGACTTCGGGTGGAACGTTGGATACGGCAATACCGAATTCGTTTTGCTTGCGGATTTCATCGTTTCTGGAAGTCATTTCCGTATCTTCTCTTTTCGAAAGTTGGACATTAAACTGCTTTTTGCTTCCCTTGCGCAATACGACAATGTCCACCTTTTGTCCTACGCTGGTCTCTGCAATCATCCGGCTGAGTTCCCTGCTGGTTTCAACCTTACGGCCGTTAATCTCCAGGATGATATCGTTGGGCTCTATTCCTGCCTTTGCTGCCGGATCATCAGGAAATACCTGTGTGACCAAAACACCTTCCCCATCCTTAATTCCGTAATATTCTTTCAACTCTTTTGTCAGATTCTGGATTCCGACTCCTAACCAGCCACGGGTGACCTCGCCCTTGGTCTTTAGCTGCGTAATGATTCCCCTGGCCAGGTTGACAGGGATGGCGAATCCGATCCCGGTCCCCCCGGCAATGATGGCAGTGTTGATACCAACGACCTTTCCTTCCATGCTGATGAGGGGGCCCCCGCTGTTCCCCGGGTTGATCGAGGCATCGGTCTGTATGAAATCATCGTATGGCCCTGAACCGATGACACGCCCCTTGGCGCTTATGATCCCTGCCGTGACGGTGTGCTCCAGGCCAAAGGGGTTACCGATGGCCAGGACCCACTCACCGATTTTGAGGGTATCAGAGTTCCCTAACGCAATTATCGGGAGATCCTTGTCAGATTCTATTTTGACGAGCGCAAGGTCAGTGTTGGGATCACGGCCTTTGATTTCGGCATCGAATTCCCGTCCGTCCTTAAGAATCACCTTAATCTTGTCTGCGCCCTGCACCACATGGTTGTTCGTTACGATATAGCCATCTTCATCAATAATAAATCCGGACCCCAGACTCCTCTGCTTGAATTCCTTTTGCGGCCGTCCTCCAAAGAATTTCTCGAAGAAATCGTTCAACTGGTCATCTTTTTGCGAAGGACCTCTTCTGAACTGGCGATGTACTCTGGGGCCTCCCTTTCCGTTCCTTTCCGCCCTTATATTGACCACTGCCGGGCTGTTTTTTTCAGCGAGATCGGTAAAACTCTCCGGTGCTGCCCGAAGATCCTTTGACGCTGCCTGGCTCACCGGAACTGAGTAAAGGGTTGAGATGGAAAAAAATCCGACCATCAGAATAATCAGGGGCACAGCGATCTTGCCCGTTAGGAACCTATTAAATATTTTTCTTGATTTCATATCATTTCTCCTTTTTTTAGTCCCGCCTGAGACGGGATTGAGTGGTTGAATGGTTGAGTGGTCGAGTCCCGCCCGAGGCGGGATTGGTTTTACTGGATTCCCGCGTTCGCGGGAATGACGAAAACGGGTCAGTGACTTTTTACGAATTCATCAACGTTGAACCACTGAACGCTTTCGACCTTTAAACGGTTTCTATTTAACTACGTCCTCCTGAAGGAACAACCGACTCTACAGCGTTCCTTTTTATCCATCCTGATTTGCCGTTTGGCCCTTCCACAAGCAGATAGCCTTTATAAGTCTTTGCTATCCGCACAATCTTTCCATCCTTTATGGATGCTGAACTGGATGCTGAATCAAATGGGGAGACAAGGAGACGGACATTATCCCTGATTACCACTCCGCGGTTAATGTTCCTGTATTGCATGGCGACGCCGGTTCCCCCCGCCATAAAGCACAGAAGACAGAAAGTGGTAAGGATCCTGGCGGGGGCGCCCTTGAGAATTCCGGGGCGAATTCCCCTTAATAGGTAGATCAGGGAAAACACGCCAAAGGCCCCGCTTGCGAGTATGGCCCACCA
Organism: Candidatus Desulfacyla euxinica; assembly: GCA_014382715.1. Classification (GTDB taxonomy): domain Bacteria; phylum Desulfobacterota; class DSM-4660; order Desulfatiglandales; family Desulfatiglandaceae; genus Desulfacyla; species Desulfacyla euxinica. The sequence continues at coordinate 3,070 of JACNJD010000084.1, read as the reverse complement.
GTTCAGATTGAGCATGTTAAAAAACCGCTGCCAATCAGACGCTGGCTCTGCAATCAGCCCGAAATCCTTTCGGGCCAGACTGAGATTCGCCTGAATGTCTGCGTTCCCCGGGTCGAGATAGAGGGCGCGTTCATAGTATAAAATAGCCAGTCCAACATCCTTTTTTTGGTAATAGGCATTTGCCATATTGTATAAGAGTGAGGCAGAATATCCTTTTTGTTTTATCGCCCCCTTATAAAAGGAGAGGGCCTCATCATACTTACCCTCTGCATAGGCCTCATTGCCAAGGGCAAACCGGTCTTCACCCTGCACTGCCCATGCACTCGTGCATAAGACACTGATCAGCAACACTGCACTCGCCACCACAAGAAGACCCAAGACCTTTGATCGTTTCACACATAATATATTCATTTCTTTAGCCCCCATCTGGATTGACAGTTGTTGTAGCGAAGCGGAAACCCAGGTACCCAATCCCCCGGTACCCAATACCTAATTCTCCAAATTCTTCAATTCCTTTATTATCAAATCTCTGAACTTTTTTAGTTCCTCCTGATTGAAGGTTTGGCCTGAGTAGGCAACTGCATCGGCGTTTTCGAAGACATGCCGAACCCCTGCCGCATTTTTGCTGAGACGATCTTTCACCTCGGCAAGGGTAATACTCTCCGGCGCCTGTGACCATATCTCCCCCAGCCGTTCCTGGACCGTACACCTGCAGGCACTGAAAAATCCGGGGACATCGTGGCCGGCGATGGTCCGATCCATCTCTTTGATGGACTTGTTGATCTTCTGCTTGACGTGCTTTTGCTTCAAGATGGCCGGGTCGTTGGACAGTCTTCGGTTTCGCCGGCCCAGGAAGAGGCCTATAAAAAGTGCACCCAAAGGTATGCCCTGGGTTCCTATAAACCAGGGGTTTTCAAAAATGGGTGTCAGACTGGCTGTAACCGGCCCCAAGCCTACGTGAATCGGTGCCAGACCGTTTGGGTTTTTGTTCAATCCGGATGAATCTGATGACTGGATAGGGGGTTTGTTCCCGTCTGAATTCTTGGCCGATGAAACCCGTGCCTGCCGTGTGTCAGCCGTAATCTTCACCTTAATGGGCCGGGTGCGCAGGGTGACATATTTTTCTTTTCGCGTATCAAAATAACTGAATGTTAACGGGGGGACCTTGTTAATGGATGCATCGAGCGGGATGATGGCCTGTTCAAACCGCTTCTTTCCCTTGTAGCCCGAACTGTCGGCCGGCTTGAAGGAGGAAATCGGGGTGTAGGTCTTCCATTGGTCGGTAGAGGTGAGAAGCGGACTTGATACCCTGTCAAAATTACCATCTCCCTTTACTGTCATCTTTAATGTGATCGGATCCCCGACCATACAGCTCTTCAGGCTCGCGCTTGCCCAAAGCTTGAACCGGCCCACTGCTCCGCTGAAATTCTCAGGCCTCCCCGCCTTTGGCAGGGGTAATACCCGCATCTTTTGCCGGCTGCTCGTTAGTTTGACGGTTTCCTCTCTCGTGGTGTTGAAAAAATTATTAAAAAAATCGTCATTGAACATACTGTTGCCAAAGACCCGGTTCCGCCGGCGGGACGTCTGGGGAATGATCAGGGTTGCGTCTAATTCGGCGGAAACAGGGTGCTCGCCCTCTTTCACCGCTGACATGGCAGTATGCCAGGTCAGCACAGCAAAGGGAACACCGTCAACGATCTCTTCTGTCTGTGTTGGCTTTTTGTTCAATCCCTGACAGGCAAAGGCATTATTGCTGAGCACTGGAAATGAATTCAACCTAGCCTGTAGCCCCTGACGGAAAAACGCCTCAATTCTGACCGGTACCAATTCACCCACGTAGGACCGGTATTTGGACGGAGTGACCCGGAGAAATGTAATCTGGTTATCTTCGCCCGCCCTGAAGCTTGAAGTCGCGGTCTGTTTTGCAATATTTGGGGCCGAAGGCGGCAGGCGTGTTGCTCCCAAACTTCTGCTCCCCCCTGATCCTGATACTCGGAGGCTGATCGGTTCGGTCTTTCTGACCTGACCGTTTATTCTTGCCCTGACCGGGGGTATGGTATAATTACCTGAACCTTCGGCCTGTACCTGATACAGGTATGATACGGTTGAGGATGTTTTTCCGTTGATAGACTGATACTGGCTGCTCTGTCCCATGGGGAAAAATCGAAGCCCGTCAACCGGAGAGATAGACGGGGGCCCGGTTTGTTCACCTGAGATATTGACTGCCAGGACTGCAGCATCTCCAAGTGTAATCTGCTGCGGTTCCAACCGGGCAGAAATGCCTCCGGCAGGGCCTTTGCCCTGAGCGCTTCCGGCAAAAAGAATGAAGGCACAGGCCGCAACCATGAAGCATGTTCCTGCAATCATGAACCAGTTCCATCCAATGGCTTTAACTCGTTCGGCTCCATGGTTTTTCATCACCAGTCCCTCCTTTTCTTTTCCTGGCGCCCCTTTCCCCTGCCTCTGTTCCCGGTAATCATGGGTGTTGCTTTTTCTTCTCCTTTAAGGGAATCGAGCAGGTTTTGTGCCTGTTCTTTTGTCATCTGGCCAGGTCTTCGACGTCTCTCGGCCCTCTTGACAGGGGATTTTTCTGCCTTCTCCTTTGATTTCATCTGCTTTGTCTTTCCCGTTGCAGACCCTGCATCAGGACGATCCTGTTTGTTATTCCTGTCCTTTTTGGCCTTTGCCTGGGCAGTGTTTTTATGGCCTTTTTCCTGTTTCTTCTTGTCAGGTTTTGATTTTGCTTTTTGCTGATCCTTCTTCTTCTGCTGATCGCTTTTTTGTCCTTCCTGAGGTTTATTCTCCTTGTTCTTTTTCTTATCCTTGTTTTTTTTCTTGTTCTTATTTTTGTCTTTATTCTTCTGGTTTTTATCCTTCTTCTTGTTGTCGGCCTTAGAACTCTTATTGTCTTGTTTTTGTTTCTTTTTGAGGGCTTCTAATTTCTTTTTCACGTATTCCTGATTGAAGCGCGCGTCTTTGTCATCCGGGTCGAGTTTCAATGCGCCTTCATATGCCTTGATTGATTCTTCCCAGTGTTTGATAGTATTCTGGGGCTTAAATTTCTCTGTCT
>JACNJD010000163.1:4169-5645 GCA_014382715.1 Candidatus Desulfacyla euxinica | reverse complement strand
ATTTGTCAATATTGATGTCAATCTAAAAAAATGGGCGTGACGAATCCAGTATGGGGGCCGAGGTCACATCTTAATTTGTGAATTAACCTATTTTATGGTCATTTGAATAAGAAGAAATAAGAGAAGAGAAGGGACTCTGCACCATGTAAGGGCTTTGCACTGGTAAAATCGTAAAATTCTTAGGCGGAAAAGACTATGGATACTGGTGAAGGCAGCTGAGTTTATAACATATCTCAAGGGTTCAGCATTTCTTGAGCCAGGGATATCACCACGAGCGGGAAGGCACGGTTGGGCGCGCGAAAGATATTTCCTCAGGATCTCTTGACTGTCTGTTGGCGGTCGGAGCAAGCGAAGTATTGTGTATGATTATGATATGGTCCTTTTTTGCCCTGTTTTTCCACCTTATACCCATTAATATTTTGCCTTGACAATGGGGGCAGGCTCAAACCCCGGGAACCGGCTGTTTCTTACGGGGGCAATTTTACCGCTGAAAATGGCCTTTTAGGCCAGAGAGCCCACCACCAGATCTCCCACCTCAGCGGTGGAATATCCCATTTTGCCGGCATCAAGGCTGGCAAGCTTCTCTTTTACAACTTTTTTGATAGCCTCAAGGAGTTTTGCTGCCGCAGCCTCCTCCCCTAAATAATGGAGCATCATCTGGGCTGCAGCGATGGCCGCCAGGGGATTGACCTGGCCCAGGCCTGCATATTTGGGGGCAGACCCCCCCATGGGTTCGAACATTGAAGTCCCTTCCGGGTTGATATTGCCCCCGGCTGCAATGCCCAGACCTCCCTGGATTATTGCACCTATGTCAGTGATAATATCTCCAAACAGGTTATTTGTTACTATAACATCAAACTGCTCCGGGTTCTTGATCATCCACATGCAGAGGGCATCCACATGCTGGTAATTGATTGTGATATCGGGATAATCCTCATGAACCTCTTGAAAAACCCTGAACCATAGATCAGACTCATAAATGAGGACATTTGTCTTGGCGCAAAGTGTTAAATGTTTTTTCCTGTTCCGCTTCCTGCAATATTCGTAGGCGTACCGTACGCATCTCTCCACTCCTTTGCGTGTATTGACAGACTCCTGAATGGCTATTTCATCCGGGGTCCCCTTCTTGAAAAACCCGCCCCCTCCCGCATACATCCCTTCAGAATTCTCCCTCACCACAACAAAGTCTATATCCTCCGGACCTTTGTCCTTGAGATGGGTGTCAACGCCGGGAAAAAGATCGACCGGCCGGAGGTTTATATACAGGTCTAATTCAAAGCGCAGACGGAGAAGAATTTCTTTCTCCAAAATCCCGGGGGTGACATCCGGGTGACCGATGGCGCCGAGGAATATGGCATCCATGGTCTTCAGTCTATTTATCTCCTCCTCTGTTACCAGAATGTCCTTTTTCAGGTACCGTTCTCCGCCCAGATCAAAGGTCGTGAACTGAAAGTCAATGGCAAATAGTTTTGAAAT
>JACNJD010000163.1:0-3449 GCA_014382715.1 Candidatus Desulfacyla euxinica | reverse complement strand
GCCTCCATTACTCCCGCCAGGCAACCCATCAAGACACCCCGTTCACCGGTGAGATCGCTGTGCACCTCCTTTTCAAAGGTGGTGGGGAATAGATAGCCCGATCCGATGGCAATCCCAACGGCCAAAGTCCTCTCAAGTGCCCGACCCGTGGCGTCCTGGAAAACGGCGTAGCTGGAATTGATCCCGCTTCCGGCCAGAAAATTGGTCCTGACCGTGCGGCCCGATCCTTTGGGTGCCACTAAGATCACATCCACATGCGGGGGTGGTACCACACCTGTCTGATCTTTGTAGGTGATGGAAAATCCGTGTGAGAAGTATAGGGCGTCTCCCTTATTAAGACAGGCCTTGACCTCCGGCCAAAGGGCCACCTGTCCTGCGTCTGATATCAAATACTGGATAATGGTCGCCCTCCCGGCCGCTTCTTTGGGTGAAAACAGGGTCTCTCCCGGAACAAACCCATCATCTATGGCACTCTGCCACGAACTGCCCCCCTCACGCTGACCTACAATAACCCTGATTCCATTATCCCTCATATTCAAGGCCTGACCCGGTCCCTGTACCCCATAACCGAGCACTGCCACGGTTTCATCTTTCAGGACCTCTCGGGCCTTTTGAAGTGTAAACTCTTCCGACGTTACCACTTCTTCCAGCATACTGCCAAAATCTATCTTTGCCATAACTCCTCCTTTATTTTTTTTCGCGTCCCAGGGCTAAGGCGCCTGTTCGTGCGATCTCTTTGATACCCATCGGTTTAATAAGATTCAAAAAAGCGCTGATTTTCCCTTCATCACCCGTCAATTCAACAGTGTAGTACTCCGCACCCACATCAATGACACGGCACCTGAAGATATCCACCATACGCAGCACCTCAGCGCGGTTTTCAGGCCTGGCCCGTATCTTTATCAGGGCAAGCTCCCGTTGAACGAACTTTTTCCCCGTAAAATCAATCACCTTTATCACATCTACTATCTTGTTGAGCTGTTTCTTAATCTGCTCCACCACACCCAAATCCCCTATGGTCACAATGGTCATCCTTGAGACCTGAGGTTCATTGGTTTCGGCAACGCAGAGACTCTCTATGTTGAACCCTCTCCCGCTAAAGAGGCCTGCCACCCTGGCCAGGACTCCCGGCTGGTTCTCCACCAATATGGACAAGATGTGTTTTTCATTCATGGATTCGTTCATTTACTTTCCCTCTTAAATCTGATCTATCAGACCAAAAGCATCTCTGTAATAGGCGCCCCCGCAGGCACCATAGGATACACCAACTCCTCTTTTTCAACACGAAATTCCATCAAGACGAGCCCTTCAATGGCGAGGCCCTCTCTCAGTACAGGTTCCACCTCTTCCGGCTTTGAGGCCCTTAAACCCACTGCTCCATATGCCTCGGCCAATTTCACAAAGTCCGGGGCGCAGGCCATATCTGTGCAGGCATAACAGCCGTCATAAAACAGCTCCTGAAACTGTCTTACCATGCCCAGGTACTGATTATTAAGAATAACCACCTTTATGGGCAACCCGTACTGGACTGCGGTTGCCATCTCCTGAATATTCATCTGGATGCTCCCGTCGCCCGCTATATCCACCACCAGTTTATCCGGTTTGGCCACCTGGGCCCCAATGGCAGCAGGAAGGCCAAAACCCATACATCCCAAACCCCCGGAGGTGATAAAGGAGTTGGGTTTATCCACATGGTAGTACTGGGCAGCCCACATCTGATTCTGCCCCACTTCTGTAGTTATGATGGCGCTTCCCCTGGTAAGCCTGCATAAGGTCTCAATCACATATTGGGGCTTAATCACATCCCCCTGCTCATAGGCAAGGGGTTTTGTGCTCTTCCACTCCTCGATCTGGTCCAGCCATGGTGCGCGCGCCTCATTAATACCGTCGAGTTGTTCCTTTTCGAGGAGATCATTCAGGATTTCAAGTGCCAGCCGGCAATCTCCCACCACCGGGATACTCACAGCCACGTTTTTCCTGATGGATGAGGGATCGATATCTATATGAACAATCTTGGCATTGGAAGCAAATGTGTCGATGTCTCCTGTCACACGATCATCAAAACGGACACCCACGGCGATGAGAAGATCACAGCGGGACGTAGCCATATTGGCCCTGTAGGTGCCGTGCATGCCAAGCATGCCAAGCCAGAGTTGATCCCGCGGAGGAAAGACTCCGAGACCCATGAGTGTAGTAGTCACCGGGGTCATTAACTTCTTGGCAAACCGTGTCAATTCCTCTGATCCCTTTGAAAGCACCACACCGCCACCAGCGAGGATCAGGGGCCTTTTGGCTTCCCTGATAAGCGGGAGGACCTTGTTCAATTGTCTCAAATTGGGCTTGTAAGTGGGCTGATAGGATCTGAGATTGACTTTTTTGACCGGTTTGTATGGTGCTGTCATGCTCATTATGTCTTTCGGCAGGTCTATTAACACTGGTCCCGGTCTTCCCGACCTGGCCAGATAAAATGCCTCTTTTATGGTTCGGCTTAAATCCGCGATATCAATAACAAGATAATTATGTTTGGTGCAGGGTCGGGTAATCCCCACGATGTCAACTTCCTGGAATGCATCGTTTCCTATAAGGGCCCTGGGCACCTGGCCGGTCAGCACCACCACAGGGATCGAATCCATATAGGCAGTGGCAAGCCCTGTTACTGTATTCGTAGCCCCCGGGCCTGACGTCACCAAACAGACCCCCACCCTGCCTGACGCACGGGCATAACCATCCGCGGCATGTACCGCACCCTGCTCATGTCGCACCAGAAAATGTTTTATGTCAGTCTTGACCAGCTGGTGATAAATATCGGTTACAGCTCCACCAGGGTAGCCAAAAATGGTATCTACCCCTTCCTCTTCTAATGACTTGAGCAGTATCTCTGCCCCTGTTAGCATTTCCATAAGAACTCCCAATTGAACATGCCCCAAAGCAACGCGGCTTTGCTAATTATCTCCGGCTATGGCTTTGGTATTTTTCAGGTAATTCACAAGGCCGCCGGACTTAAGGATAGCCCGCATGAAATCAGGGATGGGTTTCGCAGAAAAACGCTTCCCATTCGATAGTTCCACAATCGTCCCTGTTGAGAGATCAATAGAGACGCGGTCCCCCTCTCGGATCTGTTCCGGCACCTCGTCCGATTCCAAGATGGGGAGACCGATATTGAAGGCGTTCCTGTAAAAGATCCTGGCAAAGCTCTTTGCGATGACAGCGCCAATCCCTGCCGCCTTTATAGCCCACGGCGCGTGCTCCCTTGAAGAACCGCAGCCAAAGTTGACTCCTGCCACTGCAATATCTCCGGGCCGTACCTCTTTGGCAAAATCAGGCCTCAGATCGGTGAAACAATGCTTTGCTAATTCCTGTTCATCTGATACGCTCAGATATCTTGCGGGAATAATTAGATCAGTATCCACATGATCTCCAAACATCCAGACCCTTCCTTCAATTTTCAT
>JACNJD010000085.1 GCA_014382715.1 Candidatus Desulfacyla euxinica | reverse complement strand
GTTGACCGGTTGTTTTGGGGGTGTTTTTCTGAAAGATGGCAGGATCGTCGTCACAAACGGTTGCGGACAAGGTAAGCCTGTCAAAGAATATTTCGATGCATTGCGGGGGTATCTTCAGGAAAGACATTCCCTGGTCATTGATGAAACTGTCGCAAACTATGGGTGTGTGGTCCATGACATGCCGGCCGTTGATAATTTCCTGACTGGAAAAGAAAACGTACTTCTGGTGGGGGAGGCTGGGGGATTCAACCGTTGTGCGGAAGGAATCACCTCTGCATTGATAACCGGGCAGGCCGCGGGAGAATCCATTCTCAAAAGTGTCCAAACCGGAGAACCTGCCTCCGAAATCTACCTGGTTACTGCCAAACAAGAGATGGAAAGATGCAGGAAGGCGTATGGATTTTTGGAGAAAAACTTAGGCGTCAATCCTTTTACGAGAGGCTCCAATAGCCGCCCAGGGTCTTGAAGACGTCCCTGTACCCTGGGTTGGACGGTTCAACGTTCAGAGGTTCCGGGTTGAAACGCGCTAAATCTCTAGCATCAAGAGGGAAAACACGATGCTAAGTACAAATATTAGCTTTCACCCAAAGGGTTAGGGAGGCAATGTGAGCTACTCCTCAAACGCCATGAATAAATCTAAGGATATCACCATGCTATAACCTTTGAACCTTGAACCCTGAACCTGGAACCTCTCAGTTTAGGTGTAATCAGGTCGTCAAAAGAAAGGGCCAATGAGGTCTGGGAGATTAGAGATGGATTTTGAACTGAGCAACGAACAGCAAGACATAGTAATGGCGGCTAAGGAGTTTGCGGAGGGGGAATTTCAGGAAAGGGCGGAGGAATTTGATAGAGACGAGTCCTTTGACGAGGCCATCTTTCAGAAGGCGGCAGAGTTGGGCTTTGTAGGGGTTTTTATCAAAGAAGAGTATGGCGGACCGGGGATGGGCAGTTTCGATGCCAGTCTCATAATGGAGGAATTTAATGTTGTTGATCCGGGGATTGCCATAACCATTGGGACCTCTGCCTTTGGGGCGGAGGTCATAGAGGAGTTTGGCACAGAAGAGCAGAAAAAGAAATATCTTCCTCCGCTGGTGACAGGTGACGCCATTATGGCAACGGCTTTGACCGAACCCGATGCGGGCTCTGATCTGGCCGCTGCGCGTACATCTGCTGTGATGGAGGGGGATGAGTATGTCATCAACGGTTCGAAAATTTTTATTTCCAACGGAATAAGGGCAAATAATGTCCTCTGTTTTGTCCAGACCGACCCGGACAACGATGACAGACATAAACGACACAGCATGATCATGATGGAGACCGACAGGTCCGGGTTTGAGGCAACACCTTTGAAAGGAAAAATGGGAATCAGGGCATCTGAAACCGCCGAACTCTCCTTCAACAACGTGAGGGTGCCATGCAGCAATTTGGTTGGAGATCAGGGGAACGGCTTTGCCCAATCCACGTACCTGTTCAACCATAACAGAATAGGCGCTGCAGCGCAGGCAGTGGGGATAGCCCGTGCAGCCTTAGAGGAAAGCATAAGATATGTGAAGAAGAGGATTGTATTCGGGGCGCCGCTTGCCACCTTTCAGTCAACACAGTTCAAGATTGCCGATATGTTTACCTGGATCAAGGCAGGCAGAAACCTTTACTATGAGGCAGCATGGAAGATTGATCAAGGCATTATTGACCACAAGCTTATTGCCGCAGCCAAATCATTTTGCGGGCAGATGGCAGTGAAGTGTGCTGACATGGCCCTTCAGATGCACGGGGGTTACGGTTATTACTCGGACTATAAGGTTCAGCGGCTTTACAGGGATGCGAAGATAACCGAGATTTATGAGGGGACAACCGAAATAGAAAAGCTTATAATGGCCAGAAACCTACTGAAATAAAGGATATGGACCGATATCTCGTCATAAATAACCTTGAGATCGTGTTTAACAATGTCGTTCTGGTCCTCAAAGGGATCTCCATGGAGGTCCCGGAGAAAGGCATCGTCGCGCTTCTGGGCGCAAACGGAGCAGGCAAGACAACCACCCTGAAGGCCGTATCCGGCCTTTTGGATTATGAAAACGGCGACATTACCGACGGCAGCATAGAGTTCATGGGCAGGATAATCAGCGGTGAGGCCCCGGAAGAGATCGTCTGTTTAGGGATCTCACATGTACCGGAAAGTAGACGGATCTTTACAGACCTGAGCGTCTCTGAGAATATCCTGGCGGGTGCTCACACCCGTAAAGATAAGATAGAAATTATGGCGGATCATGTTAAGGTGGTAGACTATTTTCCGATCTTAGGCAGTAGATCATCCCAGAGGGCCCTCTTCTTGAGTGGTGGCGAGCAGCAGATGTTGTCCATTGCCAGGGCCTTGATGTCGAGGCCCAAGATTATGATGCTTGACGAGCCGTCACTTGGGCTTGCACCTCTGGTGGTAAAGGAGATATTTACCATCCTGAAGGATATCAACCGCGATCAGGGCACCGCACTTCTCTTAGTGGAGCAGAACGCAAAACAGGCCCTGAAGTTAGCTCATTACGGCTATATAATGGAAAACGGTAAGATCGTACTTGACGGTAAGAGCGAAAAGCTCAAAGAGAATGAGGATGTAAAGGAATTCTACCTCGGCATCACTGAGGAATCCAAGAGAAAGCGCTACTCCGAAGTAAAGCATTATAAGAGAAGGAAGAGATGGCTTTCCTGAGGTGAAGGGGATGGAACAAACTACTCACTTAGAGATAAAAGAGATATCCGTTTCCTTTGGCGGCATTGTGGCCCTGTCCGGGGTCAGCTTCAATGTCCTAAAAGGGGAACTGGCCGCTATCATCGGTCCAAATGGTGCAGGAAAGACAACCCTGTTCAACTCTGTTTTCGGAATCTACCCCCCTGACCGTGGGGATATACTGCTTGAAGGAAAGAGTCTAAACAATCTGAAACCGAACAAGATAGCAGAGGCAGGGATTGCCCGCACTTTCCAGAATATCGAACTCTTCACCAACATGACCGTCATCGAGAACCTGATGTTAGGAAGGCACATGCACATCGGGGCAAGTTTCCTCTCCGGCGCCCTGTTTTATGGTAGGGCCTGCAGGGAAGAGATCTCTAACCGGGAAAAAGTAGAAGAGATTATTGAGTTCCTGGAAATAGAGCGCGTCCGTAAAATGAGGGTAGGCAGTCTTCCTTACGGAATTCAAAAACGTATTGAACTGGGACGCGCCCTGGCAATGGATCCAAGGGTGCTCCTTCTTGATGAACCGACTGCCGGTATGAATGTCGAGGAAACAGAGGATATGGCCCGCTTCATCATAGATATCAGGGAAGAGATGGACATGACCATCATGATGGTGGAACACGATATGGGGGTCGTGATGGATCTGGCAGATAGGATAATGGTCCTCGATTTCGGGCAAAAGATCGCAGAGGGTACCCCCGAATCGATCGCAAAAAATCCCAAGGTCATCAGGGCCTACCTCGGTGAGGAATAGACATGACATCTGATACCCTGCCGAAGCTGTTCCTGGACAATGCGAGACGTTTCGGAGATCGAGTGGCTCTGCGGGAAAAAGACCTCGGCATATGGAAGAGGATTACATGGCTGGATTACTCTAAACATGTCAGGCACTTCTGTCTGGGCCTGATGGAATTGGGGCTGAATCGAGGTGATACGGTTTCCATTCTGGGAGACAACTGTCCTGAGTGGCTCTATGCTGATCTTGCTATCCAATTTGCATCGGCCATAACCGTCGGGATTTATCAAACAGATACGGCGCCCCAGGTACATTATATCCTGGATAATTCTGATTCCCGTTACATAGTCGTCAGGGATCAGGAGCAGGCGGACAAGGTCCTTGAAGTGAAGTCAGACCTGCCTCTCCTCACAAGAATCATCGTTATCGACATGAAGGGCCTCAGACATTACGAAGATCCCATAATCATTAGTTTTGACCAAGTCGAGAAGCTCGGAGAAAGGGTGGCTTCAGAGAAATCCGGGTACTTTGAAGACCTGGCATCAAGGACCATGCCAAAGGATATAGCCTTGATCGTCTATACGTCCGGCACCACAGGCCCACCAAAAGGTGCTATGCTCTCCCACCTGAACATCCTGACCATGACCGACGCCATGTTCTCCAAAGAGCCGTTCTTTGAAAATGACTCTCTCGTATCGTCATTGCCCCTCTGCCACGTGGCCGAACGTATGTTCTCCCTCTTCTTTCAAATGAGGTCAGGCCACTGTATAAACTTTGCAGAGGGGATAGATACCCTCCAGGAAGACCTTGCTGAGATCTCTCCCACGGCCTTTTTGAATGTGCCCAGGATCTGGGAGAAGATGCACTCCAATATTATGATAAAGCTGCAGGATGCCTTCTGGTTGAAAAGATGGATCTTCAACCGATCTATCCCCATAGGGGAAAGGGTCGCCAGGTTTCGATGGGAGGGAAAGGGGGTTCCCGTCCATTGGAAACTGCTCTATGCCATGGCCTACCTCGCCATGTTCAGGCATTTGAGAAAAAAGCTGGGTCTTCTGAGAGGCAGGCTTTTCTATACCGGCGCCGCCCCCCTTTCACCCGAAGTTATAGGATTTTTTCATGCCATAGGTATCTGGATCAAGGAATCCTACGGCATGACGGAAATGAGCGGCATGGTTTCCGTACAACGGGGTGACGATATAAGACCGGGGAATGTTGGAAAGGTCTTTGACGAGATCGAATGTAAGATCGCCCGGGATGGTGAGATCCTTCTTAAGGGGAATTCTGTATTCAGCGGTTATTATCAGAACCCCAAGGCCACTGCCGAGGCAGTCCGTGACGGGTGGTTTTACACGGGGGATGTGGGAGAAATCGACGAAAAGGAACACCTGCTGATAAAGGATAGAAAGAAGGACATCATCATCACTTCAGGAGGGAAGAATATCACGCCCTCTGAGATTGAAAACAGGCTCAAGTTCAGTCTATACATCAAAGAAGCCATTGTAATAGGGGACAGGCGGAAGTTTCTCACGGCACTTATTCAACTTGAGCTGGAAAACGTATCCAACTGGGCTCAATCCAACCGGATTCTCTTTACCACTTATAAGAGTCTCGCCCGGAACGAACAGATCTATGATCTCATAAAGGAAGAGGTAGGAGAGGTCAACAGGGTTCTGGCCAATGTGGAAACCATTAAGAAGTTTACTATCTTAGACAAAGAACTGGATCACGATGATGAGGAGTTAACGGCCACAATGAAGGTCAGGAGGGCTACCGTCGAAGAGAAGTTCAGTGATTTGATCGAGAAGATGTATGGGGGGTGAGGGTGTAACTTGGGAGAGGAGCTGACATTTTTTTTGCAACTGCTTTTGAGCGGTATTGCCGTGGGTTGTATCTACGCCATGATCGCGGTGGGTTTTGCGCTGATCTTTAAGGCAACCGATGTCCTCAATTTCGCCCACGGCGAGGTGATGATGATCGGGGCCTACATATGCTACACCCTTATGACCCACCTTCACGTACCTTTTTTGCCCGCCATGGGTATCACCCTGGTGGCGTTTATCTTCTTTGGAGCAATGATCGAAAGGCTTGTATTGAGGCCAATGATCGGGGAGCCGGTCTTCGCCGTGGTCATGGTCACCCTGGGGCTGAGCATCTTCCTCAGGAGCGCCACAGGTAT
>JACNJD010000089.1 GCA_014382715.1 Candidatus Desulfacyla euxinica | reverse complement strand
CTCAGATTTACTTCCCTTTGAACCTGGGCTCTCTTTTTTCCGAAAAGGCCCTCGGCCCCTCCTTTGCATCCTCTGTTTGTCTAATCGGTTCTGCGAGAAATTGTTCCAATCGCAACCCCTCTGCTAAGGGCATGTCCAGTCCCCGGTAAATAGCCTCTTTTGCGGCTCGGACCGCAAGGGGTGCATTCCGGCATATACGCTCCGCCGTCTCGATCGCTTCGGCCATTACATCTTTTCCCCGAACAACTCGACTCACAAGCCCTATTTCCAATGCCTCTTGGGCGTCAATTCGATCGGCACACAGGATCATCTCAAGGCTCTTAGCAAGGGATATCAGCCTGGGCAGACGTTGTGTTCCCCCTGCCCCGGGGATGATCCCCCTGCTCACCTCGGTGAGTCCGAACGTTGCGGTTTCAGCGGCGATTCTGATGTCGCACGCCAGGGCTATCTCAAGCCCCCCTGCGAGACAATGCCCGTTAATGGCGGCAATAATCGGTTTCCATATTTCAAGGTTGCGTGTAATCCCTCCGACCCCTGGCCCCTTTTCGCCTTTCTCTCTCCTCTCGATAGGGGTCATGCTGCTGTAGTAGTCGCGCAGACTCTTGAGATCGCCTCCGGCACAAAAGGCCCTGTCCCCGGCCCCGGTAATAATTGCCACCCATAAATCGGGATCATCTCGAAAATCGATCCAGGCCTTATTCAAGCCCTCAAGCGTTTCCCCATCGAGAGAATTCATGGCCTCAGGACGGTTGATCGTGATAATGGCAATTTTTTCCTTTTTTTCGAACAAGACAGCCACAGACTTCTCCTTTGTCTCTTATTTCCTCATTAAACCGGGCAAAAACATTCGATATCCATGATATGCCCCTCTCTTTTTTCCGAAAAGAGCGCCCTGACGCTCATGCCATGTTCAAGTTTAGTCACATCGGTCTCTTCCAAGAGATGGACTATTGACGTATCTGCCCCGTCCAGTCTTATGATCCCATAAGCCAAAGGAGCCTCTCTTGGATGATGGTTTTCCTTGCGGTATACAACCGTGAAGGTTAACAGTGTCCCTTCCGGTCCTACCTCAACCCATTCATCGGTCTCCACAAAGCACTCTTTGCAAAATAACTGGGCAGGTACGATTATCCTTAGGCACCTTGGGCACCTCTTTCCCATGATCTTTTGGTGATCTCTCAGCTCGACAAAAAACCGGCTGGCAGTCCTGCCCGCCGAATAGCTGAAAGGCAAATCCACTTTCCCTGCAAGGACCATCCTTTCACCATTATCGTTCATCTCGTCTCCCTGTTACTCTCATTCCTCAATGGTCTTGAAATAGAGGATATCTCCAATATTCCCCTCTCTCTTCTCCTTCAGCATCGCCTCCACCCGCATTCCTATATGCAGTTTATCGGGATCGCCTTCTTCCAGGATATGATTGATAGCGGAGTATGCCCCATCTAATTGAATCAGGCCTGCCCCATAGGGTATGGGCCGTGGTTTTCCCGTGGACCCATCAATAAAGGGAAAATAGATCGATGTATGGGCAACCACAGTTCCTTTGGGGCCGACTTCCACCCACTCGCCCGTCCTCGTAAAACATTCACCGCAAACTGGGCGCGGAGGCACCAGCACTCGCTCACATTCCGGGCACTTTATACCCATGATTTTACCGGTCTTCTTCAACTCCCTAAAGAACCTCTCGTAGTGGGCCCCGGCAGGGAATCGATATTGAAGTTTCATTTGTATGGGGATCCGAAGGAGTTCTTCCCTCTCTGTATTTCTTTTCATCATGCACCTTTTAGTCCGGTTTACTGGACAATATTAGGACATCACTCCAGCAATAGACTCCGTACCCGGTAGCCAGTGCCAGATTTACATCCGGGATCTGTCGCCTACCACCTCTTCCATGAATCTGCAAAGCAGCCTCGGCCACGCGGATTGTCCCGGAGGCCCCAACAGGATTGGTTGAAATAACCCCGCCCGAAGGATTTACCGGAAGCTCGCCATCCATCTGTGTGATGCCATCATCGATTAGCTTTCCACCTTCACCATCTTTACAGAATCCCAGGGCCTCATACCAGGCGATCTCTGCATAGGTCAAAGGATCATAAATCTCAGCAACATCGAACTCCTTCAGGGGTTCCTTTATTCCTACTGTCTCATAGGCTACCTTGGCTGCTTCTTTTAAGCTTCTCATGGTGGCGAGACGGTTTTTTACCTCACCTAAATAGATATGATCATGTCGAGTGACCGCCGCCCTCACCCATGCGGGCCTTGGGCACCTCTTTTTTGCGATTTCTTCAGAGGCAAAAATGATAGCGCAGGCACCGTCCGATTGAGGGCACATCTCTAAACGATGAACAGGGTAGGCCAACACAGGAGATTCGAGCACCTTTTTAACAGTAAGGTCGGGCATTTGGAGGTGGGCATGGGGGTTATTACAGGCATTGCGGCGAGCCTTTACGGCAACCTTGGCAGATTGCTCCTCGGTAACACCGCGATCCGCCATGTACTCTGAAACGGAGAGGGCAAAATTGCCGATGGCCGCTGCAGCGACATGACGATCCCAGAACGGATCGGTCAGGGCCATGCCTGCTAAGGTATTGCCGTCGGAGTGCTTCTCAAACCCCACGACCATAACCCTGTCAAACAGTCCGGAGGCCGCATGATAGTATCCCGAAATAGCCCCCGAGGTCCCTGAAGTACCTCCTGTGGAGATCTTAAATGAGTGCTTCATGAAAGCGCCTGCCCCTTCTCCACACCACATGTCATGAAGCGCTCTCCCCTCAAAAAGCTCCATGTTGGCGAGCACTACCGCATCAATCTCCGCTATGGTCATTTCCGCATCCTTTAGCGCAGCTGCGGCAGCTTCGTAGACCAGCTCCATCTCATTAACATCTTCCCTGCTGCTACAATGGTTGGTCTGTCCAGTTCCTATAATAGCTACCTTTTTCCCCACTTAGGTCTATCCCCCTTTTCAATTTCCCACGATCATCACATACTGCCCTTGCCCGCAACATCCGGTTGTTCCATGGGAAAGCGCCCTGCTCGCCCCCCTGACCTGGCGGTCTCCCGCCTTTCCACGGACCTGCAACACCGCCTCCACCAGGCGGGTCAACCCGGCGACTGTGACGGGATTGCCCACAATCATGCCTCCTGAGGGATTAACAGGAAGTGACCCTCCCAAAGATGTCTGTCCTTCCTTGAGAATTCTTGCTCCCTCACCCCTATTGCAAAAGCCCATAAGCTCTGTCCAGAGGAGTTCCTGATAGGAGAAGGCCGCAGAGACCTCAGCCACATCCAATTCCTTTAATGGATCAGAAATGCCCGCCATGCCGTAGGCCGCATTCGAGGCCCTGATCAGTGCATCCCCTCCTGTCAAATCCCGGTCACCAAGGTAGTGAGAGTCCAAACAGCTCCCTGCTCCCAATATCCATACCGGTTCCTTTGAGAGGGCTTTTGCCTTATGTCGAGATGCCAGCACAACAGCGCAGGCACCGTCCGAAACGGGAGCGGCATCCATTTCCTTGATGGGGTAAGCCCACATTAGAGAACCCATGACTTCTTCAACCGTAGCCTCCTTTACCACCTGGGCATATGGGTTATTTTGAGCATCCCTGCGGTTCTTGATCACGACCCTGGCACAATCTTCTTGTGAGATTCCGAATTGATTCATATAATGATTGGCCTGAAGCGCGCCTGCTGAAAGATAATCCAGTCCCAAAGGCTGCTGATAAATAGGGTCGAAAACCCAATTGCTGATCTCGTTATGCACTCCCAGGGAACCCCTGCACTGAGAAACTACCAGGGTGATCTCCGAAGCCCCTGCGAGAATAGCCAGCATGCCTTGAAATACCGCCCCTAAACCGTCACCTGCAACCCTGCTTTCCGGCTTCATGATCGATCCGACCACATCTGTCAGCATCTGATTCGAGGCAGTCCTCCCGTCCCATAAATCCACACTGGATGTAACGATGCTGTCCAAATCATCCCTATCTATGTCTGCCTCTGCCATAGCCTGCTGGACAACTTTGAAAACCGTCTCAGGAATATCTTCATAGCCCTTATCTGCCTCAAATTTTGTCTGACTCGTACCTATAATGGCAACCTGTGGATTCATTGCAGATTTATCTCCCTATATCTCAGATTGTGAGAAAACAGATAAACGTCTGAACTCTGATTTTTTTTGTTCCTAATGGCCAATACACACCGTGTCTAAGTTTTTGCGATTTGGGTGCTCTCTTACACAAGCTTAATAGGTGGCGAATTCACCCAAAGAACTTCTGAGCCCTCAGGATCAACTCCGTAAATAACATGCGGCACAGTTGACCTGAAGTATATGGAATCCCCTTCTTTCAGGACATGGACCTCATCTCCGAGCTCAACCTTAATCTCCCCTTTCAGAACCATGCCAAACTCGTCCCCTTCATGGGTATATCTTTCTGATGGGACTTCGAAGCGTTTTAACCTCGCCTGCACCACCTCAAACCTCTTGTTCCGCAGAGAAGGATTGAGCAGCTCGAAATGAATTTTGTAGTCATCGCTGGTCCAGACCTTTCGGTCTTCTTTATGGCAGACAACGCTAATTTTTTTCTTTTCGCTATCTCCCAGGATATAACCGGCATCCATACCCAAGAAATTTGACAATTTAATAAGCGTAGAAAGTGATGGGGAAGTGTTGTTGTTTTCCACTTTTGAAATGAGACTGACTGAAAGGCCTGTTTCTCTGGCTACATCCTTAAGTTTTAGCCCTTTTTTCAGCCTGACCGCTCTAATTTTGGGACCTATATCTATTTTAGCTTTCATTTAATTTACCTCAATTCAAGATTTACATTAATATTTCTACAAATAATCAAATTTGTCAAGATAATTTTACTATTTTTCAAAAAATTTTCTTCTGATGATAATTTCAGATAACATCTTTACCCTAAAATCGATCGATTTCCTTATCTCTGAATCAGGATTTGAGTACAGCATCTACAGGCTAAGAATCCAAATTTGAGTTATACAGGGGAGGAAAGGAATCTGTGAGATGCAATGAATCTGATGAAAATTTGATGCTTTTCCAAGCCTGACCATCTTGCCAATACCTCAAAATTTCAAGAGGTTATCAAGCCTGAGGCATGACTTACACATCGGGAAATGTGGCCGGGTATAAAGAACGTAATTGGTAGGTTCAGTACCTACTTTTTACTGAGCGACGATGCCCAGGATGAAATCACAGAACGCGACAATGAAACGATGAAATGCCGCTTCTGCGGGCACCAGTTCTTAGGTGAGTTCTATGACAGTTGCCCGGAGTGCTTCAGTTCTGACACAGAGGAGGTTCTGATGAAAAAGACCATGGATACTGGTGAGGACGGCTCAAGTTGAACTGGGTATACCCAGATGATATCTCATGGTTTCAACCAGTTGACATACCTTGACAGGAACCCAATATATCAGCAGGTCAAAAAGCCTGTGATATCTTCAAGTCGGGGAAATTGTGGAAAACTGAGATATCTGATTCCATCTCTCCGGTTTGGTCGTTGCTGTGCAACATTGAGAATACCACATATGCTCTGGTTCTTTTTTCCCAAAATACTCACTATTCTTTTGTACATAGGGGTAAATCGAGCTTTGGGAGCCGGCATTCAGAGCGGCCACATCTCTGCCGGAATCATATCTGTATCAAGAGAGATTCCCTTCTAATCAGCTT
>JACNJD010000090.1 GCA_014382715.1 Candidatus Desulfacyla euxinica | reverse complement strand
GACAGGTTTGACCAAACAGGAGTACCTGTGAGAATTCAAGATATTTTAGACCAGGTAGGTAGAGAAGTCTTGAGAATCGACAGCGGCCTTTCTGTGGAGGAGGCCGTGAATCTCATGATAGATAAAGACAGCAGCACCCTTATTGTCACGGAAGGCAAAAGACCGGTCGGGATTTTTACAGAGAGGGATGTCCTGTGCAGTTATGCCAAGTTCAAGCCAAAGGCCTTTTCAGAGATCGGGCTCAAAAACGCCATGACCAATAAATTAATTGTTGCCAGGCCCGAGGATGAAATTGATGCCACCATCTCTTTGATGATCCAAACAAGCATCAGACATCTGCCGGTGGTGGAAGATGGCAAAATCACTTCAGTGCTTAATATGTGCGATCTCGTCCACTTTCAGGTCGGGAACTTGTCAACCGAATTGCACTATCTGGAAGAGTATTTGAACGATTTGCACGACGCAGGTCGTGATTAAGGCGTAGGAAAGCGGGGATTTCCAAATTGCCCAAGATCATAATCGATGGGACTGAATTCGAGGCCGACGAAGCGGTGACTGTACTCCAGGTTATTCGGGCGAACGGCATCAAGATCCCCACGATCTGTTATCATGAAGCCCTAAAACCAATTGGGGCCTGTAAGCTGTGCGGGGTTGAAGTTCGAGGGCGAACTGGAAAACCGAGAGTCTTGCTCTCCTGTATTTTAAAGGCACGAGATGGTCTGGAAGTAAAGACCCGGAGTAAACTGGTGACAAGTGCCAGGCAATCTGCCTTTAGAAATCTGCTGGCCATGGCCCCCCAATCTAAGTTGATCAGAGACCTTGCAGTAGAGTATGGTGTTGATGTTGGCCCAGCCCCTGACGGATGTCTAAGATGCCGTCTATGTATTCGTGTCTGCAACGAAATCGTGGGCGCGGGGGCGCTCAAAAGAGAGAAACGGGCCGGCATAACTTTTGTGGTACCCAGAGAAGGACTCTGTATTGGTTGCGGGACCTGCTCCAACATCTGTCCGACCGGGGCGATTCAGATGACCGATGAAGATGGCGTAAGGGTCATATCGATCCGCGATGAGGTGATCGGAGTGCACGCCCTGGAGCGTTGCGAGGCATGCGGGCGGTATTTTGCCTCACAAAAATTTATCAAGCATATGGAAATACAGATAGCAAAACATGCGGCCGTCAAAGAGCACCATTTGTATTGCCACACCTGCGCCAAACTCTTTTCAGGTCGGATACGGTCCTCCTCAAGGCTGAAGAGAATCGGATAGAACGGAAGGACAACCTTCCTGTCTTCAATGCCATTAGGCGTGAGTTTCAAGACCTCGCAGACTCTCATCCCTCCACGAGCCATGAGCTTAAGCATAAGCCTATTCCGCTGAAAGGACTTGAGATTTTATCCAGTAGAATGGATAATAAGTGGCAATTATATTCATTCTATCAGGTATGCTTTATGCTAATCTCCATCCAGATGATTGAGGTTCTGAAAAAGTGGGACCTGTGGGACGTTGAGTCAAGGTTACGATTATGAGAGAGAAGTATCCTTCAATTGAGCAGATAAACGAGGCCGACAGAATCCGCATGGTCAAGGATATATTTGCCACCATCACGGGGAAGTACGATTTTTTGAACCATTTTCTGAGCCTTAGACGCGATGTTGCCTGGCGCCGCTTTGCGGTCAGCCAGATGCAATTTTTCAATACACGTCGCTTTCTTGATGTGGCAACCGGCACCTCTGATCTGGCAATCGAGGGGGCCCTCTGTTATCCTGATATACGGGTGACAGGGGTTGACTTTGTGCGGGAAATGTTAGATCAGGGAGTTAAAAAAGTAGAAAAGAGGGGCCTCTCCCAGAGGATAGATTTGATAAAAGGGGATGCCTTGCATCTCCCGTTTCCGGACAACAGTTTTGATACGGCCGGAATCGCCTTTGGTATACGCAATATCCCTGATACGGCCAGGGCGCTGAAAGAGATGAGACGAATAGTGATAGCGGGCGGACAGGTTTTGGTCCTGGAAATGACTTTTCCCCGGATCCCCTGCTTCAGACAGTTTTATGATCTCTACTTAAACAGGATTCTTCCGCTCCTTGCCCGGACTTTTTCTCCCAACCCGGGTGCCTACCATTACCTCGGTGAGTCCATAATGAATTTTCCATCAGTGAAGGGCTTTGCAGGGATGATGAAAGATGCGGGATTGGCTAACGTGAAAACGCACGTTTTGACCTTAGGAATCTGCCATCTTTTTATAGGGCATAAACCAAAAAGTGCCTAAAATGCCTAAAGTTGATAGTTCAATCACCATTCATTATTTTGTCTCTTTCCGTTCAGGCTCCAATTTTGAATCATCCTTTTCAGACATATCCGGTTTCTCTAATCTGTATCGAAAGGAACGTAAGTTGATGCCCAATAGCTCTGCAGCCCTCTGCTTTGATCCGCTGGCAATTTCCAGCGCCTGGGCCAGATACTCCCTTTCAATTGCCGACATTACCTCGTCTAACTGAATCCCTTCCGGGCCCAAATCGGTCCGTCGCTTCCTCTTATGGCCGCCCCTGTCTCTAAAACTGGACAGGGTAAGGCTCTCAGGCAAAACAATATTCGAAGTCTCCAGGGCCACGCTTCGTTCAACAATATTCTCCAACTCTCTCACATTACCCGGAAATGAGTATTTCATGAGGATGTCCATGGCATATGTGGAAATCTTTCTGATATCTTTCCCCATCTCCATGGAGAATTTCACAAGAAAGTGCTGGGCCAATAGGGGAATATCTCCTGCTCTGTCTCTCAAGGGAGGGATTGTAATGGGGATAACATTCAGCCTGAAATAAAGGTCTTCTCTGAAGTTTTTTTCGATGACCTCGTCTTCAAGATCCTTATTGGTCGCGGAAATGAAGCAAACATCAACGGTCTTGACTTCGGTCCCGCCAACAGCAGTAAAAGTCCTCTCCTGGATCACTCTCAATAGCTTGACCTGGATAACCGGAGACAGCTCGCCCACTTCATCGAGAAAAACCATTCCCCCATCTGCAACATCAAACAGCCCCTCTTTATCGGCGACAGCGCCGGTGAATGCCCCCTTCTTGTAACCGAAGAGCTCGCTCTCTATAAGGTTTTCCGGAATCCCGGCACAATTAATGACAACGATAGGCTTATCTCGCCTTTCGCTCAGATTGTGTATCGCCTTGGCTACTAATTCCTTTCCTGTACCGCTTTCACCCGAAATAAGGATATTTGTCTTTGTCTGTGAAACCCTCTCTATAAGATCGTACACCTTCCTCATTTGCGGGCTTTCCCCGATTAAAGAACCAAAATGGTAATCGATTATTGAACCCCTGCGCTTTTTTTTGGGAGTAGCCTTGGACCCTAAGGCATCCTTGATAATCCTTTTGAAGGCATTAACCTTAAAGGGCTTTGGGATATAATCGTAAGCCCCCTCTTTCATAGCCTCCACTGCTGTCTCAGCCGTAGCAAAGGCTGAAATCAAAACGACCATAGCGCCTGGATCCACATCCTTGGCCTTTTTTAAGACCCCTATCCCGTTGATATTCTTCATGCGAATATCGGTAATAACAAGGTCAAAGGTCTCTTTATCCAAAATCTCGCAGGCCTGCTCACCGTCATTTGCAACAATCGTCTCATAGCCCTCTTTAGCAAGCATGATCTCCAGGAACTCTCGCATGCTCTTTTCATCATCAACCACTAAGATCTTAGCTCTTTTTTTCCCAGACAATGTCCCCTCCAACCATGGTCAATTCATTTCTGCCCTTCAGATTCATCCCGATGAACGGGGAATTTCTACTCTTGGAAAGAATTTGATCCTCCTCAAACAGATATTCATACTCGGGATCTATTATGGCCAGATCAGCATCCCCTCCTTCAACAAGTCTGCCGCCGGCAATTCCAATAATATCTGCCCCATTCCTGGAAAGTTTGCCAATGGCCTCGGTCAGACTCAATATCCCCTCCCTAACCAATTTAAGGGTCAGCGGCAGTGCAGTCTGAAGACCTATCATCCCAAAGGCCGCCATGTCAAATTCCAGATCCTTCTCCAGGGTGCTGTGAGGTGCATGGTCCGTCGCAATTACGTCAATAATGCCCTTTGCTAAACCCTCCTTTATAGCCTCAACATCTTTATCGGTCCTGAGAGGGGGATTCACCTTAAAGACAGTATCATAGCCGACAACCGCACTGTGATCCAGGGTGAAGTAGTGTGGGGCGGTCTCGGCTGTAACCAGAACACCCTCTTCCTTGGCCCTCTTGATTAACTCAACTGACCCTGCTGTGCTGACATGCGCAATATGAACGGGACATCCCGTCAGTTTTGACAGGGAGATCTCCCTGTAAACCATAATGTCTTCGCTTGCAGCAGGAATCCCGGCAAGACCGATCTGGGTCGACACCACCCCCTCATGCATCACGCCATCTCCTGAGAGGCTGCGGTCTTCACAGTGGGAAATAACCTTTAGACCATAATGAGAGGCGTATTCAAGGGCCCTTCTCATCAACTCGCTATTTGCAACAGGAAATCCATCGTCCGAAACAGCAACTGCTCCCGCTTCTCGAAGTTCGCCGAAATTGGTGAGCGTTTTCCCCTTCTGCCCCTTTGAAATAGCTGCAATAGGATAAACTTTGGATAAACCCGCCCTTTTTGCCCGCTCCAAGATAAATTCTGTAACCGATCGGCAATCATTGGGAGGCTCGGTGTTGGGCATACAGCAAATGGCAGTGTAACCTCCTGCAGCAGCAGACATTGCCCCGGTGGCCACCGTTTCTTTGTGCTCATGCCCCGGCTCTCGCAAATGCACATGAATATCAATCAAGCCCGGAATGACAAGCTTGTCAGACGCCTCAATAACACCTATTCGAGGATCTTTTTCTTGAAACACTCCCCGGGGCAATATCTTGTTTATCTTTCCCTTTTCAATAAGCAAATCAACTTTTTCGACTGTGTCGCCAACGGGATCTACAAGATCACCGCCCCTGATCAACACTATATCCATTAGCTCCTCCGCAGACTCTTCAAAAAAAACCCCCTTGCCTTTGATCAGGCAAGAGGGTCATTCTTATTGTTCCCACATGCAATCATTTTCTAATTGATATGCCTATTGTTTCAATAGAAGATCGAATATAAAATATTTTAAGTGATCCATGAGTCTAAGGACCCGTTATCAGATTTACACATTACAACATCAGATCCAGACTCAACCCCGAAAACAGGAACTATTCCTTTTCCTCCTTTTTCTTGACCCCACCTGATCGTTTCGCCTTTTTTGCTCGAGATTTCGCGCCTTCATCCGCAGGCAGGAGTTGAACAACGGAAATAGATGCCCCGTCCCCTTTTCGAACACCTTTCTTCACAATCCTAAGGTATCCCCCCTGTCTATCAAGATATCGATCCTTCAGGTCACCGAACAGCTTGTGAATTACACCTTTGTCTTTCATATAGGCAAGCGCCTGGCGTCTTGCATGGAGATCACCCCGTTTGGCAAGGGTAATCATTTTCTCGGCAACAGGCCTAACCACCTTGGCTTTAGCATCGGTTGTTACAATCTGTTCATGTTCAAACAGGGACGTCACCATATTTCGAAGCATCGCCCTGCGGTGACTCGTATTACGTCCCAACTGTTTCCCTGCCTTCCTGTGCCTCATTTATCTTTTCCCTTTCCCTTTTTCTTTTCCTTTTTTTCCGCTAAGG
>JACNJD010000093.1 GCA_014382715.1 Candidatus Desulfacyla euxinica | reverse complement strand
GGAATCGGCAAGGAACACCCCTTTTCCGGGGAGAAGCTTACTGTTGTCCTGTCTATTTTCAAGTATTCTGATTTTGATGAGGCCCTTGATATTGTAAACCGCATCACCTCCTATCAGGGAAGAGGCCATTCCTGCGGAATTCATTCCACGACAGAAGAAAACATAACAAAGCTTGCCCTTTCGGCAAAGGTGAGCCGCATCATGGTAAACCAGGTCCAGGCCTTTGGGAACGGCGGTTTTTTTAACAATGGTCTTCCTTTTACCTTGACAATGGGTTGCGGATCCTGGGGTGGTAACAGTACAACGGAAAACCTGAATTATAAACACTTTATTAATATCTGCAGACTTGCCAGACCGATCCCCGAAGTAAAGCCTAATGACGAAGATTTATGGGGGGCGTATCTAAGTAAATACGGGGAATAGTCCTTTCATCCGAAAAGTGAATTCCCTATGTTCTTCCCGATAATTGTAACATGGCTCCCCGAGTACCTGTCTCGATAATGCAAATATGGGATTATCTGGCATCCTTCATGACAAATCAAAAGTAGTGTATCCCGCGACACGCGGGATTGACTTTGTACCTTCGCAGAGAAAATCGATCCCGCAATGGGCAGGATTGAAGTTGGAAATTGAGAAAAAAATGTAGACGCCTTATCTAATTTCAAATTTCAAATTTCGGCATCCTGCCTGCATTAGACAAAAAATATATGCCTTTCTAAAAAAGTGTAACCCGGCAAATGAAGGATGCCGAAAAATCATATCAATTATGGAGAATATACTAAAATGATGCAGAATATTCTTGTTCCTGTAGACGGCTCAGAAGATGCAAACAAGGCTGTTGAGTTTGCTCTGGATATGGCAAAACAAAACCATGCCTCTATCCATATTCCTTCATGTGTTTAAACCTGCCCATGTCCCCACGTCATCAGTGAAGACGCAGATCAATTGGCAGCCATACATTGACCACGCACGGGAGCTTGGAAATCAGATCCTCGTGGCAGCAAAAGATAAAGCGGA
This sequence comes from Candidatus Desulfacyla euxinica, assembly GCA_014382715.1. Classification (GTDB taxonomy): domain Bacteria; phylum Desulfobacterota; class DSM-4660; order Desulfatiglandales; family Desulfatiglandaceae; genus Desulfacyla; species Desulfacyla euxinica. The sequence goes on along the minus strand of JACNJD010000093.1, from coordinate 4,671 downwards.
AAAGAAAGGAGTCAAACATGTCGAAACGGCGATGACGGATGGAGATCCCGCCGAAGAAATTATCAGCTATACCAAAGATCATCACTTCTATATGATAGTCATGGGAAGTCGGGGTACGGGCAGTCCCAATGGCTCTGGATTGGGTAGTGTATCCGACAAGGTCTCCCACGGGATAGACCAAACCTGTACTATTGTGCGAAAATGATTATTAGATGACAAAAAACTTCTTGTAGTAGATGATGAGACCGACATACTCGATACCCTGGAAGAACTTCTGCCCATGTGTGACGTGGTAAGGGCATCAAGTTTTGGTGAAGCTAAAACGCTGCTGGAAACCCGGGACTTTGATATGGCAATTTTGGATATCATGGGGGTTGACGGTTATAGACTGTTGGAGATTGCTAACGAACAAAAAGTGATAGCGATCATGTTGACCGCCAATGCGCTGAGTGTTGCAGATACTTTTAAATCCTTCAAAAAAGGGGCAGCTTCTTATGTCCCCAAAGATGAGATGGCCAACATTACAACTTTTTTGGAAGACATATTGGAAGCCAAAGAGAAAGGAAAGCATTTTTGGTGGCGTTGGTTTGAGAGGTTAGGTTCATATTATGAAAGGCACTTCTGATAGCTATGCAAACCTATGTATTGATATGCATGATCGTCTTCTTTTCGGGGTTCATTCAAGGACTATCAGGATTTGGCGCCATCATGCTATCTCTGCCGCTGCTTGCGCTTTTCATCGATGTCAAGGTGGTTATCCCCCTTGTTGGAATATTCGGTCTGGTAATACCCATTCTCCTTTTGATTAAGTTATGGAAACATTTGGATTGGAAGAAGATCTATCCGCTTTTTCTGGGGGCACTTCCGGGTATACCTGTGGGAGTTTTCTTCCTCAAGAAATTTGACATAAACACGATTCAGTTGATTCTGGGAATTATCCTGATGACCTTCTCTATCTACAGCCTCTTTTTGAAATCATTCAACAGAGGGCTCCGGGGAAGGTGGGCTTATGTCTTCGGGTTTATTGGAGGATGTATAGGAGGTGCACTGAGTGCAGCCGGGTTAGCAGCCATTGTTTATACTTCGCTCCAGACATGGGGCAAAGACAAAACAAAGGCGACCCTTCAGGGATTCTTGCTCGCTTCACACTTAGTGATCATAATTCTGCAAGCCGTGAACGGACTCATCACAACGATTGTTTTGTGGTACTTGCTGGTGTCTCTACCAACGCTGATACTTGGGACTTATGTTGGTACTCTTTTTTATGGCAGGATAAACGAAGACTTTTACAAAAAAACAATGCTTATTCTTTTGGCAATATTGGGGGCCCTCATGATCTACAAGTCGTAGCGCCTGCTAAAAACTTTGGGGAAACAGTACGTTCGTTCACCAATTGCGTAGCGCTCAAAGCGGCATCAGATGAAAGGCTATGTAAGATCAAGACGATGATCGGTTTGAGGAAGAACCGCTTACTTTAGTACCTATTTATTAAAATCAAATCATGTTTGCGCATGATTTATGCCACAGCCAGATTGAATATTTTAGGAAATTCTTTAAATTTTTAAAAAACCTATCAGAAAATGACGGAGCGAATCCCGCTAAAGCGGGACACAAATATTCAATTTTCAATAGTCAATAGTCAATTCCGGCTTCGCCGGATTAGGTTATACCCGTAAAGGAGAAGCAAATGGATAGGGGCATCAAACAGGCCCTGATAGACATTGTAGGCGAGGAAAGTTTCACAGACCTGCTGATTGACATGGTTTCATACTCGTATGACGCTTCTGATCAAGACCACCGGGCTGAGGCAGCAGTGTGGCCTGATAGTTCGGAACAGGTCTCACAAATTCTCATCCTGGCTAATAAGCACTCTTTTTCAGTAACCCCGCGAGGCGCCGGCACAGGCATGGCCGGCGCAGCTATTCCCGCACAAGGCGGTCTCGTACTGGACTTGTGCCGCATGAACAAGATCCTTGATATTCAGATACCCGACCGGAGGGTGGTTGTCCAGCCGGGAGTGGTTTATGCGGACCTTGAAAAAGCATTGGCGCCATATGGTTTTTTCTTCCCTCCAGACCCCGCCAGTGGTAAGGCCTGCACCATTGGAGGCAATGTGGCCACCAACGCCGGTGGTCTCAGGGGTGCCAAGTACGGTGTAACCAGGGACTATGTCATGGGATTGGAAGTAGTGCTTCCAGACGGGAGAATCATGCATACCGGCACAAACTGCATGAAGTCATCGTCTGGATACGATTTAGTACGCCTCTTTGTGGGATCTGAGGGCACCCTCGCTGTGGTTACCGAGATTACCCTCAAAATCAACCCTAAACCCATTGTTTTTAAAACAAGCCTGGCCTTTTTTGGAAGTCTCAAGGATGCGGGCCAGGCTGTTTCTGATATTACTTCCGCCGGCATCATCCCAAGCGTCCTCGAAATACTTGATGAAAATACCATCAGGGTTTTGCGTGAACAGGGGGATATGGATCTGCCCGATGTGAACGCAATGATTTTAGTCGAAACCGATGGTTACACAAAGGAAGAAACCTCTTTCCAAATGGCCAGGATTGTAGAAGTTTTCAATAACAACGGGGCAACTGATATCCAGACTGCGGAAACCACCGAGGAGGCCGAGAAGTTATGGAAGGCCAGAAAATCGGCCGGAAGCGTGGCTGCTAAGCTTCGGCCCAGCAACGCCTCAGAGGACGTGGCCGTCCCCATGTCAAAGGTGCCAGATCTGCTTGCCGGCATTTCTGCAATTGTTCGAAGCCACGACCTTCCTTTCGTTATTTTTGGTCATGCAGGAGATGGCAACCTGCATCCCAAGATCATGTACGATCCTTCAGACGCGGGCCAGGTCGAGCGTGTCACAGCGGCAGTTGATGAGATCTTCAGGCTTACATGCGAATTAGGCGGCACACTTACTGGCGAGCACGGCATAGGTCTTTCTAAGGCCCCGTATATGGAACTGGAGCACGACCCAGTGTCCCTTGATGTGATGCGTTCGATTAAGAGGCAATTCGATCCCAATAACATCCTGAACCCCGGCAAAATGCGTCTTGATTTGTGATCCCCTGTTTCATGGAGTTCGCATCGTTATCTATAAATCGTTTTAACATTTAACAACCAATTATAGGAGGATAAATATGAGCTTATCAGATTACTTTCAACCAACAGAAGGAGGAGATATCGTATTTAGCGTTGAATCCTCAAAAATCAAATTCGGGTGTGGCGCACTTCGTGAGGTCGGCTACGATGCTCGTTCATTGGGGATGACTCGCGTTGTAATCTTCACTGATCCGAACGTGGCCAAACTTGAGCCCGTATCCATCGCCTTGGACTCTCTCAAGGGCCAGGGACTCGACGTGGCGATCTATGACAGGGTAGAGGTAGAGCCCACTGATCGGTCTTTCAAGGCAGGAGCGGCGTTCGCCAAAGACGGAAAATTCGATGGATTCATCTCTGTTGGCGGCGGCTCAGTTATGGACACTTGTAAAGCGTCAAATCTTTATTCGACCTATCCAGCGGAATTCCTGGATTACGTTAATGCCCCTATAGGCAAGGCCATACCTGTTCCCGGGCCGCTGAAACCGCACATAGCCTGCCCCACCACTTTCGGAACGGCAAGCGAGTGCACTGGTATCACCATTTTCGATTTTCTTGAAATGAAGGCAAAGACAGGAATCGTTAGCCCGCGGATACGTGCCAGCCTCGGAATCCTTGACCCCGACTGCCTCAAAACACTCCCTCCTCTGGTACGGGCTGCCAACGGTTTTGATGTGTTTAGCCATGCATGCGAATCCTTTACCGCACGTCCATTCACCAAGAGGCCGGCGCCAGCTGATCCCACGAAACGTCCGCAAAATCAGGGAGCGAACCCCTATGGTGACATTGCCTGCCTTGAGGCAATCAAACTAATGGGCCTGAATCTGGTGCAGGCGGTCACTGCCCCAAAGGAGGCGAATTTAGAGGCCCTTATGTTTGCCGGCATGTTAGCAGGCATAGGATTCGGCAATTCCGGTTGCCATCTCCCGCATGGCATGTCCTATCCGGTTGCCGGACAGGTAAAGGATTACCAGCCGGATGGATGGATATCAGATCACCCCATAGTGCCACATGGAATCTCAGTGATTGTAAACTCGCCATCTGTGTTCAGGCTCACCGGCGCTGCTTGCCCTCATCGCCACATACAGGCAGCAGAGGCAATCGGTATCGATGTTACGGGCATTGACGAGAAAGATGCCGGGAATTTTTTGGCAAACAAGATCATAGAAATGATGAAGATTACCGGCATCCCAAACGGTCTGAAAGGAGTCGGCTACACCGAAGATGATATCGAAAACCTCACAGACGGCGCCTTTCCACAGAAACGACTGATTGACAATGCACCAATGCCTATTAGTCGCGAGCAACTGAAGGCCATGTTTCAAAACGCGTTGTCATATTGGTAGGCCATAATGAGGCGTTTGTTACCAAAGGAGCATTAAGAGGAAAGAAATTATGATCGACAACAGACAAGACCAGCTTATGGATGCATTTAATAAAGGGGTCACATTAGGCGTCTATATTGTCACCGTGAAAGCAGGTGATAGAATAAATGGTATGACTGCTGCATGGATTTCAAGAGTTTCTCGTAATCCGCCTATGGTAATGGTTTCCATAGGGCATAAGAGC
>JACNJD010000096.1 GCA_014382715.1 Candidatus Desulfacyla euxinica | reverse complement strand
TATCATAAAAATCTTATTTTTCAGGCCATAAGACAGAATTGTACGTCGGTCAGAGAGATCAGTGAAACAACTGGGCTTGATCTCCAACGTGTTTCCTATCTGCTGGCGGATTTGGAAAAAACCAACATGGTCGTATTCACGGGGATGGAAAACCGTATCCCCGAATTTGCGGCGGCATAGTAACTCAAAGAATATGATTTGACGGGATAAAGGGATAGACATGTTTTTTGAATCTTGAAACTTGTCGGAGCGAAGCGCAGATCCCGTCTGAAGCGCAGGTGAAAGCGGGAAAACTCGAAATTTTCATGAATAACAAGATACTGAAATTATCCTGTTAATCCTGTCAAAAAATTATAGCTGAGCTACGATAAAAGGAGTTTTCATGGGAACGGCAACTCGTAAAAAAAGCGGATCCGTGATGATTGTCGGCGCCGGCATTGCCGGTATGCAGGCGGCACTGGATCTCGCCAATTCGAATTATAACGTATATCTGGTTGAAAAATCGCCCACCATAGGCGGCCTAATGGCCAGACTGGACAAAACCTTTCCGACCAACGACTGTACCATGTGAATTATCTCCCCAAAACTGGTCGAGGTCGGCCGGCATCCGAATATCAACCTGATTACCAACAGTGAAGTAAAGAGTCTTGAGGGTGATCCGGGTAATCTTTCAGCTATCCTTACCCACTTTCCGCGCTTTATCGATCTGGACAAATGTACCGGCTGCGGGGACTGCGCCAGACATTGTCCGGTAGCTGCAGTGAATGAGATCAACAAAGGTCTTGATGACAGAAGGGCCACCTATATTGAATATGCCCAGGCAGTGCCTTTGGCCTATGCCATTGATCTGGACGTATGCTTAGGGTGTGGGTTATGCGAAAATGTTTGCCTGGCAAAGGCCGTCAAATATGATGATAAGGAAAGGGAAAGCGAAATCCGGGTGGGTTCCGTCATCCTTTCTCCCGGGACCAAAGGATATGACCCCAGCGGGCTTGTAACCTATGGCTACGGATTATACCCCAATGTAGTTACCAGTGAAGGATTCGAGAGGATTCTTTCGGCCGGCGGTCCCTACTACGGACACGTTATGCGCCCCCTGGACCGCCAGGAACCGAAAAGCATTGCCTGGCTTCAGTGTGTGGGATCAAGGGATACGAACCGTTGCGGCAACGGCTACTGTTCGTCCGTTTGCTGCATGTACGCGGTCAAAGAGGCCATGATTGCCAAGGAGCATATCCATGGAGAGCTGGATGCGGTGATCTTCAATATGGATATGCGGACCTTTGGCAAGGATTACGAAAAATATTTTCTACGCGCCAGGGATAAAGAAGGCGTCCGGTTTGTAAAAAGCCGTGTGCATACTGTGTCCGAAATTCCCGCTTCCGGTGATCTCAGTATTCAATATGTTGACGAAAGCGGGGATATGAAAGAAGAAATTTTTTCCATGGTGGTATTGTCCGTCGGTTTGACCATACCCGATTCGGCCGTGGCACTTGCCCGGCGTTTGAACATTGAACTGAATCCCTACGATTTTGCCGACACCCGCCCTTTTGAACCAGTCACAACTTCCCGGCCGGGGATTTATACCTGCGGTGTATTCCAAGGGCCCAAGGATATTCCCGGTGCAGTCACAGAAGCCAGTGCCGCTGCCTGTCTGGCCGGTGGTGACCTGGCCGAAGCTCGCGGAAGTGAAATTCAGGCGATCGAAATTCCCCGGGAAAAGGATGTTTCTCAGGAAGACCCTCGTATAGGGGTTTTTGTCTGCAACTGCGGTATCAATATTGGAGGGATCGTGGATGTTCCGGCGGTACAAACCTATGCTGCCAAATTACCTCAGGTTGTCTTTACTGACTCAAATCTCTTCACCTGTTCCCAGGATACTCAGGAAAAAATCAGGGAAAAGATTAATGAGCATGACTTAAACCGCGTGGTGGTAGCCTCGTGTAGCCCTAAGACCCATGCACCCATGTTCATGGAAACACTTGAAGCATGCGGGCTCAATAAATATCTCTTTGAAATGGCCAATATTCGCAATCAGAATTCATGGATCCATTCCAAGAGTCCTGACCTGGCAACCCAAAAAGCAAAAGATCTCGTCCGCATGGCCGTGGCGCGGGCAGCGGTCTTAAGACCGCTTAAAGAGAAGGTAATCCCGGTAAACCATCGGGCTCTGATTATCGGTGGCGGAATCGCGGGCTTGAATGCGGCCCTTGCTCTCGGCCGGCAGCAGTTTGAGGTTTGCCTGGTGGAGAAAGAAACAGTTCTCGGCGGTCTTTCCTTAAAACTTCACCATACCATCGAAGGGGAAGATATTCGCGTCTACATTGAAAAGTTGATTGCCGAAGTAAGAGCCGATGATAAGATTGAAATTGTGACCGATGCCGAGATTGCGGGCTTTGGCGGCTATAAGGGTAACTTCGAAACCGAACTGCGGGTGGGTCCCGGGCAGGAGAAACGCATCATAAAGCACGGTGTCATCATTGTCGCCACCGGCGCAATAGAATATGATCCCAAGGAATATTTCTACGGCCAGGATGATCGTGTGATAACACAGATAGACCTGAGCAACAGGCTTGAAGAAAAAGGCGCCTCGGATCTTGACAGTGTAGCAATGATCCAGTGTATCGGGTCCCGCAACGAGGAGTATCCCGAATGCTCGCGCATATGCTGTCAAAACGCCGTAAAGAATGCGATTCATATTAAGAAGCTCAATCCCGACACTCAGGTCTACGTGCTTTACCGCGACATTCGGACTTACGGATTCCTGGAAGATTACTACCGGGAGGCCAGGGAAAAGGGAGTGATCTTCCTGCGCTTTAATCAGGATTCACCTCCCGATGTGGAATGCTTACCGGATGGGGTTACCATTTCGGTTATAGACCACGTGCTTCAGCGGCCGATCGCGATTAGGGCCGACCTGCTGACATTGAGTGCCGGTATACGGGCCGCAGATACGAACGAACTGAGCGGTATCATGAAGTTGAATCGGAATCCCGAAGGATACTTTATGGAGGCCCATGTAAAGCTGCGGCCGGTGGACATGCCAGGGGAGGGGATTTTCCTTTGCGGCACCGCCCATGGACCCAAACTAATCTCGGAAACCATTTCACAAGCCCAGGCCGCCGCATCGCGGGCCACAACTTTCCTGGCCAAACCGGAAATAAAACTTTCCGCTATTACTGCCAAGGTAGACACCGATAATTGCGTGAAATGCCTTACTTGCGTACGATCGTGCCCCTTTGAAGTACCCGCTTTCAACCAGAATACCAAGCTCATTGAAATAGACGAAGCCCTGTGCCACGGATGCGGTGTTTGTACCGGGGTATGCCCAAGAGAGGCGATTCAATTGAGTTTTTACGAAGATGATCAGATCATGTGCAAAATCGATGCACTTATGGCAGGGGGGATGTGATGACCGATTTCGAACCGACAATCCTATCATTTTGTTGTGAATACTGAGGATATTCAGCTGCGGACCTGGCAGGTTCCATGAGACTAGATTATCCGGTAAATATTAAAATTATTCTGGTGCCCTGCACCGGCAAAGTGGATGTCCTGCACCTTCTAAGAGCCATCCAAAAGGGGGCCGATGGTGCCTATGTTGTGGGTTGCCTGGAGGGCGCCTGTCATTATAACGAAGGCAATCTCAGGGCCCGTGAGAGAGTTGAGCACGTCAGCCGCCTGTTGGAAGAGATTGGACTTGAGGGTGATCGGGTAAGAATGTATAACCTTTCCTCAGGTGAAGGCCCCACCTTCGCCGCTTATGCCAAAGAGATGACCGAACACATTCAGAAACTGGGGCCCAATCCTCTAAAAAAATGGGCGGAATAGTTTAGAGGTTCAGGCTTAAGTGAAAACCTGAACTGTTGATTCGTAATCCTGAGGGAGAGAAGGTATAAGAACGGAATTATTTGAAAAAAGCAATAACCCTGAACGGTGAACGCTGAACCTGTGAAAGGTTACTGCTGAGGAGGAAGTATGATAGTCGCACAAAGAAAGCCCTTTGAAGAAATAAAGGATATGCTTAAGGTCTATAAGAAAGTTCTAAATGTCGGGTGCGGCACTTGTGTTGCCGTATGCCTGGCCGGTGGAGAAAAGGAAGTCGATGTCTTAAACGCCGAACTGGATATGGCCCGCAAGCTGGAGGAGAATCCCATCGAAATGGGAGCAATTACCGTCGAGCGCCAGTGCGATCGAGAATACCTTGAAACGCTTGATTCCATAGTGGAAGAATATGACGCCATTTTATCAATGGCTTGCGGTGTGGGGGTTCAGTTTTTGGCGGAAAGATTTCCCCACAAACCGGTTTTCCCGGCCGTGGACACATCAGGTTTGGCGGTCAATCAGGCCGTCGGTTGGTATGAGGAGCGCTGCCGCTCCTGCAATCAATGTGTTCTTGGAATGACCGCCGGTATATGTCCCGTTACCATGTGCGCCAAAGGTCTCTATAATGGGCCCTGTGGAGGCACTAATAAAGGTAACTGTGAAATCAGCAAAGATCAGCCTTGCGCATGGCATATGATCTACGAACGTTTGGCAGCGCAAGACCGGCTCGACAATATTATAGCCTTTTACCCTGCCGTAGGATGGAAGGATCAGACGCCGAGAACCCTGATACAGCCAGGCTATAAAACGGAGGATAGTGCTCCTGAAAACTAGCCGTCTAAATAGGTTAATGTCTTACGTTTAAGCCGATTTTCAACATATTATGCTGCAAATAATCAACAGATACCAGATGCTCGTCTCTGGCCTCCGACTTCGCTTCCAGCTTGGAGAGTCAAGGTCTCGGAGGGGCTTACAGGCCGAGGGTAGAGCTAACAACTCGGAAAGATGCTGGATTCTAAGGATTTATTTGTCCAGTATAGAGCATAAAGCAACCTGCATAGCGAAGTCTCGTCAGTTTCCCCATTCTAAGACAGGGAGACGGAGCATCGCTAATGTCTCAGAGTAAAGAGGAAACCGATATGGAAAACGATCTTAAATCTGGAAGTAATTTGGAAAAAACCCTGCGGGCCGGACATTTTGCATTTACAGGAGAACTCGGTCCTCCCCGCGGGACCAGTGCCGACGAAGTTCGGAAAAAAGCCGCCTACTTGAAAGGCATGGTCGACTCTGTCAATATCACCGACAATCAAACCGCCGTTGTACGAATGGCCAGTTGGGCCGCCTGCCTCATCCTGATTCAGGAAGGCCTTGAGCCCAATTTTCAGATGGTATGCCGTGACCGAAATCGTCTCGCCTTGCAGGCCGATATCCTGGGAGTCTATGCCCACGGAATACGCAACATGCTTTGTCTTTCGGGCGATCATCAAAAATTCGGCGATCACCCTGATGCTCGAGGGGTTTTTGACCTGGATTCCATGCAACTCATTAACTTGGTAAAAAAGATGCGGGATGAGGGACAGTTTCTAAGTGGCGGGGAACTTCAGGAGCCACCTAAAATGTTTATCGGGGCCGCCGCGAATCCCTTTGCCGAACCTTATGAATGGCGCGTACACCGTCTCGCCAAAAAGATCAACGCCGGAGCTGATTTTGTTCAAACCCAATGCATTTACAATATGGACCGGTTCAAGGATTTCATGAAAAAAGCCGTTGACATGGGCTTGCATGAAAAGTGCCATATCCTGGCCGGTGTTACACCTATGAAGAGCGTCGGTATGGCTCGCTATATGGCCACTCAGGTGCCGGGGATGGATGTCCCCGA
>JACNJD010000097.1 GCA_014382715.1 Candidatus Desulfacyla euxinica | reverse complement strand
CCTGCCAGGGGAAAATCTACCATTGCGAGCAAGCTCAAAGAAAACCTGGTCAAAAACAACATAAAGACTCGGATTTTTAACAACGGCGATCTGAGGAGAAAACTCAGCCCGGAAGACACATCTTACCCTGAATTCTACAACCCCAGTAACAAGGACGGTGTAAAACTCAGAGAAAAGATTGCCCGGATCAATATCAAACGCGCCACGGACTACCTGAAAGGAACAGGGCGTGTAGCCATCTTGGACGCTACAAATGCAAGCATTAAGAGAAGAAAAATAATAACCGAGCTCCTTACCGACCACGCCATTCTCTTTATCGAATGTATTAACGATGACGAAGAGATACTTAAGGCGAGCATAGATAGGAAGGTTGCTAATCCTGAGTTCAGCCATTTAGGAAAGGAAGCTGCTATCAGGAGCTTCAGACAACGCATCAATTACTATCAGGCCATTTACACCACCGTTGAGAAGGAAACAAATTTTATTAAATTGGATTCTCTGTACAACAAGATCTCAGATGAAGAGGTCTCAGACGACATTCCCTATTATGACCGGATCAGGGATTTTCTGGTCACTGACACCGTTAAAAACCTCTTTCTTATAAGACACGGGGAAACCTACTTTAACCTCCAAAACAGGATCGGCGGAAATTCCGGGCTTACCAGGGATGGGAAGGTCCAGGCTGAGGCCCTGGCTCAATGCTTTAAAAACAAGAAGATACCTATAATCTTCACAAGCAAAAAAAAACGGACCGTGCAAACGGCTTTTCCCATTAAGCGTCTACAGGATAATTGCGTTGTCATACCCCTGAAAGAGTTCAACGAAATCAACAGCGGGGTCTGTGAGTGTATGAGCTATGAGGAGATCCGGCGCAAAATGCCCCGTGTCTACTTTGCCAGGAAGGAGGATAAGTATAACTATATTTATCCGGAAGGAGAGGGCTATATCACCATGAAGGAGAGAATAGACAGGGGTATTAAGAAAGCCCTTTATCTAAGCAGTAACCCCCAAAACATTATGATTATAGGCCACCGGGCCGTTAACAGGATGATCCTTTCACACTTCCTTTACAGGAGAAAAGAGGACGTCCCCTATATTTATGTACCTCAGGACAAATTTTACCACATTGTTGCAACGCAGGATAAAAAGCTTTTCCAGCTCAAGAAGTACCGTCTCTAACAAGGCTTCGCTTACCTCGACGTTCATCTTTTAATCCGCAATCCGAAATCCGAAATCCGAAATCCAAAATAGTACCTACCCTACCCATAGAGGAATGAGCAGATAACTACGGCAGCTACAATCCCGATTAAATCAGCAGTCAATGCCGCAGCTAAGGCGTGGCGTATGCGGCGCACCTGGACGGCTCCAAAATAGACCGCCAACACGTAGAAGGTGGTTTCAGTAGACCCTTGGAGTGTTGACACGAGATAGCCGGTATAACTATCCGGGCCGATGCCGGGCTCATTTATAATAGACGCCATGATCCCATATGCCCCGGATCCGGACAGAGGCCTCAAAAGTGCCATGGGAAGGGCTTCGGCAGGCATTCCCAAGTGAGATGTAAAGCCCCCAATCATATTGACCATTGCCTCCATGGCGCCGCTGGCACGAAACATCCCCACCGCCACAAGGATTGCCACTAAGTACGGGATAATCCTGATAGCCACCTGGAAGCCTTCCTTGGCCCCTTCCACAAAGACTTCATATATGCGCACCCCTCTCATGACGCCAAAGGAGAGAAACCCTAACATGAGACCGGGGATGATCCAGGGAGAGATTGACCTGCCGAAAAAAATGGTCAGTGGAATAAGCGCTATCAGGGCACATACCCCAATCCCGCTCACCCATACAGGATAGCCGGTTGGTGTTTCTTCGCTCGGTGTATCCCCATCTGATCCGGTTCCATCCTCTTCTTGCTCTTTCTCAATCTCCAGGGGACGCGTTCTCTTGAACATAGGGAGCCGGCCAAAGGCCTTGGCCGCAAATATGGCCGCAACAGTCGAGCATATGGTTGCAAAAAGAGTGGTAGGGAGGATTCCGGCAGGGTCAACCGATCCAGCGGCAGCCCGGAGCGCGATAACCCCTGTAGGCAAAAGGGTCACGTTCGAGGTGTTTATAGCAAGAAAGAGCGCCATTGAATCGGTCGCAGTTCCGTGACGGGAATTCAGTTTGTCAAGTTCCTGCATGGCCCGGATACCGAAGGGAGTAGCGGCATTGCCCAACCCCAGGGCATTGGCCGACATATTCAAGATCATGCTCCCCATTGCAGGATGCTCCGGAGGCACATTGGGAAAGAGCCTGACCATGAGGGGACGAATTAGACGGGCCAGGACAGTCAGCATTCCTCCGGCCTCGGCCACCTTCATCAGGCCCAAAAAGAGTGTCATCACCCCCACAAGGCCCAGGGCCAGTTCAACCGAACCCGAAGCAGATTCCACCATGGCCTTAGAAAGGCCCTCCATCGGCGAAACCACTCCATCGCCCGGCATCCAGTTGATCTGACGCCATCCGGCTGAGAGAAATGCGATTAGGACAATGGCAAAAAAGATGATGTTCATGGGCTCTCTTTCTGTCTACCAAACCCCCAACTGAAAGATTTATCGAGCGCTTCGTGACCACCAACCCTGACGCCTGCAAACATTATTTCCGCCATTTTTGGCGCACCAGCCCTGGCAATATCGATCATAAGCTCCGCATCGGCGATCAGACGTTCACCCTCCTCTTCCGGATACCCGCACCAGTATTTGAGGTCATGTAAAAAGCAGGCCGGATAAAGGTCGATCCCCTGCCATGAATCAAACCACATGGAACACCCGTCGCTCTTGAATGGGATAGGGGGCGGGTCTTTCTCAATTTTCTCCCAGAGGTCTGACAGCCCGTAAGCCTTACAGATCTTTTCAATCTCTGGCAGGGGCACCTCCCTGTTCTTTTCAGGCAAATCCATTCGAATACCTCTTCGTTTAACGGTATGATTTATGGTCTCGCAAAAAGTCTCATAGGCCGTCACTCCCGCGAAAGCGGGAGTCCATAAGCACTTGATTTCCCTGGGTTCCCGTTTTCACGGGAATGACAATAACGGGTGCTTTTCGACTTTTTACGAGTTCATCAATTTTAGATTCAGAAATTCACATCCTTTGGTTTGTCAAAGTCACTCCAGTACTTAGCACCTAAATTTCAAAATCTCATCATGTTTGCGTAGGATTTTGGTTCCCCGCTTATGGTTTTATGAATACGGGATCACCGTTTCACTAAGACCGGCTTATCTAAGTTAGGCTGAGGGTATTGTTTTCAATTCCTTAATCCCTCAATTCCTAATCCCGCGGTCCGCGGGACGCAATTCCGGTTTATCCGGGTTATGGGAAATATTTATCAAGCCCCATATGCCGGTGCAATTCAAAGAACTTTTGTCTCCCTTTTCTAAGCAGCAAGGATAGATAAGTAAACCCTTCGTATGGCAGGGCATAACGTTCCAGGCCCGGCTCTGTGCAGCGCCGGCATTCAGGAAATCTACCAATATTTCGTCTGAATTGGAAAGCCTTTTTTGAGTGAAGGAGATCTCCTATGGGGCTCTCTTTTATGTTGCCCATGCTGATATTGATCAGAGGACACAAAAACAACTCGCCGGTGCTACGTACGAAAAAATAGTTGAACCCGCATGAGCAGGGTTTCCTTGTCATCCCCTCTTTAAAAAACTGGACAACGGTTTCCCCATGATAACTCCAAAGAAAGACGTCACTCTCATAAAACTTTATCATCTCCTGGATATCTTCCTGACTGAAGACCAGATCATGCGCTCTATCGGGATTTAAATAGCGCGCGTCCGTAATGATACAAGGAGATATAATGGTAAAAAGACCGTTCGTATCAGCATAGCGAGCTATCTCTTCCAATTGTTCAACGTTTATTGGAAGGATAGTTGTCTTAAGGCCGACTATTAAATTGGGGAATTCTTCTCTCAATCTATTAAGTCCCTGTATCGTTTCATTCACCTTTGACCACGCGTCCGGGTAGTTTCTTATCCTTTCATGGATGTCTCCTATGGCATCCATAGCGCAGACCATAACCAGATCAATACCCTGATCCCCTAACTTTGGAAGGATCTCCTGGGCGCACTCTAAAACACGACCGGTCAAGAAACCATTGGTGGTAACAGCAATGGATTGAATGGATTTGAGGTTTTTCTGTTTCAGCCTGCAAACACCTGAAAAAAGCTTGGGAAAGTCCTCTCTCAAAAAGGGCTCACCCCCTGTGATATCCAGTTCTCTGAGATCGGAAAGGAGGTCCGAGGAGAGGAGGTGAATCCAATAGTCCATGGACAAGTCCTTGACTTCACGAGGGATCTTCCAGATATTGCACATGACGCATTTTGCAATGCAGTTGTGTGTGATTTCAAGACTGACTGCCTGTGGTCTGCCGGGGAGTCCCCTCCGTTTCAAGTATTGAAAACGCAGACCGTTAATCAAAAGCCTGGTTGTCAGTTTGAGCGCTGAATCCGTCATCGTATCCCTTTCTCAGGTGATTAGCTTTTGGCCGTGTGAGGGGATTCTTGCGGAGCTTCCCATGAATATACCGATTTTCTCAATGCGCACCGGTCTTCAACATTCATGAAATCACCAGTGGCTGCATAAGCCCGGCCCATACACCCACCTGCGCAGTGCAGCCTGCCCGGGCAATTTTTACACGCCTCAAGTTCAACAGATCTTCTGCGATTCAGATCGGGTAGTTCAGCCCATAAGGATAGCGCTTCGAGAAGGACCTCATCCAGGGGACGATGGAACACATCTTTGGCAGCCAATTTATCTATTGGCAACATTAGACAAGGATACATCTCCCCATCCGCATTAATGTATGGCGTTTCTATGCAGATACACCCCTCGGACGCAGGGCATGATTTCCCTGTGAACCATTCAAAGGCAGCAATATTTCCCAGTTTTTTGTATCGTGATCTGAACTGCGGATCAGAATGGTAGAGATTTAAAAGTTCTCTATATTGTGCGGGCGTGGGAGGAGCTACCTGGTCGCTATGGGCAGCCCGCCCTCCCAGGACAAGAGTTCCGCTCACGAGACGTCCAATCCCCAATCCGTCTAAGAGTTGGAGCAAACGAGGAAGCTCCGCGAAATTGTGCTGCGTCTCTGTGAATGCCACAACAACCTGCTGGCCCAGACCGGCCTCGGCTAAGAATTTCAGCCCTCGAAATGCCTGCTCAAAGCTCCCTGGTCCCCTCACCCGGTCATTGGTCTCTGCTAAAGCGCCTTCAAGGCTCACCTGCATAGTCAGGCCTTTGAAATCGATTGAACCGAGGGCCTCTATATCAACCTCGGTCAGCAGGGTAGCGTTTGTCTGCAGGCGAACCCTATTTAAGCCGGGCTGCCTGCAAGCAAAAGAAAGGATTTCAAACCAGTCCGGATGCGTAAGTGGTTCCCCCCCTGTGAGGCAGATCTCTTCCACCCCCAGGAGAACAAATTCCCCGATCAACCTCCTGATTGTGTCTGCGGGGACCGGAGGGGCGGTGCCACAAGAACGGCTCTCTGGCCAGCAATGAAGACAGGAGAGGTTGCAGCCGTTTGTGACCATGAGCGTAACAATTTTCGGAGATCTTAGGCCGGCACGGATAATGGAATCGAGGACTTTTGTCATTTTTGCTTTCATATAAATAGTGTCCATCCATAAATGAGATAGTTTTTACAAGGTCAAGGAAGATGAGGATTTTAACCACAGGAATACATTGAAGTATTTCGAG
>JACNJD010000282.1 GCA_014382715.1 Candidatus Desulfacyla euxinica | reverse complement strand
ACCGGTCCGTGGTCTCGAGATAATGAAACAATATCCATAATGTATGACAACCATGCAATGAGGTGGCAATCATGTATTTTCTATACCATCGCGACTATCGTTGGGTCAATAAACCCCTTCTTTTTACCCTTGTTTTTTTATTGGTTTTGATTCTCTTCCTGACTTTCTCCCTGACCTTTGCCCCCACGTGGGTCTTGGGTGCGGAACAACAGCCTGCTTCCGGAAAGATCTCATCGCCACCCCTCACCATTGATGCCATGAAAGAGAGAATAGAGGCGGTGAAACAGACCCCCGGCCTGTCAGAGGAGTCCAAACAGCGAATCATTGGTTTTTATGAAAAGGCCATAGCGTCATTAGCGCGCCGTGAAAAGGCAATATTCCAGGCGGCTGAATATGACCAGGCGCTCAAGGAGGCGCCAAAATCCCGAGATCCAGCCGAAACCGTGCTGGCACCCGTACGCGCCGCAGCAATCCAACAGAGGGCAAGGGCCATGGTCCTGACGGACATCGAAGGACAAATCGCCGGATTGCAGGCACAGCTGGCCCAGGAGCAAACCACCCTCGAAGTAGCGAAAAAGAAACTCGAGGATGTGGTGAAACGGCCCGCAGAACTGCGAAAAACAATCGCTGTCTATGAATTGGAGCTTTCGGACCTGGAAAAGCGATTGGCCGCTCCCAGCCCAACGGATGCCGCCCCCCGTGTCATCCGGGCCAGACGAACCAGTTTGCGGGCCCGGAGCAGGGCTCTTCAAGCAGAACTGGCCGCAGCCGAAAAAGGGACCACTCTCAGCAGGCGTGAGTTGACTGTGGCCCAGGATCAGCAGGCCTTTACCGCCCGGAAAGTGATACGGCTCGAAAATCTCATCAAGACCTGGGAAGACGTTAAGGAGCACCGGCAAAGCGACGCGGGATTTATTGAACTGCGCCAGGCCCATGCAATTCTGCAAAAGATGAACAAGGAGCCCTGGCCAAAACAGGCACGCTTTCTGCGTAAGCTCGCAAACGGCAACCTGACTTTATCAAAGACCCTCATCCAACTGGGTCAAGAGGAAACAGAGGCCAAAAAGGTCGCTGAACTCCTGGAGACCCGCCTGAGACAGATCCAGAAAGACTTTGCTCTGACAAAAAGGCGAACAGAACTGATGGGCCTCTCCAAGCAAGCGGGACAGCTCCTCCGCTCCCGTAGAAACACCCTCTTGACCAGTCGTGCTGATTCCGGTGTCGCCCGGAATCGCCGTGACAAGATTCTTCGCATAAACCTGGCTCAGGACGACCTCATGCAGGCACGCCAGGATTTTCTCGTTTTTAGAAACAAGATCTACACCCAATTGGACGACCTTGAATCATCCTTGACGAAGAACAAAAACCATCTATTGACGACACAGGCATTTCTGATGCTTGAGAGCCGAAGGAAATTGTTTGAAGAAACGGGAGCCACCTATATCAAATATCTCAAACTGCTCAATGCTCAGGTTACGGCACAGAAGAAGATAGATTCCCTCTCCGGACAATACCGTGGTTTCATCAACCAACGGCTGCTGTGGGCCCAGAGTTCCAATCTGGTAAAATCAGCCGACATCAAGGCAACAGGAAAGGCCTTGGGATGGCTCGCAGGCCCTTCTAATTGGGGTAAACTCGCCAGGGATTTCAAACTATCGGTAAAGCAGGGGCCGGCTGTCTGGGGGATGCTCCTGATTGCCCTTGTGGTCCTGGTTGTTTTGCGCCCCCGCCTTGATCGCCGAATCAATAGAATCAATGAATTTGCAGCACAACCCCAAGCGGCTACAATGGCCGGAACATTTGCGGCAATGGCCTTGACTCTGCTGAGGACAGCGGGGGTTCTGTTCATCATCTATCTCGGTGCCCGAGAACTCTGGCATCTTCAGACCGCCCACAACTTCACACGCGCCTTTTGTTCAGGAATTTCCTCAACGGCTGTCGCAGCCATTTTTCTCGGTCTGATTATCCAGATCTCCAAACTCGGTGGAATGGGTAGAACCCACTTTCTCTGGAATGAGGGCACTTGCAACGAGTTTTTTCGACATGCCAAGGCTCTTTTATATATATTTCTCCCTCTTCTTTTCTTTGCTATTTTTATACAGAATGGACCACAGGGCCTGGACTACCGCGGAAGTCTTGGCCGCCTTCTTTTTGTCCTGTCGATGATCCCCTTGGGTTTTGTTCTGGCTCGCATCCTGAGCAAAACCGGACCCCTGGCACAATCGATCAGCGAGAAAAATCCCGAGGGCAGGTTAAACAAATACCGACGGGGCTGGTCCACGGTGATTGTGGCCATTCCCTTTGTCCTTATGATCCTTGCCATCCTGGGTTATTATTTTACCGCCTATGAACTGGGCAAGCAGTTCGGAAACACAGCGTGGCTTTTCTTGATTCTGATCGTGGCTGAGACCACCATGCGCCGGGGTCTTTGGCTGGCCCAGATGAAAATCACCATCCAGAAAGCCGAGTCTGAACGGGAAGCCGCCGAAAAAAAAGCTGCTGAATCGGCCCAGCTATCCCCGGAGGAGGATGTGCAGCCTTTGCGGGAGATCGCTGAACCCTCTCTGGATGCTGAGGAGATAAACGAACAGACCTTACTTGTGATTAGATCCGTTATCCTGGTTGCTGCCCTGCTCGGGATCTGCCTGATCTGGGCGGAAACATTTCCAGCCTTCCGTTTTCTGGACAGGGTACATCTTTGGGAACACCAGATCGGCATTGACAAGACCGGAAAACCGACCATGGGCCCAGTGACCCTTCCCAATCTCATCGTTTCCCTCCTGATCTTTGCCGGGACCATTATCGCGGTACGGACCATTCCGGGGTTGCTCGAAGTCCTCATCCTCAAGAGATCAAAGCTGGACAAGGGAAGCAGGCACGCCTTCGGGCTGATTTCCCGCTATGTGGTCTTCATAATAGGAATATTCTTTGCCTTGAGTGCCATCGGCATCGGCTGGAAGCAGTTTCAGTGGCTTGCGGCGGCCATGACCGTGGGACTAAGCTTCGGGCTAAAGGATATCTTTGCCAATTTCGTATCCGGGATTATTATCCTTTTTGAAAGACCCATACGTGTGGGTGATTCGGTAATCGTAGGGAAAGTCAGCGGTCGCGTCTCACGGATACGCATCCGGTCGACCATGATCACCAACTGGGACAAAAAGGAAGTCATCGTCCCCAATATGGCATTCCTTTCCGAAAAGATTATCAACTCAACCCTTTCAGACAGGATAATTCGGGTGGTCATTGATGTGGGCATCGGTTATGGTTCAGATACAGTCAGGGCTCAGGAACTCCTGCTTCAGATAGCAAAAGATAATTCCAGGGTGAAAGAGAAGCCCGCTCCCAGCGTGTTCTTCACCGCGTTCGGTGCGGATTCGCTTGACTTCAAGCTGCGCCTTTATATTACCACCTCTGACACCATCAAGGTCCAGAACGAGATCCGTCATGAGATCAACAAGACGTTCAATGAAGCGGGCATTGAAATCCCCTTCGCACAACGCGATGTACACCTTGATACGAGCGGTGGCCCCCTTGAAGTCCGGATGGCCAAGGGAGAAGATAGCTGAGGAGATGCTTTATTTCCCATACAACTGAAAAAATAGAAGATTCCTCTACGCCTCATATTTGGCATTTTGAGCGATTGGGCGGGTTTGATCAGGTGAGACTTGAGACGGGTGCGGACCTGCTGGCCTTAGACCAGCTTGACCAGAAATTGTGGGCAGCGCTGAGCTGCCCGACCCAGGGTCTTGAGTTCGACGAGAAAACCCTCGCTCTGATCGATACGGACGGGGACGGGCGGATCAGGGTGCCTGACATCATCGCTGCGGCGAAGTGGGCCGGATCCCTTCTCAAAAACCCGGACGACTTTATCGGGAGCACAAGTTACCTTTCCCTCTCGGCCATCGATGACAGCACTCCTGAGGGCCAGGAACTCCTTTCCTCAGCCAAACAGATCCTCAAGAACCTCGACAAATCAGATGCGAGCGAAATCATCGCCGAGGACACTGCAGATACGGTGAAGATTTTTTCAAAGACCAGGTTCAATGGAGACGGAATTATCCCTGCTGAATCGGCTGATGATGAGGCCATAGGGGAAGTTATCGTAGATATCATGGCCTGCTTTGGATCGGAGGAGGACCGTAGCGGGCTTCCGGGAGTCTCGCAGGAAAAGGTCGACAAGTTCTTTGCCGAAGCTCAAACTTATTCTGATTGGTGGAAAAAGGCTGAAGACGATGCGGACAGCGTCCTCTCCTACGGTGATACAACCGATAAAGTCGTGGCAATCTTTCAGACCGTCAAGGCCAAAGTGGATGATTACTTTACCCGCTGCCGCCTCGTCGAATTTGACCCCGGCGCGGCCGTATCCCTGAATCCGGCCAAGGACGCGTATGAGGCCTTAGCCCTTAAAGACATCTCAAATTCAGCGGAAGAAATTGCCGTTTTCCCATTATCAGGCATTGAGGCCGGCAAATCCCTGCCCATGAAGGAGGGAATCAATCCCGCCTGGGCCGGACCTGTTAAACAATTTTTCTCGGAGATCGTGAAGCCGGTATTTGGAGATAAGGACAGCCTGAGCGCCGCCGAGTGGGAGAACCTGAGCGCTAAGTTCTCTGCCTACGAAGCCTGGCTCAGCTCAAAGGAGGGGACTGCCGTAGAGCAGCTTGGTCTCAAGCGAGTCAGGGATCTCTTAGACAACAACAGCAGAGAAACTATTACCGAACTGATCGAAAAGGATAAGGCATTGGCTCCGGAGGCGAATGCTATTTCATCGGTTGACCGGTTAATTCGCTATCACCGCGATCTTCACACTATCTTAAACAACTTCGTTTCGTTCCGTGACTTCTACACACCCGAAACTAAGGCTATTTTTCAGGCCGGAACCCTCTATTTAGACTCCCGTAGCTGCGAGTTGTGTGTCAGGGTGAGTGACGTGGGCAAGCACAGCGGCTTAGCACAGCTGAGTCGCACCTATCTCGCTTACTGCGACTGTACCTGCAAAGAAACCGATAAGAAGCTAAGCATAGCCGCCGCTTTCACCAACGGCAACGCGGATAACCTCAGGATCGGCCGTAACGGGGTGTTCTATGACAGTGAGGGTCGAGACTGGGACGCCACCATTGTCAAGATTGTCGAGCATCCTATTAATGTCCGCCAGGCTTTCTGGTCTCCCTACAAACGAGTAGCCCGGATGATCTCCGAACAAGTCGCAAAGATGTCTGCGGCCCGTGAAAAGGAGGTCCAAACCAAGGTCGACACAGCCTTAACGAAAACCTCCAAGAAAACCAAGGCCGGCCAGGGCTCTCCTGGGCAGGCGTTTGACATCGCCAAGTTTGCCGGGATATTCGCTGCCATCGGTCTCGCCATCGGCGCCCTCGGAACGGCGATTGCTTCAATGCTTACAGGTTTCATGGAACTCGTCTGGTGGCAAATGCCGCTCGCAGCCCTCGGACTCCTGTTAGCTATCTCCGGCCCCTCAATGATTGTCGCCTACCTGAAGCTCCGCAAGCGCAACCTGGCCCCCATACTCGATGCTAACGGATGGGCAGTGAACACACGTGCCATGATTAATATCCCGTTTGGCGCATCTTTAACGCGCACGGCAACTCTGCCTCCTGGTTCCCGTCAAACCTTCAAAGATCCATTCGCCAAGAAGAAGCTGTGGAAATTATACGTCGTGCTGATAGGATTCCTTGTCGCCGCCGGGGTGCTTTTGTATAACGGTTATCTCCAGGAGTGGTGGAAGCAGTGTGTTGTCAAGGAAAAAACCGTCCAGGTGATGGAGGGATC
>JACNJD010000098.1 GCA_014382715.1 Candidatus Desulfacyla euxinica | reverse complement strand
GGCATTTTAGGCACTTAAATCAGTGCCTCTTTTTCAAGGATCTCAAGTAGACGCACAGCCTTATCTTTCCCGCTGCCTTCCAGCATCAGACCGGCCCGCGATTTGCCGGGATAACAGGCCCGAACAACCCTTTCTCGATCTTCTGTCGCTCCAAGGATGTGCGATTCTACAACCAGTGCTTTCTGCTTTTTGGCGCGTAAGAGATTCGACAACGTGGGATAACGCGGTTTGTTGATGCCGGTCTGGACGGTCAGGACTGCGGGCAGATCCAGTTCAAGCGCAGACTTGAAACCCCCTTCAATCTCCCTTTCCACATACACCGCTCCCCGTTCATCACTGATCTTTTCAAAGATAACCGACGTGGCGCATGGAAAACCCAGGAGTTCGGCCAGCATGGGCCCAACCTGCCCCTGCATATGGTCTTCCCCCATGACCCCTGTCAGGATCAGGTCGTAACCTTTGTTCAAAGCATAGGCGGCGATGTACGAAGCAATGTTCAAAGGACTGAGAAAATCTTTTTCCTGAAGGAGGATGTGCACACCGTTGTCTGCACCCATTCCCATGGCTCTTTCGAGTACCTGTGCCGCATGCTTAGGGCCGACCGTCAGTGCATCAACCGTTGTTCCGAAACCGGCCTCTTTGATCAGGACAGCCTCTTCTATTGCAAACTCATCGGCACGGTTCATCCAGTATTTCAAGTCCCCTTCCGGCAGCACCACACGACCCCGTTCATCAAGATTGACCAGCGTTTCAGGGTCGATCACCTGTTTTATGCACACAAGAATTTTCATTGGCTAACCTATTTCAGGATACACCATTCCAGCCCGGAGGGCATGAATATAGTTTGTAACTACCCAGGTATTTATTAGACAGGATAACAGGATTAACTTGATTTTTAATTCCTGTAAATCCTCTAACTATCCTGATAGCCCGCTCCTTGCTATAGCGGTAAGTGCTTAGTTTAAACCCTTCTACTGTAATTTGGTTTACTGGACTATTACAATAATGTTTTGTTTGTGACTTAATATAGATTCCTGTTTATCCTGTTATCCTGTCTAAAAAAGAGACACCTGAATGGGAACTATAGTTCAAGCATTTCCTCAATTTGCTCTGTACCACATACATATAACTTACGGGAAAAGATTTTTCAAGAAAAAACGAACTATCGTTCGCTTTTTTTCTTGACTTCCCATGATTGACAATATAGGAATCTATTGAATGAGCGATATTTACATGATACGGCACGGTCAGGCCTCTTTTTCAAGTGAGAACTATGATCGCCTCTCCACCCTGGGCTGCCTCCAGTCCGAGATCCTTGGCGAATCTCTGAGTCATATGGGGATCTTCTTCGATGCGATCTACTCAGGGTCCTTAGAGAGGCAGCGGCATACCGCAGAACGGGTGCTTGAGCGCACGCCTGCAGGGTCCAGGCGGGACCTCCAGATCCAGCCAGGCCTCAATGAATACGACGCAAAGGGTATCGTGGAAGCTCAGGTCCCAGCAATGATCCGGGATAATCCCAAACTTGCACTTGACCTGGGGCGCATGAATGAGCGCCGATCCTTTCAGCGCATCTTCGAGGGGGCCATGCGCCGCTGGCTTTCAGGGCGTTATGACGCAGAAGGCGTTGAACCCTGGAAGGCCTTTCGCGATCGGGTACAAGGGGCCGTCAACAGAATTATGATGGAAAACGGCCGTGGAAAAACCGTTGCCATCTTTACGTCGGGTGGCCCAATCTGCGTCACCTTGCAGATGGCCCTTGGAATTACGGAAGATATTGCTATTCAACTGAACTGGCAGCTCAGGAATACCTCCGTTTCAGTGTTTAAATACAGCGACAGGGGGATCTTCTTGCATTCCTACAATTCTATAAACCATTTACTGGACCGGAAGGACTCAGCGCTGTTGACCTACCGGTAGTAAAACATGTAAGCGTTCACAGGTTCAGAGTTCAGGGTTCAACGTTCAGGGTTAAGGACAAAGAGAAAATTGAAGAGCTGAAGGCCTCGTAAAAAATACTGGTTTTGCCACATAATTACCAGATACCATGTTCAGACCTGTCCGCAATCACAGTCGTTCAGGCGATGTGAATGCAACCTTTGAACCTCTGAACTTTTGAACCCTTGAACGGTTACCAAAACACGTAGATTTTACCCCATAAACCAAAAAACCCGGACTAAGGAGAAAAAAATGGACTTTACCGTTTCTGAAAGAATGCAGACTATTCTGGACATGATGAAAGAATTTGTAGAAAAGGAGCTCATCCCCATGGAGCAGGAGTTTGTAACCAGGGGATTCAAGGACATGCTGCCCGAAATCGAGAACAAGCGTGATCTGGTTCGAAAGATGGAACTGTGGGCGCCTCTTCACCCGAAAGAATACGGGGGCATGGGTCTCAGCCTCATGGAATTTGCCCTTGTAGCCGAGGCCCTCGGAGGAACGCCTCTGGGGTTATATGTGTTTGGTTGTCAGGCTCCGGACGCGGGCAACATAGAAATTTTGAACGAATTCGGCACCGACGAGCAAAAAGAGGAATATTGCCGCCCCACCGTAGAGGGAAAAATCAGGAGTTGTTTTTCCATGACAGAGGTCGAGGTGGCCGGCTCCAACCCCACGTGGCTTTTGACCACGGCCGAAAAGGACGGCGACGATTACGTGATTAACGGCAACAAATGGTACACTTCCTCGGCAGACGGCTCCAAATTTGCCATCGTTATGGCCGAAACCAACCCGGAGTCCCAGTCCCCATACACGAAAGCAAGCATGATTATCGTCCCCACCGACACCCCGGGTTTCAATGCCGTGCGAAATATCTCTGTCATGGGTCACACCGGCGACGGTTGGGCGAGCCATGCCGAGATACGCTACGAAAACTGCCGTGTCCCTCAATCAAATATCCTCGGAGGCGAGGGAATGGGGTTCGTCATGGCCCAGCAGCGTCTCGGCCCCGGCCGTATCCACCACTGCATGCGCTGGATAGGCATCTGCAACCGCTGCTTTGATCTCATGTGCGCGTATGCCCTCAAAAGACGCCGCACCCCTACCAAAGTGCTGGCTGATTCAGATGTCATAAAGACCTACATCGCGGACAGCGCGGCAGATATCCTCTCCTCACGACTCATGGTCCTTAATACGGCCTGGACCATTGAAAATGCTGGCATCAAGGCGGCCATGAAGGACATTTCCATCATCAAATTCTATGTTGCCAACGCCATGCAGAGGGTTGTTGACAGGGCACTTCAGGTACACGGCGGTCTTGGGATGACGGATGATACGCCCATATCCATGTACTACCGGGGTGAGCGTGCCGCCCGCATATACGACGGGGTGGACGAAGTCCATAAAATCTCCGTGGGGAAGAGAATCCTGAGGGAGTACGAAGGCTGGAACGTAAAATAGACTCCATGGATGACCTTATAAATTTCCAGTGGTTTTCTCAAAAGGTAACGCTTTCACGGCAGGATATCTGCCGGGACGTTTACAAACATCATCGCCGGGCAATCAAGATAAAAAAAGAAAAAACGCTGGTCAGAAACCTCATGCGCATCTTTGACGCCGCATTAAAAATCAGCAACGAAAAAGGGTTTCAAGCCATGACAATGCGCAGTCTGAGCATGGAGACAGGGATGAGTATGGGTGGTCTCTATGCCTATTTCTCCGGCAAGGAAGACCTCCTTGAAATGCTCCTTCGCACAGGCAGAATTACCACAAAACAAATCCTTGAAGAACAGGTGGACCGGGCGACCGATCCTGAATCCAGACTTCGTTCGGCCATACGGGCCCACCTTTTTTTGAGCGAAGTCATGCAGCCCTGGTTCTACTTTTCCTACATGGAGGCAAGACGTCTTGGAGATACAGAAAAGAAGAAGTCCATGACAGCTGAAATCGAGACGGAAAAACTCTTTGCCGGTATCATCGAAGAAGGGGTGAACCGGGGAGTTTTTGTGGTCAGAGACAGCCTGCTGGCAGCATCGGTCATCAAGGCAATGGTACAGGACTGGTACGTCAAAAGATGGAAATATGCGAAGCGCCAGGTGAGTGTGGATCGTTACGCGAGCTTCGTTGTGGAATGTGTGGAGAGGTTCTGTCTTCCACGGGAGACTAAAAATGACTCATGAAGACAGACCCGCCGCCGTCAGGAAAGGGGAAGAACCGGACGGCGCAAACATCGAGGCGTTTTTGAAAGATTCCATTCCCGGACTTAGAGGAAAACTCGTCATAAGCCAGTTCCCGAGCGGCTACTCCAACCTTACCTATCTGCTCGCCGTGGGAAAGAGAGAGTTTGTCCTTCGACGGCCCCCATTCGGCACAAAAGCGAAGACTGCACACGATATGAGCCGGGAATACAACATTCTCAAGGCGCTGCAGCCGGTGTTTCCATACTGTCCGGAACCGTTGGCTTACAGTGAAGATCCTTCGATCATCGGCTCCCCTTTCTATGTGATGGAACGGTTGCGTGGAATCATCCTCCGAAGAGATCTTCCCCCCGGTCTATCCTTTACCTCTCAGCAGACACGAAGACTCTGTGAAAATCTCCTTGATATACAGGTCGATCTCCATTCCATTGATTACAGGGAAGTGGGTCTGGAAAATTTCGGAAAACCCAAAGGGTATGTGGAGAGGCAGGTGAAAGGCTGGACAGGGAGATACAGGACAGCCCGGACCGGCGATGCCCCGGATTTTGAACCAGTCATGTCATGGCTTCTTGAAAACAGGTCCCCTGACACCGACAGGCCTGGCATTGTTCATAACGATTATAAGTTTGATAATTGTGTCCTCGATGAAAACGACCCCACCCGTATTATCGGAATCCTGGATTGGGAAATGGCAACCATAGGGGACCCCCTGATGGATCTGGGTAATTCCCTTGCATATTGGGTTCAACAGGATGACCCACCCGAGATCCAAATCATCCGGACCATGCCAACCCATCTCGAAGGAGCCCTCACCCGGGATGAGATGGCTGAACGATATGCTGAAATGAGCGATCGGGATATTTCGAACTTCAATTTTTATCTATGCTTTGGTCTTTTTCGTCTGGCGGTCATTGCTCAGCAGATTTACTACCGCTACTATCACGGCGAGACAAAGGATGAGAGGTTTAAGAATCTGATTTTTGCGGTGCATGTACTTGAGAAGGCCGCAATGAAACTTGTCAGCTAAAAAAGCTTTCATTATAACCACCCCGGTAAATCAGATAGTTTATAGCGTTCCCGGGTCTTAGAATGTTCATTTTAGAACTGAAAACGCGCCTTTATAGCACTTTCATTGTGCATATTTTCGTTTTCAATCAATCAAACTGTCGGTCTGATAGTTTTCTTGTTCGTATCGTCTATGTTTGCAGGTCGCGTTTTATCTTTTCAAATTCTTCCTTATTTATTTCTCCCCTGGCATAGCGTTCTTTGAGAATATCAATTGCTTTGGAGCTACCACGTGCGACATCCTTCTCACCCTTTGTCGTTTGGATCAGCCATTTAATGAGAAAGACAAGGCCCACTACCACCAAGACCCAGAAAACGAGCATAAATATCATACCAAACCAGCCCATCCCCCATCCTCCCATCATGCCAGGGCCCATGCCCCAGCCACCATAGTTACCTCGCTGCTGAGCAAAGACGTTACCTGCAAGAGATAGGGGAAGAAGGGCAGTCAATCTCAACAGTAAAGATTTAATGGATATCATAATGCACCTCGTTTCGTATTGTTTAATTCACATTTATTTTGAACCTGATCAGAAAGCTTTATGTCTTTCTAATTTACTAAATCCTTTGATTCTCAATTAATCCTTTTAGGGAATCTTATAACAATTGGCTGA
>JACNJD010000099.1 GCA_014382715.1 Candidatus Desulfacyla euxinica | reverse complement strand
CGGAAGGCGGAGAAATGACCGCAGAACGGCCTTTCACTCCGCTGATAATTCTTTTGAAGAGCCTAAACTGTTACGTTTCTGGATATATTTGATGGTCCCGTAAAAAGTCCCCAAGTCCGTCACCCCCGCGAACGCGGGGGTCCATAAGCTCCTAATTTTCCTGGATTCCCGCGTTCGCGGGAATGACGAAAACCGAAGGTTTTGACTTTTTAAGAGTTCATCATATCTATAAGGAGCGTATTAACTATATTTAAGGGAAGGAGGTAAAATCGTATGAAAAATAACAGATCCTTAATCATTCTGTTTTTTGTTGTTGGGGGCCTCCTGTTTTATGGATGCGCCGGAGGAGGCAAAAAATATGCGAACGATTTTTTTAATCAAGGGGTGGTTTGGTTTCAGAAGGGGGAATATGATCGAGCTATCGACGATTTTACGAAGGCCCTTGAAATGGCTCCTGAGGGAAGGGAAAACTATGTGATCTACTATAACAGGGGGGTAGCCTTTTACAAGAACAGAAATTATGACCGGGCTATACAGGATTTCGACACATCCCTCCGGTTGACACCGGGACTCATGAAAACCGGGAAGTATAAGCCTACGATCTATGACTCTTCTATGGAAATAAAGCCGCCGGCCACACCCAAAATTGAATATGAATTATTTAATGTATATAAGATCCGTGGGGATGCCTGGTTTTATAATGAGGGATACAAACAAGCCATCAATGATTATTCTATGGCATTAAAATATGGGGAGCAACGAAAAGAACTTCCCTCTGTCTATGAGAACCGGGGCTGGGCCAAGTTCGAGCTCGATGACTTTGACGGGGCTATTGAGGATTTTTCCTCAACGTTGAGTATCAACTCACGGTCGGCGCAAGCCTATTTCGGCCGGGCGCGTGCCTGGGCTGAAAAGGGCGACATTAATATGGCCTTACGTGATGCTTGGATGGCTAACAAGCTGAAACCTGATAATCGGGAATATGATGACCTGGTTTTTGATCTGAGGTCCATCAGGGAGCGATAGGACGGGGGGATAAGATGGGTGTGACAGGCTGCGCCGCCTCAGTGTTTATGCATGCGGTCATGTCAACCATCTTTTTCTTCTCTTATAATGTTTCACATCCCTATAACTTTTCTTTTTACCCACTTCAGTAAGGCCGAGATAAAATTCCCTTACGTCGGCATTTTTCTTGAGCTTTTCCACGGTATCATCCAGGACGATTCGACCATTTTCCATCACATATCCACGACTTGCGATAGAGAGGGCCAGCCGAGCGTTTTGTTCCACTAATAGGATGCTGACTCCTTCTTCCCTGTTGATCCGCTGAATGATCTTGAATATCTCCCCTACTAAAAGAGGGGAAAGCCCCATGGAAGGCTCGTCTAAGAGCATCAATGTGGGCGTAGACATAAGACCCCGGCCAATGACTAACATCTGCTGCTCACCGCCGCTGATATAACCGGCAAGGGTGGTTTTTCGGGCCTTGAGTCTTGGAAAATATTCATAGACCGCGGCCATATCCTCTTTCAGTTTGGTCCTGCTCTTGTTGGTGTGCCCACCGGCAATAATATTTTCGTCCACGGTCAAGTCTTCAAATACCCTTCGTCCCTCCATCACCTGAAATATGCCCATACGGACGATCTCTTCGGGATATTTCCTGTCGATCCGTTTCCCCTTAAAAAGGATGGAACCGTCCGTGACCTCTCCATCTTCGGATTTCAACAATCCTGAAATTGCTTTGAGGGTGGTTGTTTTTCCTGCCCCGTTGTTCCCAAGGATTGTGACGATCTGGCCGTCGTTAATCTGAAGGGACATCCCTTTAAGCACAAGGACTACATTATGATATATGACTTCTATGTTATTGACCGATAATAACGGTTCCATTTGGAGCTCACTTACGCCTCAAGTTATCGGTTCCAGTTTTCCCGCGGGATTGAATGTTTAAAAAGATGAACGTGGAGCTTTAAAAGATGAACATCGAACATCGAACATCGAACGTCCAACATCGAATGAAAAACAAAAAAACAAACATCCAATGTCGAACTTTGAATAACTATTTCCTTTTCTTTTCAGCCGTTTTGATACTCGTAACGAAAATCTTAATTAATTCTTCTGTTTCCTCTAAAATATCATCTAATAGTTCAGGTTTTTTGATCAGTGGTACACGCTGAATAAGTTTTAGCCATCTCTGGGTCTCCCTGAGTTCCTTTAATGAGATACGAAGCTTATGGATAAAGTCCTTTGGGGACTCCGCTGCCTGGGCTTCACCATGGTTTGGATAAGGGGAAGTTCCCGATCTTAACAATTGGCCTGCAACATGGTTGCCTGTTCTGGTATTTGGAAGCTGTTCAACGATCTTTATGATTCTCACCGAATACTCGAGCAGCCTTTCTTCCAGGTCATAAGTCTGTTTCTTCATTTTGCCCATTCAAAATTCGATGTTGGACGTTCGATGTTCGATGTTCATCTTTATACCCAATCCCCAGTACCCAGTACCCAATCCCTAACCTCATGCCCCCAATCTGGAGTAGGTGATGTCTTCTTCACCGAGATAGGCCTTGATGACATTCTCGTCGTGTCTTATTTCCTGCGGTTCCCCCTCTGCAATCTTCCGGCCGAAATCGAGCACACAGATCCGGTCAGATATGTCCATGACTACCCCCATGTCATGCTCGATCAAAATAATAGTTGTCTCCCATTCTTCGTTGATATCCAAAATAAAACGGGCCATGTCTTCGGTCTCTTCAAGGTTCATCCCTGTGGCAGGTTCATCTAAAAGGAGCACTCGCGGTTTCATGGCTAAGGCACGGGCCAATTCCACACGCTTCTGGAGTCCGTAAGGGAGGGCATGAACGACCTGTTTTCTGATATGCTCTATTTCGAGTAGATCTATGATCTTTTCTTCTATCTCTTTACGGAGGCGGATCTCTTCGGTTCGCGACTTGCCATAATAGATTCCGCCGGAAAGGAATCCTGATTTCAGATGCACATGCGCACCCAACTTTATATTGTCCAAGACGGTCATATGGGCAAAGAGCTCGACATTTTGAAATGTGCGGGCAATACCCATTCCGGCGATTTTGTGGGGCTTCATCTCTGAGATATCCCGACCTTCAAATATGACTCTGCCCTTTTCGGGATGGTAAAATCTATTTATACAGTTCAGCAGGCAGGTCTTCCCTGCCCCGTTGGGGCCGATAATAGAAAATATTTCCCCCTGTCTCACGCCGGTGGTCACGCCGTTCAGGGCCATGAGACCCCCGAAACTGAGGTGGATGTCTTTGACTTGAAGTTGGTATTTTTCGTTGTTTTTCATAGCGCTAAGTTGTTTTTAAAGATGAACGTCGAACATCGAACATCGAACGTCCAACGTCGAATGAAAAACAAAAAAACAAACATCCAATGTCGAACTTTGAATAACTATTTCCTTTTCTTTTCAGCCGTTTTGATACTCGTAGCGCAAACCTTAATTAATTCTTCTGTTTCCTCTAAAATATCCTCTAATAGTTCAGGCTTTTTCAAACTCTGTTTCTTCGTTTTTTCCATTCAAAATTCGATGTTGGACGTTGGATGTTCGATGTTCATCAGTTCGATGTTCATCTTTTCCCTATTCAACCTGTTTTACCCTGACCGTGGTCTTCATGCGGAAGCCTTTTCCATCCTGATAGCGTATATCCGCTTCAACCCGCAGTTCCTCTTCCTCACCATACAGGGCTTCGATCAGATCTTTGTACCGCTCGGCAACGAATTTTCTCCTCACCTTTCTCGTCCTTGTCAACTCATCATCATCCGCATCAAGTTCTTTGTAAAGGAGAACAAACTTCCTTATCTTAGCCACTTTGGGCAATGACTCATTGGTCTTTGCTATTTCTCCGGCAATCAGATCATAGGTTTCTTCCTTCTGTGAAATATCCGTAAAGGTCGTGTACGGGATCTGGTTATTTTCAGCCCATTTTCCCACGTTGGCCATATCTATGGCGATCATGGCCGTGATAAAGGGTCTCTCCTGGCCGATGACCACTGCATCTAAGATGTAGGGGCTGAATCTCAATTTATTCTCTATGAGCTGTGGGGAAAATTTACTCCCATCAATCAGCTTCATCACGTCGGACATACGATCGATAATAATGATATGTCCATCGTCTTCGATAAGGGCTGCGTCTCCCGAATGAAACCATCCATCTCTGAGGGCTTCTGCCGTGGCCTCCGGGTCTTTGTAATAACCTTTAAATATGGTATCTCCCTTAGACAGGAGTTCTCCTGAATCGGATACCTTGAATTCAACCCCGGGCAGGGGCTTGCCCACAGTATCAAGGCGTATGTCATCGGTCCGGTGAATGATGGAGGCAGCGGTCTGTTCGGTCATCCCATAGGCCTGCTTGATATTGACGCCCAAGGCCTGAAACATATTAAATATCTCCGGTCCTAATGGGGCGCCACCCGTGTACACGTGACGCAAGCTGGAAAGACCGAGGTAATTTTTTAGGGCTCGAAAGAGAAATATATAGCCCAGCCAGTTCAGGAGTCTCCATCCCATGGGTGGCTGCTTTTTTTTCAGATTAAAATCGGCCATCCTGTATCCCACCGGCTGGAATATATTGTAAATTAATCTCTTAATCCAGACCGCGTCCTGGATTTTCACCTGGATGTCCGAGCACATCCTCTCCCATATGCGGGGAGGCGCTAACATGATATGGGGGCCGATCTCCCGGATATTTTCCTGGACTGTTTCCACTTTCTCAGGAAAATTGACCGTAAAGGCCTTATACAGGGACCAGTAGACGCCGAATTCCTGTTCGCCGATCCAGGGGAAGGGGAGGAAAGAGATATACTCGAAACTGTCTTCGGCGGCATCAACGTCGTCCTGGGCTTTGGCTACGGAGTACATGTTCTTTTGGGTGATCATGCTTCCCTTTGGAAGCCCGGTGGTCCCGGATGTGTAGTTGATCATGCCTATGTCGTCCGGGGTCACCCTGCGCCACATCTCCTCAAAGAGATGTGGTTCTTTTTCATTTAATTCACGGCCCTGTTTCTGTACATCTTTGAAGTATAAGAGGATCGGATCATCATAGCGTCTCATCCCCTTTGGATCATCCACAATCACCTTTTGAACAAGGGGACATTTTTCTTTGATATCGAGAACCTTGTCGGCCTGCTCCTGGTCGCCGGCCACCAGAAAGATGGAATCTGAATGGTTGATGATATATTCAACCTGGTCCAGATGACTGTCCGGATATATCCCCACAATGGCCCCGCCCAAAGATTGGACCGCTAATTCCGAGTACAATCCTTCAGGCCTGTTATCTCCGGCATAGGAGAGCTTGTCTCCCGGCTTGAAACCGAGGATGTGAAGGCCGAGTGCAAAATCGCGCACATTTTCGTAATAGCTCCTCCATGTGACTGATTGCCATATCCCGAATTCTTTCTCCCTGATGGCCACACGGGTATCGCCATATTTTTCGGCGTGTCTGTGCAAGAGGGCTGGAAGCGTTAGTATGTCCATAGAAGAGATCTCGTTCAACCGAAAGCCGTTCAAGGGTTCAGAGGTTCAAGGTTAGGTTCTTGCCCCTAACCCTGAATCCCGCTTTCAGCGGGAAACCCTGTCGAAGATCCCGCTGGGCGGGGAACCTGTGAACGCTTATTGTTAATCTAAAGAAATCCAGTCCGAAACAGGATCAAATTGCAGGGTTTTTGGATTACCCCGAACAATCCTTCCCACTGGGATACTGTTGTTTTTACTGATAGTAACCGGGGGCATTAACCCTCCCACATCAAAATTCTTGATGGATCGAAGGGCCTTGGCTAAGCTGTCTCCGG
>JACNJD010000217.1 GCA_014382715.1 Candidatus Desulfacyla euxinica | reverse complement strand
TGCCTTCATTAGGTGAAGAAATTTACTTTTGGAGCCGAAGGAGGTTGCAGAGAAATGGGGGTGGCGACTGTTTACTAAAAACACAGGACTCTGCTAAGTCGCAAGACGATGTATAGGGTCTGACGCCTGCCCGGTGCTGGAAGGTTAAGGGGATTTGTTATTTTTCCCGCCTCGGTGGGACTGAGAAGCATTGAACCGAAGCCCCAGTAAACGGCGGCCGTAACTATAACGGTCCTAAGGTAGCGAAATTCCTTGTCGGGTAAGTTCCGACCTGCACGAATGGCGTAACGACTTCCCCACTGTCTCGACCAGGGACTCGGTGAAATTGAATTCGCGGTGAAGATGCCGCGTACCCACGAAAAGACGGAAAGACCCCGTGAACCTTTACTACAGCTTGACATTGGATTTTGGGCTAGTATGTGTAGGATAGGTGGGAGACGTTGAAATCTCGACGCCAGTCGGGACGGAGTCATCCTTGAAATACCACCCTTGTTAGTTTAGAATTCTAACCTTGGCCCGTTATCCGGGTCGGGGACAGTGTCTGGTGGGTAGTTTGACTGGGGCGGTCGCCTCCCAAAGAGTAACGGAGGCGCGCGAAGGTTCCCTCAGGCTGATTGGAAACCAGCCGAAGAGTGTAAAGGCATAAGGGAGCTTGACTGCGAGAGAGACATCTCGAGCAGGTACGAAAGTAGGTCTTAGTGATCCGGCGGTTCTGTATGGAAGGGCCGTCGCTCAACGGATAAAAGGTACTCCGGGGATAACAGGCTTATCGCGCCCAAGAGTTCACATCGACGGCGCGGTTTGGCACCTCGATGTCGGCTCATCGCATCCTGGGGCTGGAGCAGGTCCCAAGGGTTTGGCTGTTCGCCAATTAAAGCGGTACGTGAGCTGGGTTTAGAACGTCGTGAGACAGTTCGGTCCCTATCTTTCGTGGGCGCAGGATATTTGAGAGGATCTTTCCCTAGTACGAGAGGACCGGGATGGACGAACCTCTGGTGTTCCAGTTGTCGCGCCAGCGGCATAGCTGGGTAGCTACGTTCGGAATGGATAACCGCTGAAAGCATCTAAGTGGGAAGCCAACCTCAAGATAAGATATCCCTTTCCCGTGGAAACACGGGAGCTGAAGACCCCTTGTAGACTACAAGGTTGATAGGCCAGGTGTGTAAGTGTAGTAATACATTTAGCTAACTGGTACTAATAGGTCGTGCGGCTTGGCCATAAAACTTTTCTATTTATGCCCTTTGGTTGTTTACTCTATATTATCAGTTTAACAGTTTTCGGTGATTATAGCGAAGAGGGTACACCCGTTCCCATCCCGAACACGGAAGTTAAGCTCTTTAGCGCCGATGGTACTGCGTGGTAGTCTACGTGGGAGAGTAGGACGTTGCCGAAATTTAATATAAAGCCCCTCGTTTAACGAGGGGCTTTTTTTATGCTGTCTTGACTTTGACAGGCGGGTGAAGTTAAAGAAGATAGGGGCACTTCAAGCACGCCAGTAGAAGGGTTAAAAAGGACGCCAGGCAATCTCAGGGACAACGATACCACTTGGTTTACTGTTCTGGCTGAAGTTTCATAACCACCAGACCGTTCAAACGAGGCGAATCTTATGACTGATGAAGAAAAGAGAGTTGATATTAGGAAGCCAGCGGGACATCATTGTTTTGCCTGTGGAACAGCCAACCCCATCGGACTCAACCTGAAGTTCTACTCACTTGGGGATGCTGTCTGCTCAGAGATTGTTTTGGAAAAATATCATGAGGGGTGGCAGGATATGGCCCATGGCGGTATCATATCAACTCTCCTTGACGAAGTAATGTCTTGGGCCATAATGTATTCAAAAAAGACCTTCGTTGTGACAAGGAAAATGGACATCAAGTATGTACGAAACGTATTGATCGGCACCCCTTTGACAGTGACCGGCAGATTTGTTGGCGAGGCAAAACCTCCCTTAGTGAAGGCAAAGGCGGAAATCAGAGATAATGAAGGGAGACTCCTTGTCCGAAGTAATGGCGAGTTCGTCGTGCTTCCCGAAGAACGGCTTTCCACAGTGCCAAAGGACTTTAAGGATGAGATGTTTTCGTTGTTTGAGAGTTTTGACTGATCAGGTCTTCTAAAACCATCTGGGTATACCCTCTATGGTCCGGAGGATTGGACCGATCTGCGGGACTCAATTGCCCGTAAAAAGTCACTGACCCGTTTTCGTCATTCCCGCGGGAATCCAGGGAAATCATCCCGCCGCGGCGGGACTGGACTCCCGCGTTCGCGGGAGTGACGGCCTTGGAGACTTTTTACGAGATTATCAACTTTAGACACTCAATATTGTTAGAGAGACATCCAATGGGTATGATGACAGCGGAACAATACGAAGAAAGCCTCGGGAAATTGAACTTAGTGGTCTATATGTTTGGAGAACGCGTGGAAGATGTAGTGGGCAACCCCATTATTCGTCCATCCATGAACGCGGTTGCCAAGACATATGAGTTGGCTCACCGGCCCGAATACGAGGATATCATGACAGTCACCTCCCATATAAGCGGCAAGAAGATCAACCGCTTCACGCATATCCACCAGAACACCGAAGATCTCGTGAAAAAAAGTAAGATGGGGAGATTATTGGGGCGTGAAACCGGATGCTGTTTTCAGCGATGTGTGGGAATGGACGCGCTGAATGCCCTGTCCATCGTAACATTCAATATTGATGCGAAATACTCAACCGGTTACTTCAAGCGGTTCTTGAAATATCTTGAATACGTCCAGGAAAACGACCTGACCTGTGACGGGGCCATGACCGATCCCAAAGGGGACAGGGGTCTTCCCCCTCACAAGCAGCCGGACCCCGATCATTTTCTCCGTGTTGTGGAAGAGAAAAAGGATGGGATTGTGGTCAGGGGGGCCAAGGCGCATCAAACCGGAGCCGTCAATTCCCATGAGATTATAGTCATGCCCACCCTGTCCATGAGAAAAGAAGATGAGGAGTATGCCGTTTCTTTTGCGCTCCCCAGTGATGCCGACGGGATCACCTACATTATGGGGCGTCAATCCTGCGATACAAGGAAGTTAGAGGGCGGGACCATGGATCAGGGCAATCTGATGTTCGGCGGGCATGAGGCCCTGGTGGTTTTTGATGATGTATTTGTCCCGTGGGACCGTGTTTTTATGTACAAGGAGTATGACTTTACCGGACAATTGGTTGAATACTTTGCCTCTTATCACCGGCAAAGCTACGCGTGCAAGGTGGGTGTTGGAGATGTCTTGATTGGCGCTGCTCAGACGGCCGCGGAGTATAACGGCGCTTCGAGGGCATCCCACATCAAAGACAAGATTATTGAAATGAATCACCTGAACGAGACCCTCTTCTGCGGTTGTATTGCCTGTGCCTCGGAGGGGCGCAAGGAGCCCAGTGGGACATACTGCGTAAACACCCTGCTTGCAAATGTACACAAACAGAACGTCACCCGTTTTCCATACGAGATCGCCCGGCTTGCACAGGATATTGCAGGCGGGTTAATGGTGACTCTTCCATCTGAAAAGGATTTCAGGTCTCCGGAAACCGGCAAGTGGTTAGAAAAATACTTTAAGGCCAACCCTGATATTTCCACCGAAAACAGGATGCGTATTCTGAGATTGATTGAAAACATCACTTTAGGCACGGCGGCGGTGGGCTATCTGACTGAGTCCATGCACGGCGCAGGTTCACCTCAGGCACAACGGATCATGATCTCCCGGAGTTCCAACGTAGCGGAAAAACAGAGGGCGGCAAAGAAGCTTTGCGGGATTGAAGAATGATTTAGGCTCTATGTTGAGAGTAGGCGTCAAATATTGCGGTGGGTGCAATCCCGAGTACGACCGGGTTGCTCTCGTAGAACAGATAGAAAAAAGATCAGGGGAAAAAATAGATTTTACCCCATATGGAAATGGGAAGGTCGACCTGATCCTGGCAGTACATGGCTGCAAAACCGCATGTGCCGATATGAGCGGTTTTGAAGGGACTGAGATCTGGAATATCACCGATATCAAAGACGCAGAGAAGTTTATTGGAGAGGTTGTTAATTCCGGGACAGGCATCTAACCCGTCAGCCGATGATATCTTTAAGTGCCCCTCGCAGGTCAGGGAAATGGAAACGAAAACCCGCCTCCAGAAGCCTTTTGGGGAGTACTTTCTGGCCTTTGAGCAAAACAGTCCCAAACTCACCTTTTATAAGTCTTACCATAAAGCCCGGAACGGCGGGCATCAATAAAGGCTGTCCCAGAACCTCACCCATTACCTTGGTCAGGTCCTTGTTCCTGACGGCCCCGGGGGCCGTGCAGTTAAAGGGTC
This sequence comes from Candidatus Desulfacyla euxinica, assembly GCA_014382715.1. Classification (GTDB taxonomy): domain Bacteria; phylum Desulfobacterota; class DSM-4660; order Desulfatiglandales; family Desulfatiglandaceae; genus Desulfacyla; species Desulfacyla euxinica. The sequence goes on along the minus strand of JACNJD010000217.1, from coordinate 25,084 downwards.
CGGACAGTTCTCTCCTTTCCATTAAGAAGAGGTAGAGCCGGGCAAGATCATCTTCGTGAATCCATGACAACCACTGTTGTCCATCTCCCAGACGGCTCCCCAGTCCTTTTTGAAACAGAGGAATAATTTCGCCAAGGGCACCGCCGTTTCTCCCCAGGACTATACCGAGACGACAGAGCAAAACCCTCACGCCCGGTCTCTCCACTTCCAGGGCAGCCGCTTCCCATTCTCTTGCAACAGAGGCAAGGAAATCGCTTCCCGTTCCACAGGTCTCGTCCAGTTCTTCATCCCCATGGAAACCATAATAGCCCACGGCAGAGGTGCTGATAAACGTGATCTCATCCACTCTGCGGTCAGATAAGGCATTCACCAGATTTTTTGTGGTCAGGATGCGGGTTTCACGGATCATCCTCTTTTCACGTTTCGTCCACCGCGTGAAAATGGATGCCCCGGCCAGGTTGATGATGACATCGTGATCAGCCACATTCCCCTGCCACGGGCCTGCTTTTGCGGGATCTCCCTCAAGTAGGATCGCACCCCGTGGTACGGACCGCTCACCCCTGATCTTTCTCGTCAACAGGGTCACCTTATAGCCCTTTTGGGTGAGGCTTTTTGTCAAAACCGTGCCCACAAAACCGGTCCCGCCTGTCATGAAAGCCTTCATACTGGATCTCCTCATCGATGATGACATCTTATAAAACCGATCCGGGAAATGATGTAGAGGACCCCCTGCGCAAATGACTATTTTCCTTCAAATATGGACCGCGCTTTTCCAACGCTGGTGAGACCGGTCAGGGCATCGGCGGTTGAGAAGATCTTGTTGAGATGTACCAATTCCTGTTTGACCCCCTCTAAGCATTTATCAGATTCAGGTCAGTGGGTCAATCAGAACCAAGATCTTGATCCTGCCACCACTCTATGATGGAGCCGAGCCTTTCGAAGCGGCAACTTTCTTTTCTTTCCACCTCCCTGATCCAGTCTCCCAGCCCTGAGGCGTGATGTATGATCAGGGGGATACTGTTATCGGGAAGGATATCTGCAGTCAAAGCGTACCTGTCGATCCGTCTCTGGATATTCGTCCACGTCTCCTCTGTGTCCCATGGTGTGGGATGGATGAACCCGTGTATGGCCCCGTCTCTCCTGGAGTACCCCCATTCCTCTGGAAATTCCTCCTTGAGCCGCCGCATCCGTTGAATGGTCCGGAGGTTTGTCTTAACATTGAGGCCTTTATTCAGGTTTCTCAATATCCTATCGTCAAAGGACTCAAACCCGACTGAAGAAAGAAGGATCCGGATTCCCATTGACTTGGCCAGACCTAACGCTTCCCGCAGCCATCTTTCCCCCTTCAAAAACCAGTCGGCTCTCAGAGTGAGATTGACCTGTGAGAGCCGGACCCCTCTCTCCCTGAGTTTCACCAGCAAACGGGGGAGACTGGGAAGTGCGTTCTCGTTTATCAGCTCGAATGGAATTTTTAGCCCATCGGCTCTCTCCGGGAGACAGTTGATCTGAGCCAGAACCGTCTCCATATCCAATGCCCCATAAAAACCCTTATCCACGGCAACATCGCAGAAACTGCAGCCCCTAAGGAAAATCCTGACTTTCGAGCTACTCTTTCCGGCCAGAACTGCAGGGTAGTCGATCTCCACCCAGGCTTCCTCAGACGCGTGGGGGCACCCTATCTGTTGGAGCACCTGACCGGTATTGATTTTAATGGGCTCAAAACCCTCTTTTCCAACCCTGTAAATATTATCCCAGCTTACCTTTGCCAAAAACCTCTGATCCCACGCCCTTTTAGGGCTCTGAATTATGTTACCGTCAGCGTTTAGGCAAAGCAGTCCGGGAATCGCTCCTTCCTTTATTGCATCGAGATTTTCCAAGAGTTTGATCGCCTGTTCGGCCGGGCCGTGCATAGCAATGGAAAACCGATCTGAACCCCCTTTGAATCGGTGATCATGATCTTTCCAACCCGTTTCACCAATATAGTCCACATCGGCCTGGGGCCCCGCCAGTATGGTAAAGGCACCCTCGTCTTTGAGTTCTTTGGCCAGGGCAAAGAGATCTTGCCGACCGCTTAATGTGGAAAAACCCATGACCGGTCTTTCTTCACCGAAGTAGTCTGCCAGAGTTTTCTTAATAACGGTTTTGTCATCCTCGCGTGCAACAGCCACAACAATGCATTCATAGGACGTATTCTCCTGAATCACCGTGGCAGCCATCTGAGGACCTAACAGACCATAGGTCTCACCGCCAAAATAGCTGGCGATTATGACCATTCTTTTTTTCTTGTCTGACATTATAACATCCGGAAGAATAGATAACTTTTATTCCTGTTTCCATATTGGCTTAGAGTTCTTGGTTGAAAAGAATTGGCCAAGCCTGTGAAAGACGGGGGTGAGATTCATCTGATGGGCACGCCTGCAGGGGGGGAAGGGAGAAAGTGAATTAGCCGATTACGCCCTCTTTATCAAGGTCTTCAATCTCCTGTTCCGCATACCCGAGTTCTTTAAGAACCGCAACGGTATGTTCACCCAATGCCGGACCGAGGCTGCTGGTACCGGCCAGGTTCGCGCTAAAACGAATCGGATAACCGGGGATCTTCAGCTTGCCCAGGGTCGGATCCTCAAAATCTACCACATAACCATTGGCCTGGGCCTGGGGATCATCTTTGATTTCGCCTACGTGCTGAATAGAACAAAACATGAGCCCCTTTGACAGGAAGATTTCCATCCACTCATCCCGGGTTCTGGTGGCAAATATTTCGTCAAAGCGGGCCACCAATTCGGGACAGTTGGCAGCTCTCCCTTCATTGTCCACGAAGCGTGGATCAGCAAGAAGGTCGGTCTGGCCGGTGGTCTCACAAAAAAGGGACCAGTATTTTTCCTCGGGATGATGGGTCCCGATAATCCATTTCCCGTCCATGCACCGGAAAAAGTTGCGAAGGGGCGAGTGTTCGGAACGGTTCCCTCGGACCATAGGCTCTCTGGATAGGATGTTGTTGACCATTAGACTGGGGTACATGAGCCACTGTCCCGCGCTATAGAGGGAGACATCTACCTCCTGACCTTTACCGTTTCGCTCACGGGCAAATAATGCGGTCAGGATTGCGTGACTCGCGGCAATGGCCGTAGCTTGATCCAGGATACCGAGGTGCATCAAGGCCGGTTCTCTGGCCCCTGTCACAAACAACATGCCGGAACGTGCCAATCCGAGGGGATCATAGGCACCCAGGTCGCTCATGGGTCCATCAGGTCCGTACCCGGAAACATTGGCGTGGATAATACGGGGGTTCACACGGGACAGGGTGGCGTAGTCAAGTCCCATGCCGATCTTGGTACTCTTGCGAAGGTTGGTCAAAAAGACATCGCTCTTTTTTATCAGACGATGGAAAATATCACGGCCCTTTTGTTTTTTTATATCGAGACAGATACCTCTTTTATTACGGTTGGAAACCTCAAACATGACACTCTCGCCGCTTGGAAGTGAGAGATCAAGCTCTCCCAGTCTGACCCAGTAACGTTCGGGATCTCCTTCGCTTTCCTCTATCTTTATCACATCGGCCCCAAGATCACCCAGGATGGCGCTTGCCCCGGGACCGGCGTGAAAAACGCCGTATTCCAGGACTTTGATTCCGTCCAAAGGACCCGGTTGTAAGGCTCGATTTCCGTTGTTTTGTTTCTCCATTAAGCCCTCTCCTCTTTCTGTCGTCAAATCTGGAACCATCCTGACGACATCCAAATTTTTCGGGAAACCCGAGCCTTGACCTATCTTTCTTTACGGACAGGCACACGCCGGAAATCCCGATTGGTTCAAGTATCTGCCATATTGCGAGAAAAGACGCAAGACATTTGAACAGGCCGGGTGAGAAATATGATGAAAATTGAGATCATCATTGACATTGTTGGCAATGAATTTGGATGTAAGCAAGAAGAGAACCTTGAGAAAGGATGAAAGGTAACCTTGCATATGATCTGATCTGAGAGTGCGACAAGAGTCTGGGAGCCTCTTTGGGCGGTACCAGATCACGAATATCCAAAGAATTCAATTGTGCTAATCTCAACATGGACATAATACTCTAATAATCAGACAAAAAATGTCAGGTACGTTCTGCATGAGCTTCCGTATTGCACGCATGCCCGCATACTCTAAACGCTTGGGGGTATAGTTTTGTTGATCCAGGAGATGTAGACTCAGTTTTCCGAGAAAAAGGTATAATGCAGCATCCAGTAAACAAAATCGATAATTAACTTTAAAGTTCTTGTTTTAAATCTACAGGCCTTGTTGTTTTTCTATCCAGTTTAAGAAGAAACGTTTAGAGGCTTTAGAGCGGAGTTGATTTCATCAGATGCTTAATAATTATCATTCTCTGGATTTCGGATGTCCCCCCACCTATGGTCATTATCTTCGCGTCTCGCATCATTCTTTCTACCGGGTATTCTTTTATATATCCATACCCTCCCAGTATTTGAACTGCTTCCGTGGTTGCTTTCATACATATTTCTGAACTGAAAAGCTTTGCGTATGAGGCCATAAGGTTGCATTCAGAGCCTCTTATATTATTGTCGGCCATGGCGGTTCCCTTATACACCAACATTCTTGCAGCCTCTATATTCATGGCCATATCAACCAGTTTGTCCTGAACCCTTTGGAACGTGGCGATCGGTTTGTTGAATTGCGTGCGTTTCACAGCATAGTCCAGGGCATACTCATACGGAAGGATTCCAACAATAGTATCACGGATACTTTCCAGCTTCAGAATCTCGATTATTTCTTCCTTAATAAATTGTCTTTCTCTGATCTCTTCCCGACGTGCCTTCCCAACATATATCCCGCCACTGATCAGCCCTGACTTCATGGCCATGTGCCTGCCAACTTTGATATTCTCAAGTACTGACATACCTTCAAACAGGGCCATGTTCTGAAAAGTTCTCGCCACGCCTGACTTTGCCACTTGCTGCGAAGTAGCCTTAGAAATATCATGGCCATGAAATATTATTGTACCTTTGTCTTGAGTATAGAAGCGGTTGATACAATTCAATATACTGGTCTTTCCGGAACCATTGGGACCTATAAGAGCACATATCGTCCCATCCTCAACTTCAAATGAGACTCCATTTAGGACACTCAATCCCCCAAAAGAAAGACATAGATCTTTGACGGTTAATAAATTATTTTCCGACATCATTGCCCTTGGTTATTCGGTGTTTCTCGGCGTCATGTATTTTCGACCTTCATTTCCAATAGCTTTTACACTTTCTACCACACTCTCCAAGGGTGTGTATGGGTGGAAGACCTCTTTAACACCGATTCCCTTTATAGCGTCTTCGTCTTTTTTCGGGATAATCCCTCCCACAACAACCGGAACTTGTCCAATGCCTTGCTTACTCATCTCGTCAAAAAGTAATGAGATGAGGATTTTGGGATCTCCATTCATAATACGATATCCAATAATATCTACAGCCTCCTGAACTGCTATTGGAGCAATACCATTAGGTGTCTGTATTCCTCCCAGCACTACTTCTATACCAGCACGCGTAAAAGCCTTCGCCAACACCCAGTATCCCCTTTGATGGTAATAGTCATCCCTGCTCAACAAAAAGCGTATTTTCTGTTCCATGGCTAAGCCCTCCTTTGCTATGCTAAGACGAAGGGTGGGTTACAAACATATGGCCCTTCGCCCGGCTGGTTAAAAGCTTCTGCCTTGATTTGTGCAAACTCTCCTCGAGTTAGGCCACACTTCACAGCATCAGTGAGTGGCGGCACCATATTCTTGCGTTCTTTTAACGATAGTAATAGTCTATTCTTGGCGATTTCAAGCTTGTTATTGTCTCGCTCACGTCTGACTTTCTGCAATCGCTTAATCTGTTTCTCGGCGACTGAAGGATCGTATTCGAAGAGTGCTTCGAAATCTGCATGTTTCTGAAGAGTCTCTAAAGCCTTCATCTGAATATCATCCGGATCAACGAGGGTGTTTACCCCTACAAGCAATTTCTTGCCGGAGTCGACATCTCGCTGGTTTTTCAGTGCGGCATCACGTATCTCGCCACACATCCAGTCCCATGCCTTGAAGGCGCCACCCTTGGATTGAATATTGTCAATAGTATCAATTGCAGCCTGTTCCAAATTCTTGGTGAGCCACTCAACAAAGTATGATCCGCCTAATGGATCCACGGCCTTAGTGATTCCGGTTTCACTGTCAATAATTTGCTGTGTTCTGACCGATAGGGAGGCGGAAAATTCCGTTGGAATTGCAAGTGCTTCGTCAAAAGAGTTGACATGAAGAGACTGAACCCCTCCAAGAATCGCTGCCATCGAGTAAATTGTGCTCCTTATGAGATTGTTAAAAGGCTGTTGTTTGGTAAGGGTCGGAGCATATGTTTGGCAATGCATCCTGCACATCAGAGAGCGGGGCTCTTTTGCACCGTAACGCTCTCTAAAGATCTTTGCCCACACTTTCCTCATTGCACGGAACTTGGCAGCTTCTTCAAAAAAGTCGGGACCGGAGTTAACAAACCAGGTTATGCGGTGAAGGAAATCATCGATGTCAAGGCCCCTTTCAATGAGGGCATCACATCCGGCCATGGCACTTGCGACGCCAAAGGCTATTTCCTGGACAGCGGTGCAGCCACCTTCCCTGACATTACGCATATCAAGATAGCCTGCATTGAATAGAGGCACGTTTCTGGTGCAGTATTCAATAATATCCAAACATTCCGTTTCAGGCCTTATCCAATTCGACATGCTTCCTCTCAGTTCTTTAAAGTCGATATCCCTTTCTTCCGCTATAGTGAGATAACATGCCAGAGCAAAGGCATTAGTCGTTATCAGGTGTACAGGGTATTTCCGCATGTCAATCTCTTCAAAAAGGGTCTGGTAATCGTACAGGGTATCGAGTGCTACCCCACCCTTGCCAACTAATCCCTGTACTCTCGGGTCATCACTATCTGCTCGATTGCCTGATCCATCATCAGGCACTACAGACAAAGCATTTGCGCCATTGGAAAGAAGAAACTTCCATCTTTCGTTTGTTTCTTCAGCAGTCCCAAGCCCTGTGACCTGCCGGATATGCAAGCCGCGAGAGAGATATCCTGCAGGAAATAGGCCACGTGTATAGGGATATTGGCCTGGAAAACATATGTCTTCCATGAAGTCAATTTCGGCGATGTCTTTAGGGGAATAAAGAGATTTGACGGACAAATCTGAAAAAGTAACGTGTTCTTTCGAAGCGCCCTCAAGGTTATCTAAAACTTGATTTACCTCTTCTTCATATTTTTCCTGGATTTGCTGTAGCGTTTTGATTAATTCTTCCTTAAACATTTGAATAATTCCTCCATTACTTCTTGATTCATTTTGACTTACCCTTATCAGTTGCTTTGCCTGTTTTTATGCCCCTCAGAAAAATGTCAAAGGCCTCGTCTAAAGACGATTTAAAGAAATCCTTTTTCGGATTAATTGCTGTTTTTGCGCCTTCCCATATTACCAGTCCCGCAAATGTTGACCACATGATATCTACGAATAGCATTTTGTGCCGAGGAAGGAAGATTCCCTGTTTCACACCTTCGTCAAAGATATTTGCAAACATAGTCAATATCTTTCGAGTCAATTGATTGATTTGTTCAAGTAATTCCCTGCTAAGAGCTGTTAACGTCTCTTCGAGTTCGACACGAAAAATATTGCGTAGGAGTACCGGATCAAACCGAAAAGTATTGTACATTGCATCTTTGAATTTAATTATTTTTTGCTCAATGGATAGGCTATCGTTGTGGTAGACTATTTCTACCTGGTCGACAAGATATTCGAGGGTAATCAAATTCAAAGAGGCATAGAGTTCGTCTTTGTTTTTAAAATACGCGTAGATAGTGGCTACGCCCAATTCCGCTTCGATAGCTATATCTTCTATGGTGGCTGATTTAAGGCCTTTATGTAAAAATACCTGTTTTGCAGCAGTCACTATCTGCTGCTGCCGCATTTCTTTTTCTCGTATTCTCCTTTCCTTAATTCCCATAAGCTTACAACCTATAATTCGTTTATTAAATTGAATACAATTTATGAATAATATTCGCCAGAAAAATTATGCCTGACATTAACCTCATAACATCTTTAAATTCGAGGGTATTCTACCGTTAATCCTCCCAGCGAATCTTATTGATCCCGAATAATATTCTATTTACAAATATAATTTAGTTTTAAAATATAATTCTGTCAATACAAAAATCAAAGTTATGAGATTTTTTTGGAACACTCGTTGTGCCAGGATACTTGCCTTAGAATGGATTAATGAAGCTAAAAGGGTGGGAACCATGGGATACGGAAAATGTACCGAGGCTAATCGGAGGGATTCACAGGGATGGGATATAGTCTATCTGGTCGGGTGCGGCTGGCCGTCCGGTCTCCGAAGTACCAAGAAAAGTACGGAGAAAGAAGTTTTAGGGGAAAATCTTTGGTGACCTTTTTTCAAGAAAGGCTCTCTTCCCAGGCCTGGCAGGCCTTCGGTCCCGAAATGACTCCCTTCCGCCGTTCGGCCAGTCCCCCTGTCATGATCTTGTAGACCTCGAGGTCATCAAGATTGAGAGCGGCAATGTTTTAGATTTCTTTGAAAGAAACTTTCTTGCTTTTCAATCGCTTTTTAATCAACCCCGCTAAAGACGGGGTCTTCGACAATCATAAATCCCATAATGACAAGATACATCAGTCTGAATTATTATCCAAAACCACTAAGGCATCTACTGCCACGGGTTGGCTCCCTGAGATGATGACCGGATTGATGTCGATCTCTTTTACGTCATCATTCTCAAGACCAATCTGACCCACTTTAATCAGGATATCGGAAAAGATATTCAGGTCAGCAGCCTCCATACCACGAACCGCCTCTAAGATCTTGTGCCCTTTTATATCCTGCATCATCTCTAATGCATCCCTTTTTTCGAGAGGGGCGACACGGAAGGATATATCCTTCAGGATCTCGGTAAATATGCCCCCGAGCCCAAACATGACGCACGGGCCGAACTGCGGATCGCGTGTCAGGCCGATGACAAGTTCCCTCTGACCTTTCACCATCTCCTGTACCAGGATTGAGTCTTCTGTCTCTATGTTGGCAGCGATCTCTTCAAAGGCCGCCTTAGCTTCCGCTTCATTTCTGATATCTACTCGGATCAGGCCTTTTTCGGTCTTGTGGGCGATACCGGATGAACATCCTTTCAAGACAAGGGGGTATCCGATTTCCTTAGCCGCATTGATTAGATCTTGGACTTTATCAACCAGCAACTCCTTTGTGACCGGAATCCCATAAGAAGCCAGGACCAGTTTGGACTCATACTCTGAAAGCGTTGCCCTACCTTCTTTTAAAGCTTTTTCAATAAGTTCCATCCATTCCTCCTATAATTCATCAGGATTTAAAAATAATTCAAATTGCTGTTCTCTGATTATATCACCCCACTGTTCCACGTCACGTTCATCAGCGATGGTGAAACCGTTTTGCTCATAAATCGATTGAGCCTGATCCAGACCCTGGAATGTCCAAAGGTATATCCGTTTGTAACCTGTTTCTCTGCTGAAATCAATTGCCCTGGCAATGAGAATCCTGCCGATACCCTGGCCATGGTGATCGGGGTCAACAATATACCACCTCAGCCTTGCATCATCAGGATGTTCCCGGTCCCCGGTAATGGCGATGAACCCGGCTAACTCATGTCCAGAGACGGCACTCCATAGCCCGTCTTTTTGCTCATCAAAATGGGTAATGAAATCGGAAAGTTCCCTGCTGACCTGAGCCTCGAAAGATTGGTCCAGACCCCAATGTTCTTTATAGTACACGGCATGGAGGGTCGTTATTTGACCTATGACCCCAGGAAAATATCCAATTATCTCAAATGAAGATTCCATTAAATAAAGAAGTTTTACATAACGGCGGATATTTGTAAAGTATTCAATTTGAAGCAGGGAGTCTGTCAGGCAAGGGAGATTTTTTGACAGGAGTAAAGATGAAATATTAAGCATACTCTTAAGCAAGTGAGTTTTTCCACGACGTTAAGTGATTTGCGTTGTATTAACCCGTTTGAAATAGGAGGTGAATGTGTTAATCTGGACTGCCGTTTTTGCAGTAAACTTCAAAGGCGAAGACAAAAAGAGGTTTGGCCATGATCAACTTAAATCAGCTCAGGGCCTTTTATCAGGCAGCCAGGCACATGAATTTCAGTACAGCGGCGAGGAAGCTTTTTATTACACAGCCGGCTGTCACGGCCCAGGTGAAGCTCTTTGAAGATTACCTGGAACTGAAGCTCTTCAAGAAGAAAGGGGGTAAACTTTATCTTACGGACGAAGGGAAAACCATATATGAGTATGCACAAAAACTCTTCGAATATGAAAGAGAGATCGAGAACGCCGTTGAAGAAATCAAGAAATTGGGGCGGGGTACCCTACGATTAGGGACAGCCAGGACCTATGCCCGTCATTTTATGCCTTTTTTGATATCTCACTTCCGTGAATGCTACCCCCATATCAAGATCCGGCTGGATGAGGGCAGCTCGCAGGACATGATCCAAAGCCTCCTGGATTTAAGAAACGAATTAGCGGTTGTGGCTAATACAAAAGAACCGGCAGATATCTGTTTTACTTCCTTCAGCCAGGAAGAGCTGATACTAATACTCCCGCCTGATCATCTTCTGGCCAAGAAAAAAGCCGTCTCATTCGAGGAACTGACTGATGAACCGATCATCATGAAAGAGACCGGTTCAGGAACCCGGAGGCTGGTAAATGAGTTATTTGCCAAAAACGGTTACTCCCCGAAGGTATTAATGGAAATGAGCGATGCGGAGATGATTAAACTCTTAGTTCAGCACGGAGAAGGAATTTCTTTTTTATTGAGAGAGGCTGTGGCCCGTGAACTTAAAGAGAAAAAACTGGCCTCTGTCCCCCTGAAAGGACCGAAAATGTTTTTAGATGTGAGCGTTGGTTATCTAAAGAATCAGCCCCTTTCACCTCCGGCCCAGGCCTTTCTTGATAATCTGGAGAACTTAGGGACAGAGGAGATGCGTTTCCAGGGGATAGGTCATTTGTTGGAAAAAAAGCCTGCAAAACGGGGAAAGGACCGCTGATCAATCTATAAGGCTTTAGTCCCTAAATTTCAAAATCTCATCATGTTTGCGTTGGATTTTGGTCCCCCCCTTCTGGTTTTGTGAATGCGGGATCACCGTTTTACTAAGACCGGCTTATCCAATTCCTTAATCCCTCAATTCCTAAATTCGCAATTCCGGTTTATCCGGTTCATGTATGTACCATTGCTTTTAGTTGGGCTATGTCCAATTCAGCTAATGAATTTATAATAAGATCGGGTCTTGGGGTATGGGCCGGATAGGGATCACCCCGTCTGAACCGTCCCGTTGTAACCAGGATGGTTCGGATGCCGCTCTGCGCAGCCCCCTTGATATCGGTTTCGGGTCTGTCTCCGATCATAAAGACTTCGCCCGGTTTTCTTCCAAGAGCCTTCAACCCCTGTTCATACATCACCTGACTCGGCTTCCCGACAAACAGAGGTTTCATACCGCTTCCTACCTGGAAAGGTGCGATCAGGGCGCCACATCCGGGCAACACAGCAGGTCTGCCGTTGTATGTGCCATCCAGGTTCACATCCGGATTGGTTCCAATCAATTTAGACCGGCCGTGAAGCAGCATAGTTATCCCCATCGTAACTGCATGATAGTCCAATCCTTCACCCTCGCCGACAACCACATAATCCGGGGCATTTTCATCTGCGGTCCCGTATTCCGCAAGGGCAGCATGTAATCCCGGTCCGCCTACCGCATAATAGGTAAACCCGGGTGTCACCCGGTGCAGATAACCTGCTGTGGCCATTGCCGATGTGAGGATATTCTCAATGCCGCAGTGACGGATACCGAGCTTATCCAGCTGGTCCAGCACCGCCTCCGGTGTGATAGAAGAGTTGTTGGTCAGAAAAAGGTATGGATAATCCTGAATCATTTCCAGAAAAGAAATAGCCTCTGGAATCGCTTCATCCCCCCGGTATATTACACCGTCAATGTCAATTAAAAATCCTAATTCAGGCATAAAATACCAAGTTCCCTTTTAATTGCCAACCGACCATCCGCCTTCCCAGATAAGGGATGGGAGGTAGGCCGGTTGCAGGTACAAGATCATTTTGCTAAAGGATGGTCACCATTAAAGCTTTCGACCTTATATACCTTGCACTGGAATGTCCTCAAGGGCCAGGACCCCAAGGCCTCATCGCATGTCTCCTCATCGCTCGAGGTACAGACATTGATGTTGGATATCCAGACCCCATGGAGCCAGGGTTCCTCACCGGGCATCTCCGGGTACCACCAACCATGCTGTGCATGGACAACGCGGGGATCAATGCCCTTGTCGATAATGACTTTCTGCATGACACGGCCATGCTGGGTCTCGATCCAGACCCAGTCATCGTCTTTAAGCCCTAATTCCTTAGCTGTTTCCGGGTTGATCTGCATCTTGGCCCAGGGATAGCGTTTTCTGAGGCTTTCCACTTGACGGTGTTCAGAGTGGAAGAAGGGGTGGAAGCGACCGCCCGTGATAAGAACCAACGGATACTCTTTGGCAAGATCAGGGGTCCTGGTGGGGCTTTCAGGGGGTTCTTTATAGTAGGGAAGCGGATCATAGCCCAGGTTTTCCATCACCGTAGAGTAGAGTTCTATCTTCCCGGTAGGTGTCCCGAAACCGGTCTTCTCGTATTTCCTGTACTCCGATTCCTTTGTGACTATCTTGCCTTTTTTGACCAACTCCTTGAAAGTTATGTCCAAGGGTTCAAGACGATAATCATAATAATCCTCGACAGTCTCCCAGGGCCAGTGTTCTTCCTGGCCAACGCGAATCGCCAGCCCCCGCCAGAAATCATAGTCGTTACGCCGGTCGTACATGCCTGGAATCGAAGGGGGCAAAGCGGTTTCGCCCGCCCTTATCACGGGTGTTGTGTTATGATAATTCCACAGGAATGAACGCTCCAGCCATAAGGCACTGGGTAAAACATAGTCGGCCAACTGGGCACTGGGTGTCATGAAGTAGTCAGAAACTACATAAAGATCCAGGCTTTGGAGGGCCTTGTACACGAGTTTGGTGTCGGGTATGGTGACCATGGGATTTGATGAAACGGTAATCAACGCCCGTACCGGATATGGATCACTGTAGGCGATTGCCTTATAAACAGACGGTGCCGTAGCCATGCATGAATAGCCGAACATATCGCATCGTTTTCCCCATACCCGTTCCACGTTTTTCTGGATTAACTCATAGCCCGGCCAGGTGTAAAGGCGGAATTGATTGCCTAATATCTTGCTTCTCTGCTCTTTCGGAAGGGCTTCTGCCATCTCCATTTCATGCTCGGTAATAAACGGGGCAGGCCCCATGAGTTCCTCACCACCCGGAACATCCACATTGCCCACAATGGCAGAGATGATATGCCGGGCAGCGATCGGGCTATAGGAATTGGGCTGATGAGCGACCCCCATACCCTCCATGGCGCAGGACGGTGTTTCCGTAGCAAACATACGGGCCGCAGCAACGATCTGATCTGCGGGCACCCATGTAATCTCTGAGACTTTTTCAACCGGATATTCTCTGACCCTCTCTGAAAGCGCATCAAAGCCATGGCACCAGTCACGGACAAAGGCCTCGTCATATAGCTTTTCCTTGATGATAATATTTATCATCCCCAAAAGCAGCGCGGCGTCTGTCCCGGGCCGGATCTGCAGCCACAGGTCGGCTTTTTCAGCCGACTCGGAACGACGGGGATCAATAACGATGAGCTTCGTACCCCTTTCTTTAGCCCTGAGATAGCCCTCCCAGATGGTCTGATGGGCGTTGGGGGGATTCCGTCCGATGAGCATCAGACAACGGGTATTTTCCAGCTTCTCGACATTCATCCAGTAAGGCCACCAGCCAAAGAGTGCCGTTGCCACCACACCCGAATTGCCATGGCAGATCTGCGCCTGCCCGCACTGGTTCGGGCTGCCAAAAAGGTTCAGGAACCGTGAGTTAAGCTCCTCGTAAGTCCGACTCGTGCCGTGGGTCACCGCTAAGGTTTCAGCACCATACTGCTCTTTGAGTGCCTGCAATCTGGCGGCAATCTCATCTAAAGCCTCATCCCAGGTAATCTTCTGCCACTTGTTTTCCCCTCTATCACCCACCCGCTTGAGCGGGTAGTTGAGACGGTCCGGATGATAGAATCGTTCGAGGTCTGAGCAGTACTTCCGTGGGCAGGCCTTGATGGGTGATGTGGACATCTTGATTAGCCGATTGTCCTCCACCTCTACCTCGAGACGGCATCTCGGTTTACACCAGAAACAGATGGAATGTTTGATTTCCTTAGCCATTTTTTCCTCCCAATTTCAATCCGCCAGAGGCGGACAAGGTTTGTATTCCCCGCCCCTTTGAGCGGGGTAGTTCATTTTCAGGTCCTTCAGCTGCAGAACGATATTTTTGCCTTCTATTCTGAAGATATAATTTATTTGCGTCAACTTATTTAACTTGATAGAGGGTATAAGATTTGCTTATGGGGGGGGCTTCACCTTTGAGGCTGCAGGGTTCTTACCACTTAGAGATGAATGCAGCCTTTTCCTTTGGAAGTGATTTCAGATAACAATCCTTTTGCAGCCTCAGATCGAAAGAAGACGAATTTATTTTTCTCCAAATACCGATTCAGTTCCTCGATTTTACCGTTATCGGAAAAGATCTCATAATATCGCTTCTGACTTGCCTGGCCGTATTTATCCAACCAGTCCGCCTCAAATACGAGTGCTGCGTCAAGATTGGATGAAGCTCTAATCTTCTCAGGTGCGTCATGCACAGCAATAATATCAACTATTTGCAGTGTTGCTGCGGGGTCCCAGCCAACTGCTTCCAATATCTCTCGTGCAATGTTGGCCCCATGATGCATATGAAGTCTGACGCTCGCTGTGTCTTTTTTGTCAACTGCCGGGGCATCAACAAAGTCCGAGAAATCCACCTTGCTCCATCCGGTATCGTGGATAATCAGCGCAGGTACAACGACGCGGGGGTTTCCCGGTTCTCTATCCAACAGGGTCTTGCCATAAGCCACCACCCGGCGGGTATGCTCCACGTCTCCAGGACGACCACGTTCAAGATACTTGAGGGCCGCTGCCCATAGTTGCCTTTCCTGATCGAAAGAGATGGATTTGCCGGGTATCATTTTTTTCGCGCCCTAAATTTCATAAACACGTTCTTTACTTTTCCTGTAGTCCCCAGGACGCACAATCCCTGCCTGTCTCAGGGCGCCGTCCACTATCCTTCGAACCCCCTTTCTCAAACCCTGGTCCTCAAAGGCATCTACATACTACCGCGTCTTAAGATACTTATGAGGAGCCAGAACCCCATTACGCCGGCAATAACAAATCCTGCCAGACCGATAACAGGTATGTCGTGCCATTTGGGCGAAATGCCTGCCAAGACAATAAGGGAAGAGCCAATCAATAGAGATGCAAGGACAATGGCAAACGCAAGCCGGTTGCTGACACGGTCAAAGGTGGATAACAAAGGCTCCATGCCCCGATGGTGGAATTCTATCTTTATCTTCCCTTCTCTTGTCTGTCTCAGTATCTTCCGGATCTCCCCCGGGATGTCCTTTCATTTTCAAATATCGGAGAAGCTTTTAAAAAAACAGCCCGTTAAGTTTATCATCTTGGCAATGATTTGTGCAAGACAAGTTGTGGTGTTGTTTTTTGTCCAAAGAGCTCAACTTCAATTAGAACCCTGCCGGATGACCCATCATAATGTTTGAACAGGACTCTTGCCTTTGATGAAAGCTATGTTGTAATCTAATATGGAGGTGTCTCTTATGACGATTCATATTTCTCATGCCATCATAATGCGAACCTGGGAGTTTGGCGAGACAGATCTTTTAGTCAGTTTCTTCACTTCTGACAAGGGTAGGCTCAAGGGAGTGGCCAAAGGGGCGAGGAAAAGCATGAAGCGCTTTGCCAATTGTCTTGATCTGTTTTCTCCCGTAAAATTAGAATATGAGTTGAAAAGGGGCAGAGAACTTTATTTTATCCATTCAGGCAAACTTGTTCATGGATTTCCCGGGATCAGGTCCGATTTTTCATCTTTATCCCTTGCAAGCTATATGGCTGAACTTACGGAAACCCTTTTCCCTGTTGGCGTGGTCGCAAAGAGGATGTTTGAGCTGTTGAATGGTTCATTTGCTGCATTAAACGAGAACAAAAATATTGATGAATTGCGTGTCCTCTTTGAGAGCAAGGCGATGGCACTTGGGGGCTATGGGATCGACTTAAGCAGGTGCTGCAATTGCGGAAGACTTTATAAAGAAGAGGGAAGGGCGGTCTTTAAAAGAAAGAAGGGGGGCATCGCCTGCCTGAAATGTGAGAAGGAATCCAGAAACTCCCCTGGTTTGGGCCCGGCCACAGTAAAGACCTTGCGGATGATCCAGTCGACGCCGTGGGCCAAGGCACAGACCCTGGACCTGACCAAGGAAATGATCTACGAGATAAAACCTGTCCTAAAACTCCATATCGAATATCGAATCGGCCAGCGGTTAAAGACGTCGGAATATTTGGAATAATGCTATTCGGCGTAGTCGTATACCCCTTTCCCTGTTTTCCTGCCCAGGTTCCCCGCCCTGACAAGTTTTACCAGCAGGGGACAGGGCCGGTATTTATCTCCCAGTTCCCTTTGAAGGGTCTGCATGCAGGTAAGTAATATGTCCAATCCAAAAGCGTCCGCGGCCGCCAGTGGGCCTAATGGAAACCCCAGACCCATAGTACAGCTTCTGTCAATTTCGGTGGCGCTGGCAATCCCGGTCTCAAGGGCAAAAAACGCTTCGTTGACCATGGGGAGGTACAGGCGGTTGATAACAAACCCCGGTGAGTCGGCAACCGTCACTGTCTCTTTTCCGCAGTTACGAAGAAATCCTGTGACCGTGTGATGTGTTTCGTCAGAGGTTTCAGGCCCACGGACGACCTCCACAAGCGGGGTCAGGGCGGCCGGAATCAGAAAATGGGTGCCTATGCATCTATCCTGACGACGGGTGGCTGCTGCGATTTCCGCAATCCACAGGGTAGATGTGTTGCTCGCAAGGATAGTCGTTTCGGGACTGGCCGTGTCCATTTCCTGAAAGATCTTTTTCTTGATTTCAATATCTTCATAAACCGCCTCGATGACCAGGTCCGCATCAGAAACCGCTTCCGAGATATCCGTCTCTGTGCTGATCCGGGATAGTAAAGTATGGATCGTTTCCTGATCCATCTTTCCCTTTTTCATGCGGGCCTTCAAAAACATCTCGATACCCTGCAATCCTTTTTCTACCCGATCCTGTGACATGTCAGCCATCGAGGTCTCAAATCCGGCTCCGGCGCAGACAATTCCGATCTGGCTGCCCATGGTTCCCATGCCGATGATGCATACCTTCTTTATTTCCATTTGCTGTCTCCTATCTGGGGATTACCTGAAGGAATTGATTCCGGGTTCAGGCCTCACGTGTGCCCTAAGTGGACCGATGCTCCTTCCAGCGCTGGTACTGGCGGGCTTGTGCGTAAATAACCAGTGCCCTCTCCACGGATTCGAAAAACGGGACCCCGGCCTGACATAGGCCTTTGGAGAAATCCATATCAAATCCAGGGATATTCACGGCAAGGAAAGGTTTCCCGGACTCTCTACGGGTTTGGATGATGGATTCCGCAAACAGGTTATTGGACTCTTCTGTCAATCCCCTGCCTGCCACCAGTATGGCATCCACCCCTGAATCTGCTGCCAAAGCCCTGGCAGCGCGTGCGTAGATTTCTATCTCCAGTGAGGCTGAGAGTCCTACATCTACAGGATTGCGAAGACTTGTGCCTGTGGGGGGAATGAATTCGGCTAAGGTGGAGCGGGTTTCAGGAGAAAGTTTCGCCAATCTGAGCCCGGTGTTTCCACATGCTTCTGCAGCAGCCACGGCGAGCCCGCCCGGGCCCGAAATTATAGCGATCCGGTCCCCTAAATCAGACGGGAGTAATGAAAAGCCCATTAATGTCTCCAGGAGGACATCGACGCCTTTTATGGGAATGGCCCCTCCCTGCCGAACTACGGCCTCCCATATCTCCCGGGAACCCCCCAGTGCTCCTGTGTGGGAGGCCGCGGCTTCGCCTCCTTCCGGGGTCAGACCAACCTTCCAAAGGATGACAGGCTTCTTTTCTGAAGCTCCTTTGAGTGCCCTTAAGAAAGAGGGTCCATGCCTGATACCTTCCAGATATGCACCGATGATACCCGTTTCAGGATCATCTCCGAGATAGGTAAGCAGATCGGCAGCGGTCAGGTCACATTCATTTCCCAAGCTCACGGCCTTGCTGAAGAATATCCCCTTTTGGGGACCGATACGGCAGAGAATATTTCCCAGGGAACCGCTGTGGGAGATAAATCCCACGTGCCCTGGTTGTTTCGAAAGTTCGGGGAAAAAGGACAGACCGGTCTTCGGACAGTAGATCCCCATGCAGTTGGGCCCGAAAAGCCGCATCCCTGAGCCACTGGCAACAGAAGCCAGTTCCTCTTCCAGGGCTTTACCTTCACCGGTTCCAGTCTCCTTGTAGCCGGCCGTAAAGAGCACGGCCCCTTTTACCCCCTTGACCGAACACTCCTTGACGACCGGCAGGGCACTGGAATGAGGGACAAGGATAATGGCCAGATCCACAGGATTGGGAATGGCAGATATACTGGGATAGGCCTTGAGCCCGTCAATCTCACGAGCCTTCGGATGAACCGGGTAGATGGGGCCGGGATAGCCCTGGTCCTGGAGGGCCATGAGGAAAAGCTTTCCCATCTTCATCCCCCGGGGCAGACCCACGATGGCGATTGATTTTGGATTGAACAGGTCATTCAGTTGGGCAATCAACTCTTGTTTGTTTTCCATATATGATATTAGACCTGCGCAAATCTGTTTGTCAAACGAGAAATTTGAGGAGGAGCTTATCCTGTTGATTATCAAGCGAGTCAATATTAAAGCTGGTTTCTATCTTTGTCTATGGGGTTTTATGGTGATGAATTCTTTGTTGGGAATGGAATTACAGGGGAGCAGGCGCTGCCTGGAGAGCCTTCAAAATGACCACGCATATCTCCTCTGCGATCATAATGCAAACCGCTGTAAACGCCTTGCCAACTGTTTGGATCTATTCTGCCTTATCTGTCTGAAATATGAGCGGAAAAGGGAGAAAGAGCTTTATCCCTTCCATCCAGGAAATCCTTTTCTCTTGACTCACTAGAACAATTTAGCTAAGCTCATTTGCCAAAGAAATCAGGGTCTCATCACTTTCTCTATTCTAACTGCTTCCACTGGCCCATAATCAAACTGTGGCAGGTTTTTTATGGCTAAACAACGGCACTTAAATAATGCTCCAATTAGAGAAGCAATCATAGATTTTCGGGTCAAACTTCCATCTGAATTTCGAGTTAGCGAGTTTTTATCCTTAAAAGAGCAGATTGGCGATCGATTTCCGAAATTTAAAGAACGTCGTTTGTTTAAAGGTGAGTTCAAAATAGCACCCGGTAGGCCTGTTTCAACTACGACTGAGGGACAGGGTCTCCACGGTTATTTTTTTATTACAGACGATGAAAAGAAAATCGCCCAATTTAGAATTGATGGATTCACATTCAGCCGCCTGAAACCATATACTTATTGGGAAGAGATTTTTAACGAGGCCAAAGATCTGTGGACGCTGTATGTTGAAGCTGCTAATCCACAGTCTGTTGCAAGAATCGCAGTCCGGTATATTAATCAACTTGATATCCCATTTCCAATAACTGATTTTTCCACATTTCTCACGGCTCCACCTAATATTCCTGACAGTTTATCATGTGTTATAAGCGGTTTTTTGACAAAGATTACGACCTGTTTCCCGGAACTCGATATTATGGCTAATGTTATTCAGGCTCTAGAAAAAAGCAAAGAAGCCAATCATATTTCTTTAATCCTTGATATAGACGTATATAAATCTCAAGACTTCTCTCCGGATAGTCAAGATATGTGGTCTTTTTTTGAACAATTTCATGAGTTAAAAAATCGGATATTTTTCCAGAGTATCACAGAAGAAACAGCGAGGTTATTCGAATGACAATCGCATGTATCCCCCTCAATGGCCCCTATCAAAGCCCGTTTTCCTTTTCATTGAATACGGCTGTAAGTGAAACAGCCGAAAAACTCCGAGGTTTATTAGAACAAACATCTCGGGATTGTTCCATAAGTGTCACAAATGACGATTCTGAAATATTTCAAAATCTTGCGAGCATAATGGAGTCATGTTCATCTGATAATTGGGATGGATATGATGCAAAAGCTATTGATTTTGATTCGTATGCTGAGGCGACACGATTTGCTCAGACCTTTCCAAAAACAATCCCCTTACCTGATGTTACAGTCGAACCTGATGGTGAAATCGCATTTGAATGGTACAGACAACCAAGGCGTGTTTTTTCGATAAGTATAGGAAGTCGCAATGTGATTACTTTTGCCGGCCTGTTCGGTCTCAATAAGGTTAATGGGGAAGAATATTTTGGTGATGAGATTCCTAAGACTATTCTGGACAACCTTGAAAGGCTTTATTCAACTTAAATTCTTGGATAGCGTTCTTGAGGATATAGACCCACAGGAAGATTTAACTCGATACTTGCTATCCAGAAATCAATTTAGTCCTTCCAACAAGAGGGTGAAATCGTCTGCATTTTTGCCCCCGCAGAATTTAAAGCTTTCGGTTTTTCGGATTAAGGATCTTTCAGATGAAAACATATGGAAGATTGGAACTGATAAAGTAGCTAATCGAATAAACCCGCCAAAAAGCCTACATGCCAGAGCTGATTTTATGGCTGATGTTGCCATATCTAAAGGCCTTCATATTATCCCTGATAAATGGCCAACTCGGCACGCAAATATTGTTGGATGGCCCGAGGAAAAGCCAAAACGTAAAGAAATAGCACTTGAGTTAGCCGCTAACGCCCACCTTGAGATTAACCCCTTCAAGAATCCGGTTATGGATTAAGGATTCCTACAGTATTCCTATATTGAGGCCTTGGACTGACCTGGCACCGATCGCCACGAATCATTAGCATAATTTTTTTGAAAAAAGCCCTTTGGTTTTGACCTTATATGTCAAAACCTGAGGTGGGAGCGACCCCGAGCTGATTGAAGGTGATGTTTTCAGAATGATTGTTAAGTATCCCGATTCTCAAATATATGAGGAAGCACCAGAACTGCGGCCCGCGTCAGAGGCCCCAGTCATAGCGGAAGTGCGGGCCCAAGTCGAGGCCAGAGTCGAGGCCCATGAGGCCCAAGTTGATATCACAACGGTTGAAAAAACCATTCTTGGATCATGTAAAGATAGGCCCAAGACAGGCCAGGAAATTCTCGCCGCATCTGGGTATTCCACTCGAACCGGGAATTTCAAGCGAAGTCTTGAAAAAATGCTGAGCTTGGGTTTCATTGAGATGACAATCCCCGATAAGCCCTGGAGCAGCAAGCAGAAATACCGATTGACCGATGCGGCACTGGTGGCCATGACCCTTATGATTGCTGAGAGCCGTCCTGAGGAAAAGGATGTGCTGGTGCGCATCGTAATGCATCTGCTCTGTGAAAAGAGCCGGATATGATCACCGAAATCATTAAACGCGCAACCCGTAACCTGCAACCCTTAACCCTTAGCTCGTCGAAGCAGAGCGAAGATCCCGCTTGTTGCGAAGCAACTGCGGGGTAACCCGCAACTCGCTCCCCATTTCCATTGACTTACAGAGTAGTTACGTGTAAACAACTTCAGCAGAATTCCCGAACCAAGTTCCTCTTTCAACCCAATAGGGATAGAGGATTTGAAATGGTCCACGGTCGCCCAAAAACCCCGTTACTCTGAACAGATGGAGAGCGGGGTTTTTGTATTTTGCCGCCCCGGGAAATACCCATGGCAAAAGATATGGGTTTGAGAGATTGGCGGAGGCATAACAGAAGCGCTTGAAGCCTATGATTTGAAACTTGCTTTGTGGCCTAAACACACAGATTTTGTCAGGGAGCTTGCTGCTTTATAAGGCTACGAGATTAAGCAGTTACGGGGAATTTCAAGACCACGCAACATTCGTAATTTACCAAAAAGGGTCACCAAAATTTTTCTTGGTTTAACAAAGTTCCCTAATTAGGAACTTTTTACTTGACAAACATCTGGGAACCAATTAAATTGTGCATGTCATCAAACGAAAAACCCTTATTGAATTTTATAATCAATCCGACTATCAGGACGCAAAAGGTCCGTTGGAGGCTTGGTACTACGAAGCGCGGCATGCCCAGTGGGCATCACCGGCAGATGTAAAGGCTATGTATGGCTCCGCCAGCATTCTCAAAGACAACCGGGTTGTCTTCAATATCGCGGGCAATAAATACCGACTGGTGGTAAGAATCAACTATAACTCGAAAACCGTGTTTGTGCGTTTTATCGGGACCCACAAAGAATATGACGAAATCGATGCGGAGGTGATTTAAATGATGAACCGCCTCATAAAAACAGAGGAAGATTATGAAAAAGCCCTATCCCGCATTGAAGTACTCATGGGCGCCAAACCTGACACTCCCGAGATGGATGAGCTGGAACTGCTGACCGCTCTTGTGGAAATGTATGAAGACCGGCATTATCTTATCAGCCCGCCCGATCCGGTGGATGCCATCAAATTCAGGATGGAGCAGCTCGGGTTTACCCAAAAGGATATGGTTCCCTTTATGGGAAACAAGAGCAAGGTTTCTGAGGTGCTGAACCGGAAAAGGCCGCTGACGCTTGCCATGATGCGGGCGTTGCACGAAGGTTTGGGGATTTCAGCAGAAGTTCTGCTCAAGGAACCTGGGGCCGCTTTTCCGGAAAGCATGCCGGATATAGATTGGTCTCGGTTTCCCGTGGTGGAGATGGCAAACCGGTGTTGGATACCCAAGCTACCTGATCTCAAGGTGAGGGCGGAGGAGGTAATTCGTGATTTCATAGAAAAGGCTGGAGGAATGGAATCCGTTTCATCGGCCTTCTTGCGTCAGGGAAAAAAGGGGCGGTACAACGCCAAGACGGAACCTTATGCGATTACGGCCTGGTTTATCAGGGTGCTGAGCCTTGCCCGCCAAACACCCTTGAGGTCTGAGTATGTCAGGGGGTCACTCAAGCTAAATACAATGCGTGAAATCGCGCGACTGAGTTATTTCGACAATGGTCCTCTGCTGGCCAAAGAGTACCTGGATAAACAGGGCATTCATCTTATTGTCGTGTCTCACTTGCCCAAGACTTATCTGGATGGCGCAGCCATGTCGATGCCGGACGGAACACCGATCATAGGTCTGACGCTTCGCTATGACCGTATTGACCATTTCTGGTTTTGCCTCCTTCACGAACTGGCGCATGTGGTCAGGCACCTTTCGGCAGCCGAACCGATCATTGTTGATGACCTGGACCTTCGTGGACACGACGTCGAAGCCGAAGACAAAATCGAAAATGAGGCCGATGATCTGGCCCGGAATGCGCTGATTTCTGACAGGATTTGGAATAAGAGGCCGATTGGCCCGAAAGCGACCACTGAAAAGCTATATGCGTTGGCAGAGAAGTTGAAGATCCATCCCGCGATTATCGCCGGAAGAATCCGATTTGAGCGGAACAACTATAAACTGTTGTCCAGGCAAGTAGGCAGGAAAGAGGTTCGAAAGCATTTCGCGCAAAGCTGTCAGGAGGAAGCGGCGTGACAGATGGAGAGCGGGATTTTGTATTTTGTGGCCCCGGCAAAAGTGCAAAGTGAAAAATTGGGATCAGGGGTAGAAATAAGTCACAAAGTCAATAATATCCCAGAGATAACATGCCCATATTTCACGGGAAGGCGGATCATGGGCTAAGCTGAATAAAATATTCGGGAGCGAGTTAGAAGCTATCATTCACGAAATCAACACGGCCATTGCCGCCTAATCAGATATATTCCTGGGATTCAACGTAGAACAGATCACATTTCTTACACCAATATTGATGTTGACATTAAATGGAATTTGCTATAGAATTTTTTGAAACCCGTTTCGGCAGACATCCCGTACAGGAATTTTTAAACGAGCTAAAGGAGTCTGACCCAAATGACTTTGCGGCTGTGATGTCTGGTCTCGCTAAACTTCGAAACAGACAGTATCATCGGCCTCCTTTATCAAAGCCCATTGGAGATGATTTGTTTGAGCTGCGACATGTGGGTAAGCTGAATACAAGAATGCTGTATTTTTTTATGAAGGATCGGCGCATCATTGTCGTGCATGGAATTCGAAGTAAGGCAAAAAAGATTGCCCCAAGAGATCGTAAGGTCGCTTTGGATAGAAAACGCGATTGGCTGGATAGGAATCCGTTATGAGACGAAAAACAAATTTTGACGTATATCTTGAAGAACAGTTGAAGGATCATGATTTTGCTGAACGTTTTAAAAAGGCCGGTGAGGCTTGGGACGTGGCTTTGAAATTAGCTGCTTTCCGCAAAGAAGCCGGTTTGTCCCAGAAGGAGTTAGCCCGAAAGGTGGGGACGTCTCAACAACAAATCAGCCGCCTTGAGTCCCCATCCTACGAAGGGCACTCTTTAAGCATGTTACGCCGAGTTGCGGAAGTTCTTGGGGCTACAGTTCATGTTGATATCCAACGTAGAAATCAATCGAGGCAGCCAGCAGTTGCTGAAAACAAGGCAACTTATGGAAGCAACCATTAAATTCTGAATTACACAGTATTCAAATGTTTGTAATAAAATGAATAAGGCTTAATCTAAATAGGCGAGGGTCGCACCAGGCTGAGAGGAAAAAGAGGATTTGGAATGGTCTACGATTGCCTTAAAACCCTGCTATTCTGAATAGATAGAGAGCGGGGTTTTGTATTTTGTGGCGCCGGGAAAAGCGCACAATGACCAATATGGGACAAAACATCAACCGCTTAAGGAAATCATGTATTTATTGATGGCGGTCCCGAAAATCCGTGCAAAAAACTATCATTATTGACACTCGTTACGACATAGGTTACAATAGCCATAATGATAACATCGTTTAAACATAAAGGGCTAAAGAGGCTATTTGAAACAGGACG